>NZ_JAVDXN010000009.1:0-132046 GCF_031457955.1 Mixta sp. BE291 | reverse complement strand
CCTGACCCCATGCCGAACTCAGAAGTGAAACGCCGCAGCGCCGATGGTAGTGTGGGGCCTCCCCATGCGAGAGTAGGGAACTGCCAGGCATCAAAACAACGACGGAGCCTCAGCGAAAGCTGGGGCTTTTTCGTGTCTGCGGTCCGGTGGAAAAACGGTGGATTTGTGGACATGCCACCGCCTGTTTTGTGATCTTCCTTCCCGGCGACTTAAAGAACCTGCCCGCCGCTTCATAAAGCTTGCGCCAGACATCGGTGGTTAAACCTGTTCAGTCACCGCCTTCTAGCCACCTTACGATAAACTTTGCGATCTCTACTGGATCGTTCAGGTTTAACAAAGGTACCGAAACATCAAGCGAACGGTTGCTGGCGACAGCGATAACGTGCGCGTCCAGTAATGGTTTTATCTCTTCCTCGCTACGATCGCGGCATAAAACTATGCGCGGGATCGGCTCATCTTTAAATCCCTCGACCAGAATCAAATCTAACGAACGCGAATCCATCCGACTTATCAGGAAATTAAAATCTATCGCTTCCTGATCGGGGGTCTCGGTCATTAATGCCCAGCGTTGCTGGCTGGCCACTAATACCTGATCGGCACCTGCTTTGCGTAATTCATAACTATCTTTGCCCGGCTTATCTACATCCATATCATGATGCGTATGCTTAATCAGCCCTGGACGAACCCCTTGTTCTTTTAATAAAGGAATAAGCTGCTTAAGCAGCGTTGTCTTCCCGGTTCCGCTCCAGGCGGCGATAGCCAGTATCGGTAACATCTAATTGTTCCTCTCATAACGCGCCAGCTCTTCCGGGGTATTAACGTTAACGAATGCGTGCTCGCCATCGTTAAACTGCACCGCATGACCACCAACGTGCTGTAAAAAATGCATTACCCTGCGTTCGCCGTCAGCCAGATAACGCGCCAGTTCCGGCATTATCTGGCGATGAATCAAGGCCAACGCGGGATGGTCGCGTTCCTGTGAACGAACCCAAACGGCTGGCGCGTGCTGCTTTTGCTGCCAGAGACGCATAATATAATCACCAGGAATAAAAGGCGTATCACAGGCAGAAAAGGCAATCCATGGGCTATCAATCTGCTGAAACGCGCTCAGCATACCGGCAAGCGGTCCGGGGTAATCAGGCAACACATCATTTATGGTTCGCAGATTGTTCTGTTGATAAAGCGCCAGGTTACGGTTTGCGCTAATGCTCACATCTTTAACCTGCGGAGCCAGCCGCTGCCAGACGTGCTGCCATAAAGGTTTCCCCTGCAGCAGCAGCTGCGCTTTATCTTGTCCGCCCATCCGGCTGCTGCGTCCTCCAGCCAGAATAACGCCGGATATTGTTTCCCGCTGTTCACTCACGCGCAAACCCTCTCTTTTATTGTGGGAATAACCCTGCTAACGTAGCATCCAGTGAACCATTCTGGATAAATTTATGAAATACCATCGACTAAATGAACTGCTGGAACTGCTCCAGCCGGCATGGCAAAGCGAACCGGATCTTAACCTACTGCAGTTTTTACAAAAACTGGCGGAAGAGTCAGGCTTTGACGGCCCCTTATCGGCGTTAACCGATGATATCCTGATTTATCACCTGAAAATGCGTGGTGCAGATAAACAGGAAGCGATTCCCGGCATTAAGAAAGATTATGAAGAAGATTTCAAAACGGCGCTGCTACGGGCGCGCGGCATAATTAAGGATTAATCTGCCACAGTTTCTATCGTGCTGACCGATCGGTGTTATTCTTACCCGCTTCTGGCACTGAGCAGAGATGCACGATGGAAAATACTGCCTTTCACTTTCATACCCTCAATCCCGATACCATTGTCGATGCGCTGTGGGATACCGGCCTGCGCGTTGATTCCGGACTGACTGCGCTTAACAGCTATGAAAACCGCGTCTATCAGTTCTCTGATGAAGAACGACGCCGTTATGTCGTTAAATTCTATCGTCCACAGCGCTGGAGCCGTGCGCAAATTGAAGAAGAACATCAGTTTGCGCTTGAGCTGCAGCAGGACGAAGTGCCGCTTGCCGCGCCGCTAATGCTTAACGGCAGCACCTTACATCAGCATGATGGCTTTTGGTTTGCTGTTTTCCCCAGCCTGGGAGGGCGGCAATATGAAACGGATAATGACGATCAGCTTGAGGGCGTAGGACGTTTTCTGGGACGCATTCATCAAACCGGCGAGCGGACGCTCTTTGCCGCACGTCCTGCGATGGGCTTACAGGAATATATCGCAGAACCGGCGCACATCCTGCAACAGTGTCAGCTGGTGCCTTCTGCGCTGCGCGACGCGCTCAATGCCAGCATTGCGACACTAAGCGCAACCTTGCAGAGCTGTTGGCATACCAACTGGACGCCGCTGCGTCTGCATGGCGACTGTCATCCCGGCAATATTCTGTGGCGTGACGGGCCGCTGTTTGTGGATTTAGACGATGCGCGTAACGGGCCTGCGGTGCAGGATCTCTGGATGTTGATCAACGGCGACCAGCAACAGCAGCGGATCCAGTGGGATATTCTGCTGGAGGCGTATAACGAGTACAGAGACTTCGATATTAATGAATTGTCATTAATTGAACCTTTACGTGCTATGCGCATGGTTTATTATCTGGCGTGGATTGTTCGACGCTGGCAGGATCCTGCTTTTCCGCGTAGCTTTCCGTGGATGACGGAAGAAGATTTTTGGCGCAGACAAATCGCGTCCTTCAAAGAGCAAAATACCGTATTACAGCAACCGCCACTGCGGTTAATGCCTGAATATTGATGTTTGATTATGGAGAGAGTCTCGAAATGAAAAAATTATGGCTTGCGCTGGTCGGTCTCGTACTGGCGTTCAGTGCCTCAGCTGCGCAGTTCAATGACGGCCAACAATACGTTACGCTGGATAAGCCGGTTGCCGGTAAGCCGCAGGTAATGGAGTTCTTCTCCTTTTTCTGTCCGCACTGCTATCAGTTTGAAGAAATTTATCACGTCGGCGACGCCGTAAAGAAAACGTTGCCGGAAGGCGTTAAAGTCACCAAATATCATGTCGATTTCCTCGGCGGCGACTTAGGCCCGATCGTGACCCATGCCTGGGCGGTTGCAATGGCGCTGGGCGTTGAAGATCAGGTTACTGCGCCTATTTTTGAAGGCATTCAGAAAAACCAAACCATCACCGATCCTGCCAGCCTGAAAGAGGCATTTGTGAAAGCGGCGGGTATTAAGCCAGAAGATTACGATGCGGCCTGGAATAGCTTTGCAGTAAAAGCGTTAGTTGCCCAGCAGCAAAAAGCGGCGGCAGATGTTGATCTGCGCGGTGTACCGGCGATGTTTGTTAATGGCAAATATATGGTTAACAACGGCGGCCTGGATACCAGCTCAATGGATAACTTCGTTCAGCAATATGCCAACGTTGTAAAATTCCTGGTAGAAAAACAGTAAAAACGATCTAAAAAAGACGCTGGGTTAGCCCGGCGTCTTTTTATTTCTGGCGTATACTTTCCCGCAGTCATTGCTGAAAAAGTAAACAGGGAAGGATCGGGGCTTTCAGAGATAAATTAATAACGGTTCGGCGATCAAAAAAGGATCGCTAATATTTATATCCACATTTGATCTATTTTGACTTTTCCTGGGTCTCGATCGTTTTCTTGATCCAAATGGTTGATAGAAAAAGGATAATTTTTAGCGGGCATTGTCTATTTACGTAAATAACAATACGTTAGTATTTTTGCACACAAAGTTATCCACAGGCGAGCACGCCGCATCCGGTTATTGTTTTCCGAGCCTTCTCTAAACTTCCCGCCAGGTTATTTCATATTTGTCGGCATCATGTGGCATCCTTATGCCATACCAACGATCATCCTGGAACGTGAAACTTATGGCTCAAATTGCAGAAAACCCTCTGATTCTGGTAGATGGATCTTCCTACCTTTATCGCGCTTATCATGCTTTTCCGCCGCTTACCAACAGTGTCGGGGAACCTACCGGAGCGATGTACGGCGTGCTGAACATGCTGCGTAGCTTGCTGCTGCAGTATCAACCCAGCCATGTAGCAGTGGTCTTCGATGCGAAGGGCAAAACGTTCCGTGACGAGTTATTTGAGCACTATAAATCCCATCGTCCGCCAATGCCGGACGATCTGCGCGCGCAAATTGAGCCGTTGCACAATATGGTGCGGGCGATGGGATTGCCGCTGTTGGCGGTTTCCGGCGTAGAGGCTGATGATGTTATCGGCACGCTGGCGTTGCAGGCAGAGAAGCAAGGGCGAGCGGTATTAATCAGCACTGGCGATAAAGATATGGCGCAGCTGGTTACGCCAAACATCACGCTTATCAACACCATGAACAACGCTATCCTTGGGCCGGAAGAGGTTCAGGATAAATTCGGCGTGCCGCCGGAACTGATTATTGATTTCCTGGCGTTGATGGGCGACTCATCCGATAACATTCCGGGTGTACCGGGCGTAGGTGAGAAAACCGCGCAGGCGCTGCTACAAGGTTTAGGCAGTATCACCACGCTTTATGACAACCTGGATAAAATCGCCGATCTTAGCTTCCGTGGCGCGAAAACCATGGCGGCCAAGCTGGAGCAGAACAAAGAGGTTGCGCTGCTTTCCTATCAGCTGGCGACGATCAAAACCGATGTCGAGCTTGATGTCGGCTGTGAACAGCTGAACGTCAACGAGCCGGATGTTGAAACGCTGCTTGGCCTGTTCCGCCACTATGAATTCCGCCGCTGGATCACCGATCTGCAAGAGGGTAAATGGTTGCAGGGACGGAAAAGCAACGGTGGCGCGCAAAAGGCGCTGGCAGAAGAGGCGGCACCGCAGCCGGAAAGCGTTAGCGTGCTTTCTTCCGATGGCTACGTCACGATCCTCGATCAGGAAACGTTCGACAGCTGGCTGGATAAGCTGAAGCAGAGTTCACTCTTTGCCTTCGATCTGGAAACCGATTCGCTGGATACCTTAACCGCCAATATTATCGGCTTATCTTTTGCCGTGGCACCGGGTGAAGCCGCCTACCTGCCGGTTGCGCATGATTATCTGGATGCGCCCGATCAGCTGGATCGCGATGCGGTTCTGGCGCAGCTCAAGCCGCTGCTGGAAGACAACCGCGCGTTGAAAGTGGGGCAAAACCTTAAGTTCGATCGTAGCGTGCTGAAAAACTACGATATCGAACTGGGCGGGATTAAATTCGATACCATGCTCGAATCCTATATGCTGAATACCGTAGTCGGTAAGCATGATATGGATAGCCTGGCGGCGCGCTGGCTCAACCATAAAACGGTGACCTTCACCGACATCGCTGGTAAAGGTAAAAATCAACTCACCTTCAACCAGATCGCCCTGGAGCAGGCGGGGCATTACGCGGCGGAAGATGCGGATGTCACGCTACAGCTGCATTTAAAAATGTGGCCGGAGCTGGAAAAAGAGGCGGGGCCGAAGCACGTTTTTGAAAAGATCGAAATGCCGCTGTTAACGGTGATCTCGCGTATCGAGCGTAATGGCGTACTTATCGATCAGCATATTCTGGCTAAGCACTCGCAGGAGTTAACCGCTCGCTTGAAAGAGCTGGAAGAGAAAGCGCACGAGCTGGCGGGCGAGCCGTTTAACCTCTCGTCAACCAAACAGCTGCAAACCATTCTGTTTGAAAAACAGGGCATCAAGCCAACCAAGAAAACGCCGGGCGGCGCGCCATCGACCAGCGAAGAAGTGCTGGCGGAGCTGGCGCTGGACTATCCGTTGCCCAAAGTTATCCTTGAGCATCGCGGGTTGTCCAAACTGAAATCGACCTATACCGATAAACTGCCGCAGATGATTAATCCGCGGACGGGGCGAGTGCACACTTCTTACCAGCAGGCGGTAACGGCAACCGGTCGTCTCTCCTCTACCGATCCGAACTTGCAAAATATTCCGGTGCGTAATGAAGAAGGGCGGCGTATTCGTCAGGCCTTTATCGCGCCGGAAGGCCGTCGCATCGTCGCGGCTGACTATTCGCAGATCGAGCTGCGCATCATGGCGCATCTGTCACAGGACAAAGGGCTGCTGACCGCTTTTGCCGAAGGGCAGGATATTCACCGCGCGACCGCAGCGGAGGTTTTTGGCGTCAGCGTTGATAAGGTCACTAACGAGCAGCGTCGCAGCGCGAAAGCGATTAACTTCGGTTTGATTTATGGCATGAGCGCGTTTGGCTTATCCCGTCAGCTGAATATTAACGCGGGCGAAGCGAAAGTTTATATGGATCGCTACTTTGAGCGCTATCCGGGCGTGTTGCAGTATATGGAAAACACGCGCAAACAGGCCTCTGAACAGGGCTATGTTTCTACGCTGGATGGACGTCGGCTGTGGCTGCCAGATATTAAATCGGCCAACGCGATTCGTCGCAAAGCGGCAGAGCGTGCGGCGATTAACGCACCGATGCAGGGCACGGCGGCAGATATCATCAAGCGGGCCATGATTGACGTTGATGCCTGGCTGCAAGCGCCTGATGCGCCGCAGGTCACGATGATTATGCAGGTTCACGATGAACTGGTATTTGAAATCAACGAGCAGGATATAGAACAGGCCAGCGAAAAAATCCGTCAGCTGATGGAAAACAGCATGAACCTGGATGTGCCGCTGCGCGTAGATATTGGCGTGGGCGATAACTGGGATCAGGCGCACTAAGCCTCTGATGTGGGCGCTCTTCTGGCATAGCCGCTATGCCGGAAGAACGAGCCTGTTAACATCATGTCGTTACTTAAATGCTAACGTTATGGCGCTCAAACACTTTTTTGGTAATTAAGCTACATCCATACGCTGTTTATGTGACGGCTGTTAAGAAAAAACTGCTGTTTTATGAAAATTAACTACAAAAAATTCTTTGTCGGTCAGAAAAAATCAGGTAAAGTTTACGGCGTAGGGTACAGAGGTAAGATGTTCTATCTTTCAGACCTTTTACTTCACGTAATCGGATTTGGCTGAATATTAGCCGCCCCAGTCATTCTGTGACTGGGGCGTTTTTTATTGGGCGTTCGGCAAAAAAAGGGCGCGTAATTCGCTACGCGCCCACAGGGATTATTGCCCCTCTTCTTCGACCGGCGCGTCATCCTGTGCGCTAAACCAGCTATCCAGCTTCAGGCGTAATTTATCAACACCCATTTTCTTCAACGAAGAGAACATTTCTACCTGTACATCGCCCATAAAGGCCATTGAGGCCTCGCGCACCATATTCAGCTGACTTTTACGTGCGCCTGACGCCAGCTTATCGGCTTTGGTAAGCAGCACCAGCACTGGGATTTGGCTTTGTACTGCCCATTGAATCATTTGCTGATCGAGATCCTTAAGCGGGTGACGGATATCCATCAGCACCACCAGACCTTTCAGGCATTCGCGCTTCTGTAAATATTCGCCTAATGCGTGCTGCCATTTCCGCTTCATCTCTTCCGGGACTTCAGCGTATCCGTAGCCCGGTAAATCGACCAGACGGATACCTTCCTCAACCTGAAACAGGTTAATCAGCTGCGTACGGCCAGGCGTTTTACTGGTGCGCGCCAGGCTTTTTTGGTTAGTCAGCGTATTCAGAGCGCTGGATTTACCTGCATTAGAGCGGCCTGCAAATGCCACTTCAATACCGACGTCAGCCGGAAGGTGACGAATATCGGGGGCGCTGGTAACGAAATGGGTGACGTGATAATTCCAGCCAGACAAAATAGTAACTCCTGGAGAGTTCATTGAGTTTAATGGCGTGATTATACCCTTAAAGCACGTAAAGCGCTTCCCGGGACGGTTGACTAAAAAAATTGTAAGATATTTGCCATAATTATTGCCAGTTATTGACGTTTTTAAACGTCGAGCCAATTAATTTTTCTTTCATATTCAAATTATTAGACTGAATCATGTAAAAAAAGGTTTCAGAAATCCTTTAGGTACCTTGTGAGTTTTGCTTATTCGTCTAAAGTAATTCACAGAGTTTGGATGGCTCACTTCAGGATGAAGCGCTCAGGGAATAGTCAGGAAAACAAAGAGCCAGGAACAGGACAAGGTGCCAGGAATGCGCCGTCACGGAAAAGGAAACGCTCAGGGTGAGAGCGTAATGCATACGGAAAAACCGGGACGTTGACTGCATCAGGGACGTAAAAGGAAGGTTGTCCTTCTACGGAAGGTACGAAAAAAGGCGACAGGGTGACCTGCCGCCTTTTTTCTTTGTGCGCTTTCTGCTAGATTCCGCCGCAATTCTATACTAAAGAAAAACCCCGGATAAACGATCATGAAACCTGCACATAAGCCACAAAGTAGCGCTGCGCCAAAAGTGAAACGCAAATCGCACGAAGACAAAAATCAGGAAGCGCGCGATCGTAAGCGCGACAAAAAGCGTCGCGGCCATGCAGCAGGTAGCCGCGCGAATCCTGTTACCGCTCAGAACAGCAAAAACGGTGCGGCGAAAGAGAAAGACCCGCGTATCGGCAGTAAAAAACCGGTGCCGTTATTAAAAGAGGGCGTTGCCGTTGCGAAGCCGATCAAAAAAGCGCCCGTTGAGCAGAAGCCGTTAATGGAACCGACAGAAGAACTGGCGATGCTGGAAAATGACGAGCGTCTTGACGCACTGCTGGATCGCCTGGAAAACGGCGAAGTGCTGTCGGCGCAGGATCAGGCGTGGCTCGATCAGACGCTGGACCGTATTGATGTTCTGATGGAGCAGCTCGGTATTGGTCTGGACGATGAAGAAGAAGATGAAGCAGATGAAGATATGTATCGTCTGCTGAAAGGCGAGAAATAAGCTCGCCGCTCTAAATTGACGGGAACGGACGAAAGCGCCTCTCCCGTCAGCCGGGTATTCGCTTATGTTTTGGCCTGGATCAATTATCGCCATTTTATTGGCATGTTATCTGTTTTGGCTGTTTGTTAAACTACGCCGCCTGACGCAGCTGAAATCACGCTTGCGCCGTGCTACCGCTAACCGGCAGCGCCAGGCCTCCTTGCCCTTGACGCGGCCCGTAAGGCGTCGTAAATGGAAGGAGTGAACATGTCAATGCCGTTAACCGAGTGGGATCAGGCCCTGATCGAGAAATACAACTATGCCGGGCCGCGCTATACCTCTTATCCCACCGCGCTGGAATTTACTGAAGGCTGGAGCGAAGCGGCCTTTCAGCAGGCTGCCCAGCGCTATCCCACGCGGCCGCTTTCTCTTTATCTCCATATCCCTTTCTGCCATCGCCTTTGTTATTTTTGCGGCTGCAATAAGCAGGTAACGCGCCAGATGCATAAAGGCGATCGTTATCTGGATGTGCTGGAGCAAGAAATTCGCCAGCGCGCAGCGCTATTCCGTGACAGAACCGTTACCCAGATGCACTGGGGCGGCGGCACGCCAACCTGGTTAAGCAAGGCGCAGCTGAGTCGCTTAATGGCGGTGCTACGTGAATGCTTTCATTTCAACAGCGAGGTGGAGATCTCCATTGAGATTGATCCGCGTGAGCTGGAATTAGATATTCTCGATCATCTGCGGGCGCTGGGCTTTAATCGCCTGAGCATGGGCGTGCAGGATTTCAACAAGGTGGTGCAGGAGCGCGTCAACCGCGTTCAGGATGAAACCTTTATTTTTGCGCTGATCGCGCGGGCGCGCGAACTGGGCTTCACCTCCAGCAATATCGATCTGATCTACGGCCTGCCGATGCAAACGCCGGAAAGCTTCGACTATACCTTACAGAAGGTGGCCACCTTGCGGCCCGATCGCCTGAGCGTATTTAACTATGCGCACTTGCCGACGCTGTTTGCCGCTCAGCGGAAAATCAAAGATGAGGAGCTGCCCAGCCCGGGACAAAAGCTGGTGATCCTGCAACAAACGATCGCCACGCTGACCGCGCAGGGTTATCACTATATCGGGATGGATCATTTCGCCCGCCCGGATGATGAACTGGCTATTGCGCAGCGCGAAGGGAGACTGCATCGCAATTTTCAGGGTTACACCACGCAGGGCGAGACCGATCTGCTGGGCATGGGCGTGTCGGCTATTAGTATGCTGGGCGACTGCTATGCACAAAACCAAAAAGATTTGAAAGCCTACTACGCCAGCGTAGAACAGCAGGGGAACGCCTTATGGCGCGGGCTAACGCTCAGCCAGGATGACTGCCTGCGCCGTGAGGTGATCAAAGCGCTTATCTGTAACTTTTCGCTCTCATTTCGCGACATTGAAGCGGCGAGCGGCATCACCTTCACCGACTATTTTGCCGACGATCTGGCCTTGCTTGCGCCGCTGGCGGCGGATGGGCTGGTGGAGATACACAAGGACGGCCTGCAAGTGACGCCAAAAGGGCGCTTGCTGATTCGTAATATCTGCATGTGCTTTGATGTTTATATGCGGCAGAAGGCGCGACAGCAGCAATTCTCGCGTGTGATCTAACCATGCGGAACAACAAAAGGCCGGTGCAGACCGGCCTTTTTGTTAACTGAAAAAATTAACCATTACGGCACACAGCACCGCCGCTAACGCAGTTTGCGGTGAGTGACCGACAGCTGCATCACCAGCAGCGCTCAATGAGATCAACAGCGATTCGAGCATGATAAGCCTCCCGATAACCGCTCAAAATGATACTGAACGGCATCGAGGTGTAAAGAGCAAAGCGCAAGTATTGTGCAAAAAACAGGCTTTTTTCCGCTTACTCCATGCCCAGTTCTTTCAGCTTGCGCGTCAGGGTATTACGTCCCCAGCCCAGCAGGCGCGCCGCTTCCTGCTTGTGCCCTTGCGTATGGCGCAGCGCCGTAGTAAGCAACGTGCGCTCCATCTCCGGCTGTGCTTCAGAGAGTAAATTTTGATGACCGGAACGCAGCGCCCGATCGGCCCATTGCGCTAACAGCGTGGCCCAGCTATCGGGCAGTGATTGCGCCGCCGTATCGCTGGTGGTGCTCTCAAACAGCTCAGGCGGCAGATCCTGAATCAGCACCTCCTGACCTGCGGCCATCACCGTCAGCCAGCGGCAGGTATTCTCCAGCTGGCGCACGTTACCGGACCAGTGCAAACGCGTCAGCGCCGCTTCGGTCTCCGCATGCAGGATCTTGGCTTCCACGCCCAGTTCACGCGCGGCAACCTGCAGGAAATAACGCGCCAGCCGTGGAATATCTTCCCGTCGCTCGCGCAGCGGCGGCAGATGTACGCGAATCACGTTCAGGCGATGGAACAGATCTTCCCTGAACTTTCCTTGCTGGACGCGCAGCTCCAGATTCTGGTGCGTTGCCGCAATAATACGCACATCGACTTTCACCGGCGCATAGCCGCCGACGCGGTAAAATTGCCCGTCCGCCAGCACGCGTAGCAGACGCGTTTGCACATCCAGCGGCATATCGCCGATTTCATCCAGAAACAGTGTCCCGCCGTCCGCCTGTTCAAAACGTCCCTGCCGGATCTGATTTGCGCCGGTAAATGCGCCTTTTTCATGGCCGAACAGCTCCGACTCAATCAGGTCTTTCGGGATTGCCGCCATATTCAGCGCAATAAAAGGGGCTTTAGCGCGCGGGCTGTGGCGATGTAATGCGTGCGCCACCAACTCTTTGCCGGTTCCCGATTCACCGTTAATCAGCACGCTAATGGAAGAGCGTGAAAGCCGGCCGATAATGCGGAAAACATCCTGCATTGCGGGCGCTTCGCCAATAATATCGGTTGTCGGGCCGCTGACTGGCCGATCGCGCGGCTGCTGCTGCTCCTGATAATGGCTGATGGCGCGATCCACCAGCGCGACGGCTTCATCAATATCAAACGGCTTGGGCAAATAATCAAAAGCGCCCTGTTGATAAGCGCTGACTGCCGCATCCAGATCGGAGTGCGCCGTCATTATGATGACCGGTAGCATCGGATGCCGCTGTTTAATTTGTTTTAGTAACGCCAGGCCATCCATGCCAGGCATACGGATATCTGACAATAAAACGTCTGGCGTTTTGCTGGCGAGCGCGTCCAGCACGTCATTGCCACTGTCAAAAGTGGCACAGCTTAAACCGGCCCCAGTAAGTGCGCGTTCAAGCACCCAGCGGATGGAGCTATCGTCATCGACGACCCAAACTATCCCTCGTTGCATAGAAACCTCTACTTACGAATCGGCAGGTAAATCGAAAATTCGGTATGGCCTGGCCAACTGCTAAATTCTATTTTTCCGCAATGCTGATCGATCAGGCTGCGGGCGATGGAAAGGCCCAGCCCGGTGCCGCCCTCTCTGCCGCTCACCATAGGGTAGAACAGCGTATCCTGTAGCTGTGTTGGAATGCCTGGCCCGTCATCCTCCACGTCAATCCGCGCCACCAGCCGGTAACGGGTGCCGTGCAGCGTAAGCTGAAAAGCGGTGCGGGTGCGCAAGGTAATGGTGCCGCCTGCTTCGCCCAGCGCCTGTAGCGCATTGCGTACCACATTCAGTAAAACCTGTTCTATCTGGTCGGGATCGTGCGGCAGCTCCGGCAGGCTGGGATCGTAATCACGTACCAGAGTGATATTCTGCGGCAGCTCCATCTTGACCAGATTTACTACACGCTCCGCCACCTGATGAATACTTTGCGTGACGTGCATCCCCGGCTGCTGCGGCCCTAACAGGCGGTCCACCAGGTTACGCAGCCGATCGGCTTGCTCAATAATCACTTTGGTATATTCCGTCAGCGACGGATCGGGCAAGGCTTTCGCCAGCAGCTGTGCTGCGCCGCGCAGTCCGCCCAGCGGGTTTTTAATTTCATGGGCCAGCCCGCGCACCAGATCGCGCGCCGCAACCTGCTGCGCATGCTGGATCTGCTCCTGACTGAGGCGACGTTGATTATCCATCGGCGCCATTTCCAGCAGAATCAGGCCGTCCGGCAACCGCTGCGCCGTCAGCGACATAATATGGGCGCGTCCATCCACCACCAGCGTTACTTCGCTGTCGGTAAACCCCTGACCCGCAGCCAGGCTTTCTTGCATAACGGCAATATTCAAAGAGAAATAGCCCATCAGCTCCGGCAGCGGCGTGCCAAAAAGCTTACGGGAACTTTGCGCTAACAGCTGCTGCGCCGCTGGATTGGCGTAATGGATAACCAGCTCATCATCAATCAGCAAGATACTGTTAATCAGGGAATTGAGAATCTGCCCGGCATCGGGCAACAGGCCAGTTGCCATACAGCGTTCTCCTGCACCATTTTAGTGCATTATAGTTTCGGCTTTGATAACGCGACATTCCGACCGTTGGTAAGGTGGAGAAAAAAGCCCATCCGAAGATGGGCTAAAAGTTTCCACGGCAACAAAACTCAAACCATTAAACGCTGTAGTAAAGCTCAAACTCTACCGGATGCGGCGTCATGCGCACGCGATCCATTTCAGACTTACGCAGCTCGATGTAGGCTTCAATCGCTTCATCGGTGAACACGCCGCCACGGGTCAGGAACTCGCGGTCTTCGTTCAGCGCGTTCAGCGCTTCTTCCAGCGAACCGGCCACTTTTGGAATTTCAGCTTCTTCTTCCGGCGGCAGGTCATAGAGGTTTTTATCCATCGCGTCGCCAGGATGAATTTTATTGATGATGCCGTCCAGGCCAGCCATCAGCAGCGCAGCAAACGCCAGATACGGGTTAGCCGCTGGATCCGGGAAGCGCGCTTCGATACGGCGGGCTTTCGGGCTGGAAACCACCGGAATACGGATTGAGGCGGAGCGGTTACGCGCAGAGTAGGCCAGCATCACCGGCGCTTCGTAACCCGGCACCAGACGCTTGTAGGAGTTGGTGGTTGGGTTTGCCAGGGCGTTGATGGCTTTAGCGTGCTTGATGACGCCGCCGATATAGAACAGCGCCATTTCAGACAGGCCGCCATATTTGTCGCCAGCGAACAGGTTGGTGCCGCCTTTTGACAGAGACATGTGGCAGTGCATGCCGGAACCGTTATCGCCATACATCGGCTTCGGCATAAAGGTGGCGGTTTTGCCCCAGGCGTGCGCGACGTTATGCACGACATATTTGTAGATCTGGATTTCGTCCGCTTTCTTCACCATGGTGTTGAAACGGGTAGCCACTTCGTTCTGACCAGCGGTAGCCACTTCGTGGTGATGCGCTTCAACCACCAGACCCATCTGCTCCATGGTTAAACACATGGCAGAACGGATGTCCTGTGCGGAATCAACCGGCGGAACCGGGAAGTAGCCGCCTTTCAGACCCGGACGGTGACCTTTGTTGCCGCCTTCATATTCTTTGCCGGTGTTCCAGGCCGCTTCGATATCATCGATAGCAACATGGGAGCCGGAAGTGCTGCTGCCGAAACGGATATCGTCAAACAGGAAGAATTCTGGCTCAGGGCCAAACAGTACGGTGTCGGCGATGCCGGAAGAGCGCAGGAAATCTTCAGCACGCTTGGCGATAGAACGCGGGTCGCGGTCATAGCCCTGCATGGTGCCTGGCTCAAGGATGTCACAACGGATGATAAGCGTAGAGTCTTCGAAGAACGGATCGAGCACGGCAGTGGTTGCGTCCGGCATCAGCACCATGTCTGATTCATTAATGCCTTTCCAGCCGCCGATGGAGGAGCCATCGAACATTTTGCCTTCTTCGAAAAAGTCTGCGTTGACCTGATGCGCCGGAATCGTCACGTGCTGTTCTTTACCTTTGGTATCGGTAAAACGCAGGTCAACAAACTTTACTTCGTGTTCGTTCATCATCGAGAGAACGTGTTCAGCAGACATACTCAACTCTCCTGGTAATTGTCATTGTCGTCGTGGAAAGAGAACTTCAGGCTGCCAGACGCGTAAAGATTGGCGTACAGCGGGCAACTAAGTACTCAGACAAGCTATCAACCGTTGTGGAAACTGTCGTTTTGGCTTAAGCAGATTAAAGCGAATTTTGTGCCAACTTTTTTATTCTGGCCAAAAAGCGCTATTATACGCGCTCTCGTCACACGAGGGATGCACCATGATGGATATCGCGCACCATTATAGTGCAATTGAGTGGAGTTTGAGCACTGTTATGGTGCAGTTGAGCAATCGGGTGCATTTTTTGCACTGAAAGTGGTGTTTAAGGCAAGCCTTGCAGCATTCTTTCTTTGATATTTGTGATCCTGTTCAGTCCTTCGATTAATCCGTGTACAATAGCGCGCTATTTCTAATGCCTGAGGCAAAGCTGTGATCGAAAATTTGCGTAACATCGCCATTATTGCGCACGTTGACCATGGGAAAACCACCCTGGTCGACAAACTGCTGCAACAGTCTGGTACTTTTGATGCCCGTACTGAAGCAACTGAGCGTGTAATGGACTCCAACGATTTGGAGAAAGAGCGTGGGATTACCATCCTCGCGAAAAATACCGCCATCAAATGGAACGACTATCGTATCAACATCGTTGATACCCCGGGACACGCCGACTTCGGTGGTGAAGTTGAGCGCGTAATGTCCATGGTTGATTCAGTGCTGCTGGTTGTCGACGCGATGGACGGCCCTATGCCGCAGACGCGTTTCGTGACCAAGAAAGCCTTTGCTCATGGCCTGAAACCGATCGTGGTTATCAACAAAATCGACCGTCCGGGCGCACGTCCTGACTGGGTTGTTGATCAGGTGTTCGACCTGTTCGTTAACCTCGACGCGACCGACGAGCAGCTCGATTTCCCGATTATTTACGCTTCTGCACTGCAGGGTATCGCTGGCGCCGACCATTCTGAAATGGCCGACGACATGACCCCGCTGTACCAGGCAATTGTTGAACACGTTCCGGCACCAAACGTTGACCTGGACGGCCCGCTGCAGATGCAAATCTCCCAGCTGGACTACAACAACTACCTGGGCGTAATCGGTATCGGTCGTATCAAGCGTGGTAAGGTAAAACCGAACCAGCAGGTTACGATTATCGATAGCGAAGGCAAAACGCGTAACGCGAAAGTCGGTAAAGTGCTGGGCCACCTGGGTCTGGAGCGTATCGATACCGATCTGGCTGAAGCGGGCGACATCATCGCGATCACCGGTCTGGGCGAGCTGAACATCTCTGATACCATCTGCGATACGCAGAATGTAGAAGCGCTGCCGCCGCTGAGCGTCGATGAGCCGACCGTAACCATGTTCTTTAACGTCAACACCTCGCCGTTCTGCGGTAAAGAAGGTAAATACGTTACTTCACGTCAGATCCTGGATCGTCTGAAGAAAGAGCTGGTACACAACGTTGCGCTGCGCGTTGAAGAAACCGAAGATGCGGATGCGTTCCGTGTTTCCGGTCGTGGCGAGCTGCACCTCTCCGTACTGATCGAAAACATGCGTCGTGAAGGCTTTGAGCTGGCGGTATCCCGTCCGAAAGTTATCTTCCGCGAAGTTGACGGTCGTAAGCAGGAACCGTTTGAAAACGTGACGCTGGATATCGAAGAACAGCATCAGGGCGCGGTTATGCAGGCGATGGGCGAGCGTAAAGGCGACATGAAAAACATGGACCCGGATGGCAAAGGCCGCGTACGTCTTGACTACGTGATCCCAAGCCGTGGTCTGATCGGTTTCCGTAACGAATTCATGACCATGACTTCCGGTACTGGCCTGCTGTACTCCACCTTCAGCCACTACGACGACGTGCGTCCGGGCGAAGTGGGTCAGCGTCAGAACGGCGTGCTGATCTCTAACGGCCAGGGCAAGGCAGTTGCCTTCGCACTGTTTGGTCTGCAGGATCGCGGCAAGCTGTTCCTGGGTCACGGCGCAGAAGTTTACGAAGGGCAGATTATCGGCATTCACAGCCGCTCTAACGACCTGACCGTAAACTGTCTGACCGGTAAAAAACTGACCAACATGCGTGCATCGGGTACGGACGAAGCGACTACGCTGGTACCGCCGATCAAGATGACGCTGGAGCAGGCTATCGAGTTCATCGATGATGACGAACTGGTTGAAGTAACGCCGACCTCCGTACGTATTCGTAAACGTCACCTGACGGAAAACGATCGTAAACGCGCTTCACGCGGCAGCAAAGACGTTTAACGTCTCGCTACAGCGTGCATAAAAGCCGTTAAATGGCCCCGCAAGGGGCCATTTTTACTTCTGCTGCCTGATTTTTCCTTTCCCTTGCGTTGTACGCGCGTCGCTCATTTTTTCATCCTTTCTTTCATGCCCTGTTCAGCCTGCTGTTTTATCGCTAGAGTGAATAGCTCAACGGGACGAAAGGAGATGGCCATGCTTTATATCTTTGATCTGGGTAACGTCATCGTCGATATCGATTTTAGCCGGGTACTGGGCGTCTGGAGCGATCTGGGCCGCGTGCCGCTGGCGATGCTACAAAGCCGCTTTCAGATGGGCGAAAGCTTTGAACAGCATGAGCGTGGCGAAATCAGCGACGAGGAATTCGCGGCGAAGATCTGCGCCGAACTGGATATCGCGCTCAGCTATGAACAATTTACGGCGGGCTGGCAGGCCGTTTTTGTCGGCCTGCGTCATGACGTTATCGCCCTGATGCAACAGCTGCGCGCGCGTGGCGAGCGGGTGGTGATTCTCTCTAATACCAACCGACTGCACTGTAGCTATTGGCCGTCACAGTATCCGGACGTGCAGCAGGCGGCTGATAAGCTCTATCTGTCGCAAGATTTAGGCATGCGCAAACCGGAAGCGCGTATTTTTCAGCACGTGTTGCAGGAAGAGGGCGTTAGCGCCGACAACGCCGTTTTCTTTGATGATAATCTGGAAAATATCGAAGCCGCGCGGCAGCTGGGCATCACCGCTGTGCAGGTCACCGATGCGCAGGTGGTGCCGGACTGGTTTGCTCATCGTGGTTAACTGATGGCGTTGCGCGCACTACGTCCACGCCTGCGCACAGCGAGCGCATGGCTCAAACTCCTCTGGCATCGGATTGAACACGATGGCATGACGACCGAGGCGGGCAACCTCGCCTTTGTCTCTTTACTGGCGCTGGTGCCGCTGGTGGCGGTGGTGTTTTCGCTTTTTGCCGCCTTCCCGGTGTTCTCTGATATCAGCGTGCAGCTAAAGCACTTTATCTTCAATAACTTCGTTCCCGCTGCGGGCAATGTAGTGCAGGATTACCTCGACCGTTTTGTTGCCAACGTCAATAAAATGACGGTGGTGGGCGCGGTGGGGCTGATTGTCACTGCGCTGCTGCTGATGCACTCCATCGACAGTGCGCTAAACGCCATCTGGCGCAGCCAGAAAAAACGTCCGCTGGTCTACTCGTTTGCCGTCTACTGGATGATCCTGACGCTGGGGCCGCTGCTGGCCGGTGCCAGTCTGGCGATTAGCACCTGGCTTTTGTCGCTGAAATGGGTGACGGTCAGCGGCGTAACCGGGCTTATCGATCAGACGCTGCGCCTCTTCCCGCTGCTGCTTTCCTGGCTGGCCTTCTGGCTGTTATACAGTCTGGTGCCCACCACGCGGGTGCCACAGCGCGATGCTTTAATCGGGGCGCTGGTGGCGGGCTTGCTGTTTGAGCTGGGTAAAAAAGCGTTTGCGCTGTACATCACCACGTTCCCTTCGTATCAGTTGATTTACGGCGTGCTGGCGGTGGTGCCGATTCTGTTCCTGTGGGTTTACTGGACGTGGTGTATCGTATTATTAGGGGCGGAAATAACCGTCACGCTGGGCGAGTATCGTCAGCGACAACAACAAAAAGAAAGCAGTGAGGAAGTATGATTGCCTTAATTCAGCGGGTGCTAAACGCCAGCGTGACGGTAGCAAATGAAACCGTGGGAGAAATTGGGCCCGGTTTGTTGATCTTGCTGGGCGTGGAAAAAGAGGATGATGAGCAAAAAGCGCAGCGCCTGTGCGACCGCGTGCTGGGCTACCGTATTTTTAGCGATGAAAACGGCAAAATGAACCTGAATGTCCAGCAGGCTGGCGGCAGCGTATTAGTGGTTTCACAGTTTACGCTGGCTGCCGATACGCAAAAGGGCATGCGACCCAGCTTTTCCCGTGGCGCTGAGCCGCAGGAGGCGGAGCGTCTCTATCACTACTTTAGTGATTGTTGCCGACAAAAAGCGATCGCCGTGGAAAACGGGCGTTTCGCCGCAGATATGCAGGTTGCCTTAGTAAATGATGGGCCGGTAACCTTCTGGCTACAGGTATGACGCTGGTCGCTACCGCCTGGAACCATCCCGCCCACGCCGAACGAGAGAGTGCTTTTATGTATCATCTACGAGTGCCGGAAACTGCCGAAGAACTGGAGATGTATTATCAGTTCCGCTGGGAAATGTTACGTAAACCGCTGCGCCAGCCGCAGGGTTCCGAACGGGACGGCTGGGACGCCATGGCCCATCATCAAATGGTGGTGGATGAGCAGGGCAAACCTGTCGCAGCGGGCCGTCTTTATATCAATGCGGACAATGAAGCCTCGATTCGCTTTCTGGCGGTGCATCCTACGGTTCAGGGCAAAGGATTAGGCACGCTGGTGGCGATGACGCTGGAATCGGTGGCGCGTCAGGAAGGCGTGAAACGGGTGGTATGTAGCGCGCGTGAAGATGCGGTCGAGTTCTTTGCCAAGCTGGGCTACGTTAACCAGGGAGAGATCACCGCACCGCTCACCACGCCGGTACGCCACTTTTTAATGATTAAACCGGTTATCACGCTGGATGACATTCTGCATCGTGCGGACTGGTGCGGGCAGCTGCAGCAGGCCTGGTACGAACATATCCCGCTCAGTGAAAAAATGGGCGTGCGCATCACCCAATACACCGGGCAGAAATTCATGACCACCATGCCGGAAACCGGCAATCAGAACCCGCACCATACGCTGTTTGCGGGCAGCCTGTTTTCCCTGGCGACGTTAACCGGCTGGGGGTTGATCTGGCTGCTGCTGCGCGAGCGCCATTTAGGCGGCACGATTATTCTGGCCGATGCCCATATTCGTTACAGCAAGCCCATCAGCGGCAAGCCCAGCGCCTCCGCCGATCTCGGTTCGCTAAGCGGCGATCTCGATCGTCTGGCACGTGGGCGTAAAGCGCGCGTGCAGCTTGAGGTCGAGCTGTTCGGCAGTGAAGAGAGCGGGGCGATATTTAACGGGGTTTATATTGTGCTGCCCGCCGATCCCGACGGGCCGCTGGAGCCTCATGGCTGATTGCTGACTTCCCCACGAGTCATTATTTGCTGGAGCGTTTTTCCGTCTGCGGTCAGCGTTAAGGTGCCGTTAGCGCTGGGCTTTAAGGCGGTTTCCGCCGCCAGACGCGCCTGTAGCTGCAACTGTAACGTGGCCTCGCCGGTTAGCGGCAGAGCGGGCCAGCCCCAATTCTGCAATACATTCGCCGGTACGCCCCGACCGTTCAACGTTAATGAAAGCTGACGCGCTGGCGTTTGATCCAGCGTCGCCAGCCCTTCCAGCATCCCTTTTTCCGCAAACGCGCTCATCTCCGTGACCGAAATTTGTTGGTCACTGGCGCTTAGCGTCAGCGAAGGATGACGCACATCTGTGCGGTTGAAGGTGGCTTCCGCAGCGTTCAGGTTCAGCGCACCCTGCCAGATGCCCCACTGATGATCGCGCGCCAGCAGCAGGTCAGAGCCGGTGATGTCCAGCGCGGTTATCTGAAACGGATATTGCGGATTCACATCAATAATCAGATTGCGGCTGCCACTCAGCTTTTTCACCCGTACGCTATCAAGCCAGGCCGGTAACGTGGACATCCAGCGCTCGCGCCAGTTTTCCGGCAGCGTATATTCCAGCCCCGCCAGCACCAGTTCATCCAGCGTCAGCTGCCTGGTCTGTCGTTGCCAATTGCCCTGCGCACGAACTAAACCATTTACCCAGCGTGAACTAAAGCGTGCGTCCGTCACGCCCTGCGGCGAGAAGTCGAGGTTCAGCAGCGGATCGTTTAACGTCAGCTGACCGTTAATAAAGTTGTCGGCATTCAGGGCCAGCGAGCCATCCTCGCTTTGCCAGTCGCCATGGCTGATCGTCAGTTTTTTTAGCACTAAATCGAGATCGGTAATCGCCCAGTCCGGCCCCTGTAGACGCGCATCCGTTACATCCACGCGGGAAAAATAGATCGGCGGCAGGTCACGAAGCGGCTGCAAGAATGCGCTAAGCGATTTATCGGTTTGCAGGCGAATATCATTCAGGCGCAGCGCGGAGACGTCCCACTTGCCCTGCGCATCGCGTTGGGCGCTGCCGGTGACAGAGCCGCGTGCCAGATCGGCACCGAAATTATTAATGACCAGCTGGCGATCGCTGGTTTTCCCCTGGATTAAGGCATCGGACAACGCCAGACCGTTTAGCGTCATGCTCTCCGCGCTGGCCTGAAAACTGGCGTTAGCGCCCAGAACATCCCCTGCGCGAGGCTGCCAGGGGATCACGCCGCCGTTTAGCGCGACTGCCTTAATGGCCTGCTGCGGGCTATTCAGCTTCATATTGCGCAGCTGAAGGCGATCGGCCTGTAACGACCAGCCCATATCCTTCGTCATATTGGCGAGGTTCAGTGCGCCATCCTGCAATTCAATGCGGGTAAAATGCAGCGCATCGCTCAACAGCGAGAAGCTCAAACCGAGATTAACGGTTTTAGCCACGATAACAGCGGGCTGCCCGTCATGGCCGAAGCTTATGTTATGTAAGGTCAGCAGCGCAGGGCTGGAAAAATTATGCTCTATTTTGCCGACGGAAAGATGCCATGCCGTATCATCGCTTATTCGCCTGCTGGCCCATTCCGCACCCCAACGAGTTTGCAGTAAAAAATAGCCCGCCAATAGCGTTAGCAACAGTAGCAATAGCAGTGAAAGCGTTACCTTTCCGACAAACTTCATTTGCATCCTTCCGTATGAATTTCCAGTACCGCCTGTTATGCCTTAATTACTGACATAGCTCAACCGCCTGGTTGTAAAGCTGGAATAATCAGGATGCGCAGGGCGAGCCGTAGCCCGCCCCGCAAAGGTTATTTCTCGTGCGGAAAAAACAGATTCAGCAGAATAGCGGTAATGCCACCGGCGGCGATACCAGAAGAGAGCAGTGTTTTTAACCAGTCAGGCGCAAACTGTAAAATCAGCGGTTGCTGCGATACGCCAAGGCCCACCGCCAGCGAAAGCGCCATGATCATGATTGCCCGACGGTTTAACGGCTCGCGTGAAACAATGCGCACGCCGGAAGCGGCGATGGTGCCGAACATCACAATGGTTGCGCCGCCCAGTACCGGCTCGGGGATATGCTGCACAAAGCCGCTTACCGCAGGAAACAGGCCAAGCACAATCAGCATCAGCGCCACGACAAAACCCACGTAACGGCTGGCTACGCCGGTCAGCTGGATAACGCCATTGTTCTGGCCGAAACAGGAGTTAGGGAAGGTGTTAAACAACGCCGAGACAAAGGAGTTCAGGCCGTTCGCCAGCACGCCGCCTTTCAGACGCTTCATATAGAGCGGCCCGCTAACCGGCTGCTCTGAGACGTCAGAGGTGGCGGTAATATCGCCGATGGTTTCCAGCGATGTCACCATAAAGACCAGCATCAGCGGAATCAGCAGGTTCCAGTCAAAGCCCAGACCGTAATAGAGCGGTATCGGAACGGCCATCAGCGCGCTGCTGCCCGATGTGCTGTTTTGCGGCAGCATATCCAGCGCCCACGCCAGCAAATAACCCACCGCCATCGCAATGACCAGCGAAGCGACACGCAGGTATGGGTTGCGTTGACGATTCAAAATAATGATCACTGCCAGCACCACGCCCGCCAGCAGCAAGTTTTTCGGCGCGCCGAAGGTGTGATCGTTCATCGCGGCAAAGCCGCCGCCGATAGAGGTTAACCCCACCTGAATCAGCGACAGGCCGATAATCATCACCACAATCCCGGAGACCAGCGGCGTAATAATCCGCCGCGCCAGATGCAGCACGCGCGAAAGTACCATTTCAGTACAGGAAGCGATCATCAGCGTTCCGAACAGCGCGGCCATCATCGTCGGCACATCGGCACCGCCATTTTTTAACGCCAGGCCGCCCATAATCAGCGGGCTAACAAAGTTAAAGCTGGTGCCCTGAATAGAAAGCAGCCCTGAGCCAACCGGCCCCCAGGTTTTAATCTGTAAAATCGAGGCAACGCCAGAAGCGAAAAGCGACATGCTGATAATGTGCTGCGTATCCTCAGCGGGCAGGCCAAGCGCCTGGCAAATCAGCAGAGCGGGGGTGATCACCGCGACAAACATGGCCAGCAGATGCTGGCAGGCAGCAAACAAGGTTTGTGCCAGCGGCGGACGATCTTCCAGACGATAAATCAGTTCGCTATTTGTTTTAATCGCAGACGCAGGTGAGGGGGTTTTACTGGGGTTGGCCGACATCACTACATTCCCTGAAAAGCAAAGATGCGATTGTAATCCTCTTTATGGCAAAAGCAATCGATTGCCTATGGGTTTCGCGTTACGGCCCGTTAGCAACGTCATCAGAAAAAGCGGTTTTCGAAATTATTGTTAGAACGTTTAGTTTATAACGCGCAGTTGTATTTCGGTTTGTCTGTTTTTGGTCTAAAAATTATTAAAAAGGAAAAACATGTGCAAAGTTAGCCAGGCAGGATTGTCTACCAGCCGTTTTTTTAATCAGGAAGGCGTTAAGGGTAAAGCGGTAGAGAATAACATTACCGAGAAAAGTAAAAAAAGTTCATTTTCACGTTTAGGTAACTTATTAAAAAGAGTAATAAATATTAGTATATTTCTGAAGGGACGTAGGTCCAATAAGGAAAACTCTGCTGCGCAGGTAATAAGTGTTAATCGCATATCCTTTAACGAAGATTCAATCTTACGTAATTTATTAACGAAAGCGAGTATAAAACCATTTAACGGTAATGAAAAAGTCTCGGCGTTTACGCCTTGCGCGGAAAATTTTTTCCACTCTTCCAAACAGGCACCTGCCAAGTTACCGCCGCCGCCGCCTTTGTCGAATAATAATAGCAGCATGACAACGGATCGCATGCAATCTGGCAATACGACGTCCATAACAGAACCTTTTGTATCGACGCCAGCGCAACCGGCATCACGGTCCGCATCATCATCGATACAGGCTGCATCGCCATTAGCACAGTCCGCACAACTCGCGCCGCTGTCGTCGTCATCCGTGTCGTCGTCAAAACAGCCTGCGCCGTCGTCTGTGCAACTTGTGCCGCCGCCCGCGCCGCCGTTAGCATCCTCCTCGGCACAACTCGCGCCACCACCACCACCACTACCGGCGCAGGATTTTCTTATTTATAACAACGAGTTAACTAAAAGACCGAGCAACGGTGCAGGAAAAAATAGTAGGGTAATGCAAAAAAAAACTGGCAGTAACGAGCAGGTGACAACACCGGGTGCCTTTTTTAACAATCTTGACGTGAATAAACTGACGCCATTCCAGAAAAAAATCTATCAACAAATGCAGGAAAACGCTGCTATTAAAGCGAAAAGCGATCAAGAGCTGGCCGAAAAAAAGGCTGCGGACAAAGCGAAAGAAGCGCAGCAAGAGGCGCGAAAAAAGATCGATGAATTAAAAAACAGGCAGGCGTTTATTGAGAAGTGCAAAGATGGTGTACCGCCACCACCGCCGCCGCCGCCGTCCGCCGAAAAACGGCCAGTTAGCGATAAAAGGCAAACGGGGACGGTGGGTAATAAAAAGGCAACATCTATCAGCCCTAAAAAGAGTAACCTTTCAAAGCCAGAAAAGAGTGAGGCGTTTGTGAATGAGCTTAAAGAGAGATTAAGCAGAAGAGCGCAACAGCAAGAGCGTTTAAAAACAAACAACGATACGCAATAAATTATGTTTCTTAATTCAGGCGTTGGTGTAGCGATCGGTTTCCGGTAGCCAGCGCTCAATCAACGCCTGGGCCTGCTGTGGATAATGCTGGTGAATATGACGCGCAATACGCTGTACCTCAGGGATAAGCGCCTGATCGCGCAGCAGATCGGCCACTTTAAATTCCGCGTTGCCGGTTTGCCGCGTACCCAGCAGCTCTCCTGGCCCGCGGATTTCCAGATCGCACTGCGCAATAACGAAGCCGTCGTTGCTGTCCCGCAGCACCTGCAATCGCTTTTGCGCCGTTTTGCTTAACGGCGATTTGTAGAGCAGCACACAGTGCGAGGCGACCGCGCCACGGCCCACGCGCCCTCTCAGCTGATGCAGCTGAGCCAGGCCCAGACGCTCCGGGTTTTCGATAATCATCAGGCTGGCATTAGGCACATCCACGCCAACTTCAATTACAGTCGTTGCTACCAGCAGCTGCATCGCGCCCTGTTTGAACGCCTGCATAACGTCCTGTTTTTCCTTCGGCTTCATGCGCCCATGCACCAGGCCGACCTGTAAATCGGGCAATGCCAGCTTTAACTCTTCCCAGGTTGCTTCTGCCGCCTGCGCTTCCAGCAGGTCAGACTCTTCAATCAGGGTGCATACCCAGTAGGCCTGACGTCCTTCCTTCTGGCAGGCGCTTTTTACCCGCTCAATGATATCTGCGCGCCGCGTGTCAGGAATGGCGACCGTGGTCACCGGCGTACGTCCGGGAGGAAGCTCATCGATAACTGAGGTATCTAAATCGGCATAAGCGGTCATCGCCAGCGTACGCGGAATGGGCGTGGCGGTCATGATCAGCTGATGAGGATGGAAACCTTGCTCCTCACCTTTTTCCCACAGCGCCAGCCGCTGATGGACGCCGAAGCGGTGCTGTTCATCAATAATCACCAGCGCCAGGCCGTTAAACTGTACCTGTTCCTGGAAAATCGCATGCGTACCCACCACCATAGAAACCTTGCCGCTGGCAATGGCTTCCTGCTGCGCCAGGCGCGCTTTACCCTTCTGCTTGCCAGCCAGCCAGCCCACCTCCAGCCCCAACGGCGCAAACCACTGGCGGAAGTTGTTAGCATGCTGTTCGGCCAGCAGCTCGGTCGGCGCCATCAGCGCAACCTGCTTTCCGTGAGCGATGACATCCAGCGCGGCCAGAGCCGCCACCAGCGTTTTGCCGGAGCCGACATCGCCCTGAACCAGACGCATCATGGGGTAATCGTGATTTAAATCCTGCTCGATCTCTTTTACCACCCGCTGCTGAGCGGCGGTGGGTTTAAACGGCAGCGCCGCCAGCAGCCGATCGCGCAGCTGATGACGCGGCGGCATAGCCAGCGCGTGATAGCGTTGCGCGCCTGCACGCACCGCCAGCATGCTCAGGTTATGCGCCAGCAGCTCTTCCAGAATCAGGCGGCGCTGGGCAGGATGGCGACCGCTTTCCAGATCGACCAGCTGAATATCCGGCGGCGGGCGATGCAGCGTGCGTAGCGCATCGGGCAGGCTCAGCAGGCCGCCGCGTAATTCGGCAGGCAGCAATTCGGCAATCGGGCAGGTATCCAGCAACTGCAGCGCCTGATCGGTCAGGCTACGTAGCGTGGCCTGGCGAATGCCTTCGGTGGTGGGATAAACCGGCGTTAACGTTTCCTGCAATTCGGTTACGCTGTGTTCACCCTGAATACGATATTCAGGATGAATCATCTCTGCGCCGCGCTGGCCCCGTTTGATCTCGCCATACGCCGTTACGCGCGCGCCGGGCGACAAGCCGTTTTTCATTCCGGCATTAAAGTTGAAAAAGCGCAGCGTTACGACGCCAGAGCCATCGCTGATCTGGCTGACCAACATCCGCCGCCGCCCAAAAGTCACATCGGTATGCAGCACCTCGCCTTCTACCGTTGCCCAGATGCCGGGCAACAGATCGTTAATACGATAGAGTTGCGTGCGATCTTCATAACGCAGCGGCAGGTGCAGCAGTAAATCCTGCACGGTATGCAGCCCGATCTTTGCCAGCTTTCCAGCCTGGCTTGCGCCTACGCCGGAAAGGGTATTGAGCGGAACGGCATCCAGCAGGCGGCCTGTCATCGTTTAGCCGTTGACTGCATAGCGGCCCACCACTCGGCATCGGCAATCACTTCGCCGTTGTCGCTGATTTCGGGGCGCGGCAAACCTTTCTGTTTAGCCACGCGCGCCAGAACCGGATAGCCGCCCTCAAACAGCAAACGTTGCTGTTCCGCATGCGGCAGCGTGCTGATATCACGCTGATACATACCGGCATTTTGCCGCTGGCGTTGCGCTTCATAGAGAATCAGCGCGGAGGCGACCGAAACGTTCAGCGACTGCACCATGCCCACCATCGGGATAATGATGTCTTGATCGGCCAGCGCCAGCGCTTCCTGTGTAATCCCGGTTTTTTCCTGTCCCATCAAAACACAGGTTGGACGGGTATAGTCGATTTCCCGGAAATCCACCGCTTTGGCGGAAAGGTTGGTCGCCAGGATCTGCATATCCTGCTGTTTCAGATGGGTTACCGCATCCGCAATGGTGCGATGGGTTTTGACCTGCACCCAGCTATTGCTGCCTGCCGCCGACGAAACCACGGTACGCATGCGGTTAGCGGGCCAGATAGCGTGAACTTCATGAACGCCCACCGCGTCCGCCGTACGAATAATCGCGGAGACGTTGTGGGGTTTATGTACCTGCTCCATGCAGACGGTGAGATCATGCTGGCGCGCGGCCAGCATCTCGCGTATACGAGCAAAACGTTGAGCATTCATGCGTTAATTTCGGTTACGGTGAACTTTGATTACGTCCGGCATTACACGAATTTTGCGCATAATATTCGCCAAATGAACGCGATCGCGTGCCGTCAAACGAATAAAGGCGCTGTAAACGCGGCCGTCACGCTCTTCCGTGTTCAGGCTTTGGATATTCGATTTGGCTGTGTTAATCGCCGCCGTCAGGTTCGCCAGCGCGCCCTGATGGTTAAACATATCGACTTTAATCTCAGCGACAAATTCCTGCTCGGTTTCTTTATCCCATTCCACCGCCATAAACTTCTCGGGCTCTTTCTGATAGCCACGAATATTACGGCACGACTCATGGTGAACCACCAATCCCTTACCGGGACTGACGTGCGCCACAATCGGGTCGCCAGGAATCGGACGACAGCACTTGGCAAAGGTAATCAGTACGCCATCAGCGCCTTTGATCGCCAGCTTGCTGCGTGAGGTGGCATTACTGGAGACGCCGCCTGCGGTATCCAGCAGGTTTTTCGCTACCACCACGCTCATTGCGTTGCCCAGGCCAATCTCTGCCAGCAGATCATCCAGCGATGCCAGCTTCATCCGCTCCAGCTCTTGCTCAATGCTTTCTGGCGCAATCTCAGCCAGTTTACGGCTGCCGCCGAGCGCATGGTTAAGCAGGCGACGTCCCAGGCTTACTGAATCTTCGCGCTTGAGGTTTTTCAGCAGCTGACGAATTTTGGCGCGCGCCTTGGAGCTGACAACAAAGTTAAGCCAGGCGGCGTTAGGACGGGCGCCTGGCGCGGTAATGATTTCCACCGTTTGACCGCTGGCCAGCGGCTGCGAAAGGGGATAGGGCTGCCTGTCGACGCGCGCGCCCACGCAGGCATGACCAATATCGGTATGCACCGCATAGGCGAAATCCACCGGCGTCGCGCCAGCTGGCAGCTCGACAATACGCCCTTCCGGCGTGAAAACGTAAATCTCATCCGGGAACAGATCGGATTTAACGCTTTCAATAAATTCAAAGGAGCTACCGGCGCTCTGTTGCAGTTCCAGCAGGCTTTGCAGCCAGCGTTGCGCACGTATCTGCGCGGTAGTGCCGCTCTCGCCCTGTTCTTTATAAGCCCAGTGCGCCGCAACCCCCATCTCTGCCATCTGATCCATATCTTCCGTACGGATCTGCACCTCAACCGGCACGCCATGCGGGCCAATCATTGAGGTATGCAGCGACTGATAGCCGTTCGCTTTCGGGATGGCGATATAATCCTTCACCCGACCCGGACGCGGCTTATACAGGCTATGCATCTGACCCAGCACGCGATAACAGGTATCCACATCACGGACAATGACGCGAAACGCGTAGATATCCATAATCGAGTGGAAACGCTGCTCTTTCAGGTTCATTTTGCAGTAGATGGAATAGAGGTGCTTTTCACGACCAAATACGCGGCAGGGAATACCGGCTTCCTGAAGTCGCCCTTCGATCTCCGCAAGGATTTTCTGGATCATCTCCTTACGGTTACCGCGCGCGGCTTTCACCACTTCTTTAATAACGCGATAACGATTGGGATAGAGCGCTTCGAAGCCCAGCTCTTCCAGCTCGGTTTTCAGGTGATGGATACCTAACCGGTGCGCCAGCGGGCTGTAGATTTCCAGCGTTTCACGCGCGATGCGCCGCCGTTTATCTGGTCGCAGCGAGCCCAGCGTGCGCATATTATGCGTACGGTCAGCCAGCTTGATCAGGATGACGCGAATATCCTGCACCATCGCCATGATCATTTTGCGGAAGTTTTCCGCCTGCGCCTCTTTTTTATCACGGAACTTCAGCTTATCCAGCTTGGATACGCCTTCAACCAGTTCGGCGACGCTTTTGCCGAACAGCTGCTCCATGTCCTGATAGGTGGCGGGCGTGTCTTCAATCACGTCGTGCAGCAGCGCGGCCATGAGCGTTTCATAGTCGAGCTTCATTTCCGCCAGAATACAGGCGACGGCGACGGGATGCGTGATATAAGGCTCACCGCTGGAGCGAGTCTGCCCCTCGTGAGCATCACGTGCGACAAGGTAAGCTTGCTTGAGGCGCTTGATCTGCTCCTCAGGCAAGTATTTTTCAATCAGCTGATTGAGGCTTTCAAAAAGATACAAGGGCGAGCCTTCCGGCTAATTAACGACGACCTTCAGCAATAGCGGTAACAGCCTGCAACTCGGCGGCTTCTTGCTCATGCTGTTCCTGGCGCTCACGAACATCAAGGATCTGATTAGTGATCAGGCCTTCTTCGATTTCACGCAGAGCGATAACGGTCGGCTTATCGTTCTCTTCCGGTACCAGCGGATCTTTACCGCTCACCTGCATCTGACGTGCGCGACGTGCAGCGACCAGAACCAGGTCAAAACGGTTACCAATTTTCTCTACTGCGTCCTGAACGGTTACGCGTGCCATAAGTGTGCTACTCCACAGGTGAAGAAATGACTGGGCATAATACTGAAAGTGACTTCAGTCTGCCAATAGTTTGCTGATTAATGCATCATGCCGGGCTTTTTGACGGCCCATACGCAGACGCTCAGCGCGAATAATGGTTTTGAGATCCGATAGCGCGAGGTCAAAATCATCATTAACGATCAAATAGTCGTACTCGGCGTAGTGGCTCATCTCGGCAACGGCCTGCGCCATGCGGCGAGCAATCACCTCTTCGCTATCCTGACCACGACCGCGTAAGCGGCGATCCAGCTCCTCTTTCGAGGGCGGTAAAACAAAGATACTGCGCGCCGACGGCATTTTCTGCCGGATCTGCTGCGCGCCCTGCCAGTCAATATCCAGAAAGACATCAACACCGGTTGCCAGCACTTGATCGATCGCCGCGCGCGACGTGCCGTAGTAATTACCAAACACTTCAGCATGCTCAAGAAAAGCATCCTGCTCAATCATTGCTTCAAACTCTTGTTTAGCAACGAAATAGTAGTGCTCGCCGTGCTGCTCGCCGGGGCGCATTCCGCGTGTGGTGTGCGAAATGGATACCTGCGTATCGTAAAGCGGCTGCGTTTTCAGCATAGCCTGAATCAGACTGGATTTGCCTGCGCCGCTGGGGGCGGAAATAATATAAAGCGTGCCTTGAGCCATGATAGTTCTTGAAGTGTTAAAAGAGCGGAGTCTGTTTCCTGCACAGTATACACAGCTTGCCGCCGCCATGCAGCGTTTGCGCCGCTCCGCTGTGGTTTTTCTTGTTTTATGGAAAGCAGGCCGCGTAAGACGCGGCGGTTTGCACGCTTTGCAGTAAAAATTTTTGCGCGGTTTTCCAGTTTAGTTTCCTGCTGCTCGCGGCCTTGCGGTTAATCGGCTTTACTGCCGCAGCCGAGAACAAGGAGGAACTATGTCAGGAAAGACAGCCTTATGGTTGCTGTGTCTGTTTGCCGGAACGGCGCAGGCGCTATGTCCGCGCTGGACGCCGGTGCGGGCGGCGGAAGAGATCGCCCGCCTACAGCAGCAGTTGCGCAGTTGGGATCGCGCCTATTATGGCGATGGTGAGACGCTGATTGAGGACGCCCTCTATGACAACCTGCAACACCGGCTGCGGCAATGGCAGCACTGTTTCCAGCCTGCAGCGGCACCCGATCGCTCGGTCTGGGCTGATAACGGTACGGTTGATCATCCCGTTGCGCATACGGGGGTAAAGAAACTGCCGGACAAGCTGGCGGTGGCGTACTGGATGCAGGGCAAAGGGCCGCTCTGGGTGCAGCCAAAAGTTGATGGTGTTGCGGTGACGCTGGTCTATCGCCAGGGAAAGCTGGTCTCGTTGATTAGCCGTGGCGATGGCCTGAAGGGGCAAAACTGGCTGGAGAAAGCGGCTTATATCCCTGCGCTTCCGCAGGCTATTCCGGATAAAAGGCCTGTACTGATATTGCAGGGCGAACTGTTTTTAACCATGACCGATCATCGTCAGGTAACAGACGGCGGCCAAAATGCACGCGCTCAGGTTGCGGGTGCGCTTAGGCGCCAGCAACCGTCTCCTTTACTCTCGCAGCTGGGTATCTTTATCTGGGCATGGCCTGACGGGCCGCAAACCATGACGCAGCGGCAAGCGGCGCTTAAGCAGTTAGGGTTTGATGTCGCCAGCGCCTGGACGCAGCCGGTCAGCGATGAGGAAGAAGTAGCGCTATGGCGCATGCGTTGGTTCCGCTCGGCGCTGCCCTTTGTCACTGATGGCGTCGTGATTCATCAGGATCGTCGTTCAGCCGCTAAACAATGGATACCCGGCAGCAACGATGAATCCGCCGCCTGGAAATATACGCCGCCCGTTGTCAGCAGCGAAGTGCAATCTATTGATTTTCCAATAGGGCGTACCGGGAAAATCTCCTCGGTGCTAAACGTTGCGCCCGTACAGTTGGATGACAAAACCGTGCGGCGGGTCAGCCTCGGCTCGTTGGCAAGATGGCGGGCGCTGGACATTGTCCCCGGCGATCAGGTGGCGATTGGTCTGGCTGGGCAGGGTATTCCACATCTGAAAAAAGTAATTTGGCGCGTCATCGAGCGTACCCGCCCAGAGCCTCCCGTCGCGGAAAATTATCATAGCCTGAGCTGCTTTTATAACCGCGCCGATTGCCGCAAGCAGTTTCTTTCCCGCCTGAGTTGGCTAAGCCAGCGGGACGTACTCGATCTGCCAGGTATTCAGCGCAGCACCTGGCAACGCCTGCTTCAGCTGCCTGATTTTGTGCATCTCTTTTCCTGGCTGGAAATGGAAAGCGAGCAGCTGGCAACCTTGCCGGGCATTACGCCGTTAAGAGCCAAACAAATCGTCCATTACTTTAATCAGGTGCAGCATCAGCCTTTTCGCCGCTGGGTAAAAGCACTTGGCGTTCCTCTGCCTGCTAGCGCGCTGAATGCGCTGCCGGATTCAACCTGGCCTCAATTGCTGGCGCGTAGCCTGCAAAGCTGGCAGCAGCTACCCGGCGTAGGCGCGACGCTGGCACAGCGAATTGATACCTGGCTGAAGGATGAGCAGGTGAGAAAGATGATAGATTTTATTCAGCGGTGGCAAGCCGCGCAGAAAGGGCTGGCCTCGGCCACGTTAGCCCAGCCCGAGCAGCCCGATCCACCAGAAACGCAGGGCATCAATGTTCCGGATGCGGGTAATTGAAAATGGGTAACCCCAACCGAAAACGCAGCGCCAGCAAACGGGAAAGAAAACCGAACAGTAACGTAATCAGAATGACCGTTTCATGCGATAGCGGCGTCTTTAACAGCAGGATATAGAGCCAGCCTGCGGCAAAGGCGATGCCAGCGTACAGCTCTTTCTGAAACACCAGCGGAATGCGGTTGCAAAACATATCGCGCAGCACGCCGCCAAAGACACCGGTAATAACCGCGCTGATGGCAGCGATAATCGAAGCGTGCCCCATATCAAGCGCAACCTGAGCGCCAATAATGGAGAAAACCACCAATCCTAACGCATCCAGCACCAGAAAAACTTTGCGCAGATGGGTCATCAGGGGGGCAACAAAGGTGGTGATAACGGCAGCGGCGGCGACAATCATGATGTATTCAGGATGTTTTACCCAGCCGAGCGGGTAATGACCTAACAGCATGTCACGCACGGAACCGCCGCCAATAGCAGTTACCGAGGCAATAATGATCACGCCAAAGAGATCCATTTTTCGTCGTCCGGCAGCAAGCGCGCCGGTCATCGCTTCGGCAGTAATGCCGATGATATAGAGTACGGTCAGTAACATAGCCAGCTCCAGGAACACGGTGGCAAGCCTACAGCGCTTCTCTGAGTGTAGACGAGTGAAAATTTCTAAGGCATTCGCTTTCGGATTATCTCAGTTTATGCGAAGCGGAAAAGGCCTTGGGCAAAAAGGCATAAAAAAAGCGCGCTATAGCAGCGCGCTTAATAAAAATACCTGTTTGCAGGCATTTAGCCACCCATCACAGCTTTTATTATTATATTAATTTTTCCTGGTTTTTTAACGCCCCAGTCGGACGCGTTTTACGCAGCACAATCTGTTTGAGTTCAAGCACCAGTGGATCGTGGCTACCCACAAGCATTAAGCCCCATACCAGCCCGCCTGCGGCGATTTGTAGGGTAAGCGTAAGCGTCGTCGGCGTTATGCCTTCTAAGGCGTAGCCAAGCGCATAACTGATCCAAAGCGTGGGCAGCGCCATACGCAACGGCATCCACTGGCTGGCTAAATAGGTTTTAGCGCTGGCACCTAATAGCGGACGAATTAAAAAGAAGTAATTCATCAGGGCGGTAAGCACCTGCAACAGGGTAAAACCAACGGTAGCGCCCATCAGCCCGCCCCAGTGCGCGCCTGACCAGATAACCGGTACAGAAAGCGCCAGACGAAGCGCATTAAGCTTTGAGCTGATATCAACAGCGCCTTTTGCCATAACCAGCGCGCCTACCGGGTTGTTAATTGCTCGCATAATGCCCGCAATACAGAGTATTTGCAGCACCGGAACCATAAACAACCAGCGTTCCCCAAACAGGCTTAACACTAAGTTATGCGCGACGCCAGCCATGCCCAACAGCGCCACGAAATTCAGCAAACTCATGATCGATAACATTTTATAAAAGTTATGGCGCAGGCGTGGCCGATCGTCCTGCATCTGCGCAAAAGCCGGAAATAACACGCGCGACAGAATAGGGTTAAGCTTCGCAGGCGGCATAACGGCAAGGTTGTAGGCAAGGTTATACCCACCGGTCGCTATCGCGCCTAACAGGCGTGAGAGCAGCATGGTCGGCATATTCATACTCAGCTGATTAATTAAACTGTCTGCGGTCAGGTAGCCGCCATAGCGTAAATTACTGCGCACGCTTTTTAATTCAAACACAAATTGAGGACGGTAAATTTTTCCGCCGTAATAGCAAAACAGCAGCATGCGTACCGAGATCATCGTGAGATATCCCCAGATAGCGCAGAGCGCCGAGGGGGACCACAACGCTGAAATCAACGTAACGGCAAATCCCGCCAGCGCCGCCAGCACTTCGGTACGACCAATTTGCGTGAAAGCCAGCTCTTTTTGCAATAAAGCACGGAACTGTTGTCCCTGCGGGATAATAATAAAGGCAACAGATAGCGCTTCTATAAGCTCATTCAAATCGGGTTGTTGAAGTAATGCGCTAATCGCATGGCTGCTAAAATAGATAACGGCAAAAACTACCAGGCCAATAAAAATATTTAGCCAGTAAAGGGTTGATAACTCAGTTTCAGACATGGATTTTCGCTGTATAACTGAATTGGATAAACCAAAATCAGATAGCGTATCCACCAATGTCAGAATAACCAGAGCAATAGTTAATAAACCAAATTGTTTCGGATCGATCATTCTGGCGAGCAGGGTTAACTGTAACAGGCCAAGCCCTATCGTCATTACTGACGAAATGGCCGACCATTTCGCGCCATTAATTGCTTTTTGCTTCAAAGACATAACATACCCATGATGATAAAAAAAGGGTGCCGGCAAGCGAACACCTAATAACTATTTTTATAATTTTTATGGCAGGTAAATTTTTTATTATAAGGCGATAGCGAAATAATCTTCCCGGAAGCAAGGCAGCCCATGCTCATTTCGCCATTTTTTGATCACTTCCACCATGCTTTGTGGCGTAGTAATATTAAAATCTTGCGGATATACAATAAGATCGGTACCAGCTGGGTGTCCTGATAATAAAACAAACTCCGTCACTGCTTTTAGCAATCCTTCTGTGGTTTCGAACTCAGCTAACAATATTTTTTTTGCAAAATTAATAAATTCTTGCTCAGTAAAGTCTTGCAGAGATATGCGTTCCATAGGAAAGTCCTGGAAGATCTGATTATAAGAAGTTGCTGTGTGCGGGAAGATTTATAACTTTTTTCCTTGCAAGAAGCACCATAAGAAATATCTGAAACTGCAACCATAATAATAAATGGATGTAAAAAATGAATGGTTTTAAAAAAATGGAAGGGGAAACCTGTAATTATATTAATGTCTTATTTTTTTAGTTAACGCGGGTTTGATTTTTTTCGTCTTTAACCGGTTGATTATCATGAGGTTAAGATTGGTTGGTTAATAATTAGACGCGCAGAGTTTCATTAAGTAAAGTTACGCTACGCCTGTTTTTTACCGGAGAATGCGTAAGGCTTCTGCACGGTTAGCGAGCGCTAAGTTTTTATTAGTTCCGGACATAGTTAAACCTCTCTGTGTAACTAAGGGATCGTAACAGGAAGGACGTCTGGCAGCGCAGCGCAAAATGACGGTCAATGCTGGGATTAAAGGGGGAACGCCCGCAAGGTAGTGAAGCCACCACCCCGCAGGCATTGCGGCTTTCAGGCGGTCACCCGCTGATAAAGCCGTTGCAGGTTCTGTTCTAACGACGTCAGCTCTTGCTGGAATTTTTCGTCAGAGGTAAAGGGTTGACGAAAAAGCGTCAGCAGCACCTGCGCGCCTTCCTGGTTAGGTACAATACGCATCGGCATATAAATTTCTTTACCGAAGCCATTATCAATCCAGTAGTCCATTACCCCGTAGCTGTTATGCTCGGAAAAGCGCACCCGCAACGTTCCATCCGTTCCTTTCGCTTTCCAGTAACTTCCATCGGCCTGTAACGGCGCCTCGCCTAATTGGGCAACCCATTTAGGGAAATAGTCTGGTTTCCAGATAGTTTCATAGAGATCCAGCCAGTGACGAGTAATGGTCAGACTCAGCGTATGTGATGGCAGCATGTTACCTCCGGAGTTGGGCCTGAAACGATTTAAACATTAGGCAAAGCGTAAAGGAATGGGCCGGGCGAAAATCGCCGGTAAAAATTGATGCTGCCTGGTGGAGAAAGCGTTGATCGCCAATGCTTAGCGCCAAACGTTTTCGTTCTGGCAGATAATGGGCTTGAATCTGCGTGTTGATGCGCCTGGGGCAGGCGGTAAGGCGTTGCCGCTTTTCTCTCCGCCGAGATACCCTCTCCCGCATTTTGCTTCCTCCGCTTTGCTGATGCAAGTCAGGCAGGGAGGATGATTTCATTGCTGTCTCTACGCGAGGTGAGCGGTTCTATTCATCTTTAAGTTTTATTATTTCCCCATCTTTTCCGGTGCGATATTCGCCATCATCTATTGTATATATAATTCCTCTGTTTTTACTGTAACTCACCCAGAAAACTCGCTCTTTTTCTATACAATTAATCGGTGGTTGCATATTTTTAAAACAGAGTCTGTCATATTTTCCTTCCTCTTTATAACCATCCCTAAACAACCAGAAGCTTACAGTATAATTACCATAGGGGGCCGGTTTAGGAATGTCATAACGTTGTTCCAGTATTTCCTTGTTCTTTAGCCACCAGTCAATTTTGCCTCTGATAGTGGGCGGGAAATGATTCACTAAAACATCGCTAAAATTATCTTCCTGATGGACGGCGATGATTTCTATCGGGCGTGAGGTTAACCACAAAAAATAGTCCATTAACACACCGCCAGCGACAATGAGAATCAGCAGAGTTTTTTTGAGGTTAGCTTTCATTACGGCCCCCGGTAATCTCTACAGTAGCTTCCATGTTGGTTATGAAAGACTTGAAGCCAAATTTATTGTACCGCTGAAGAACAAACCAGATACGAAAGAAATGAAACTGGCTGAATTTTGTTTTCAGTATATCGTCGCTGTCAAGGCCAAAGTGATCCTGTACTTTTTAATGCACCACTGCCCTGTCCGACGTTCATCAAAGTACTGGTGGCGGTTTTATAGATACCTTCTATTCAAGCGCCGGTAGGGTTAATCTCTGGCATGTGCCGCCTGTATGTCGAATGAAGGGTGTACTCAGAATGGCTCTCGTAAATAGACTTGGGTAAACCCTTCACCCGCGATGTTACGCACCCATATGCGACAGCATGTAAATAAAAAAGCCCGCATTTAGCGGGCCATAGTGATTATCTGCAATTTCATGCGATGATATGCAAAATTATTCGATATTCTGAATCTGTATATTTTTTAAATTTTAAGCTGATGATTTTAATGGTTTTTTTTTACATACTCCTTGCGATTGGTACGATCTATGGTACAAGGTGTGAATGCTTGACTAAACTTAGTTAATTGAAAAAATGATAGATTCGCCGATATGCATATGAATTTATTATATTTTTATTATTTATAGATATGATTTTTCGATTGAATCTTAATCAAGCTATACTTAAAGATAGTTTGGGTTGTAAAGAAAACAGTCACAACCCCTAACTTTTAGGCCTGTTCGAATAATAAACCTTTGTTTTTCAAAGCTGAATCTATAAATTTAACTGAAGAATTTTTTGGTATTACTAAGTCGTCAGAAAATATAAATGCTTCGCTTCCCTTATAAACTTTTGATACGTTATATTGCAAATCATACAGAAACATTCTTTTTGATTTATAATAATCCAAAATATCTTTAACAGCATCATAAGATACTACCCAATTGACGTTGGTGATACTTTTGATGATGTTCGCTATGCGCTTATGATCTTCAGCTTTGTAAAAATTAAGGTAAAGACCGCTAGCTTTCTCAAAGTAAGGTGGGTCACAATACATTAAAGTTTTCTTTGGTAAATTTGGTAAAACGCTTGAGAAAAAATCTTCAGCGTCTTTATTGTATATATGAATTTCATTGCCCTTTGTTGCTATTAATTCAATGCGTTCAATCAAAGCTTTATGAGGGAATCTTGCATCTAACTTCCAGTTCCCTGCCTGTGCTAAACCACCTATAACTCCCCCGCTTAATACGCCTGAACGATTTGTTCTATTAAGGTAAAACGTTGAAAAACCTAGCTCAAATAAATCATAGTCATTGGGATGGCGTACGACTTCACGATGAGCTTTCCACTCATCTATTGTCATAAGTGATTTTGATATGGCTTTGCAAAAATCTTCAGTTCTATTAAGTATGGAGTGCCAAAAGGCATAAATGTGGATCGATGAGTCATTGAGATGAACTCTGCTTACGTGACCATCGATGAGAAGTTGCATTGCAACTCCGGCTCCTCCTGCATATGGCTCAACATAATCTCCCCCTTCTAACGAGTTTGTTCTAACCAACTCTAAAATAAAAGGGGCTAATTTTTGTTTGCCACCTGGATATCTTAATGGAGTTCTATAGTTTGCCATAATTACTTATTCATTTTTTCTATGAGAGGAAAGATACTTGAAAATAAAGCAGGTATATCTGTGCTTTTAATTATGAATGCTGGATTATGGACCAACTGATTCATGGACGTAACTGATAAAATTCCATCAGGGCGGTTTAGCTCAGTAATCGGCCCGTGTAATAGCTTTAACATTTGTTTGTCTTGCTTCTTCTGTGTTAAAAAATCCACAATATCTCTCAAAGTGTCCCCTAGAGTTTTATCACTTCCATCTTTTTTCTTGCAGGTAGGAGCATTAGGCTCTAACTTTTTATCTTCACAGAAAGCCTTAGCTGAAAGCTCAACCATGCTCCTTAATAAAAAAACAAAAGCAATAGGAGTAGCATCAATCTTTAATTCAAGCATTTCTTTTTTTATATCAACGAGCTTACTTCTATGGTTACCGTATAATTTTAAACCACGCAAGTGTCTTCTTACAGTTTTTATATCATGAGTCGATGTTGCAGTTACTTTTTTAGTAGGTTTAGCTGCGCTCACTACAGGAGATGCTGAGCCTGTTGTGGTTCCTGCAACACTAGTGACAGCTGTAGTAGGCGATGCAGGATTTGCTTGCGGATTACTGGGATGGCTGGGGTTTGATGTAGGTATATTCGCTCCAGTAGATGTAAGTCCGCCGTTTGTATTTGCGGGAGTTACAGGTGGTATCCCATAGCGTAGAAGAAAATCAACTGAGCCACGAATTGCGGGGAAATTTAGCTCACCAAGGCCGATAGCTAAAAGAACACTGTCTAGTTCTTTTTTGAAATTAATATTTGGATATTTTGAAGCAAGATCAGAAGTTGAATTACATCCGACTCTAGTGAAAATTTTTGGTAAAGCTTCATCAAGTACCGAGAGGCTATATTTTCCAGACCATCTAAGTTTTTGCTCAGTGGAATGATTAGTGCCGCTTACAAGATATTTTTCAAGTAATACTAGCCCATACTCAGGCGAGGAATTATTTTTCTGGTTATGGCGAGCTCTGGCTACCGTTTCCCAATCATCACGTCCAGCTTTCTGTCCCTTACCGTGAGTAAGTGTGACAATTTTATCTACTAGGTTAGAGTCTTTTTGATCATAGATCGTGCAAGGTATGGATAAGTTTTCCTGACGCCAGCTCTGTGGAAGACTAGAAATACGCTGTTTAAATGCATCGGGCATATCGAAAAGGCTAGCATTAACATAGCCATGAATAATTTTAAGAGAGGCGATGCGTCTATTACCCTCTTTCACCACTTTTTTGTTATTACCGTAATCGATTACAATTATATTTTCTGTAGGAAGATATCCGTCATCAATCAGGCTGCCCATAAGCGCCCAAAAATAATCGGGACTAATGGTTATCATTGCCTGTATAGCATCAGTCTCATTTTTTTGGGGCACTGTGCGATAATTTTGCAAATCGATGGTTAAATCCCTGACATTAACTTGTTGAGTTATGGGCATAAAATTTCCGTATTCTAACGTTAAAAGAGGCTGTTTTGAACAACACTTACGATTCAAGAAGATTTACAATTCTACGTGTAAAAAAAGAACAAGAATATAGCCGACTAAAATCTAGGTAGCCTTGTAGCTACTACCACCGCATCTACTTTAACTGCGCGCAATGCTATCCCCGCCACGCCTGCCCGCTTCATGCACCGCTTTTCATGCAGCTGCATGCACGGGCTCATGCCGCGTCAGCACTGGCCCTGTTCGTGCTTCTAGTACGCATTTTTTGCATGCACAACCATGCAGCTCTTGCATGCATCACTATTTATACTCGTCACCGTACAGAAAATCTTTAGCTTTGCTCAAAAAAATCCCCGCCTGGTGGCAGGGAATGAATAGAATTTTGGGTCAGTGCCGGAAGGCGCTTCCATAGCGTCCCAACGTATGCGGTTGACGCTGAGGCGGCGTTGGAGGTAGTGCCTGGCAGGTTTCTGGCAGCGGCGGTGCGGTAATCACTTTCGTAATGCTCTCGCTGGTCTTGAACGCGCAGGAACAGTCCAGGTTGGTGCACTGATGATAACGTTCCTTAACCTGTTCGGACATATAGCGACTCGATTTGGCGTGCGCCGGGCTTTTACAGTACGGACAGTGCATCATGCCAGGCTCGCCTTCTGCTGCTTTACTTCACGCTTCTCCTTGCGCTCCTGTATCAGCTTCTGGATGGCGGCCGGGCTGTTATACAGATGCATATCCACACCGGTCAGCGCGGGACGATAAATGCCAATCTCTGAGAGCACCGGCTCAGCATTCATATCCAGTCGCGCGCCCTCCGCCTTATTGGTCAGCAGCTTTCCGACTTCACGTGCAAGTATCACTTCCGGCTCTTCATGCTGCGGGTCGGTATGGCGTCCACGGTCATTGAGCCTGAGCGACAGAAGTTTCAGCCGGATGGCGTGTATCAGGGTTGGGCTGGCGTTGCGCATGGCGGCTTCCCACTGGCTCTCCACATACTGCGTAAAGGCCGTGTTGTGCGCGTTAACGTAAGCGCGGCCGGTATGCACGGCTGCTATCATCTCCCCCTCATGCTCGAATTCCAGCTCCTTAATCAGGCCGGTAAACTCTTCAGCCAACTCGCGACTGGCGATACGCTGGCTGTGTTCGGCACGCAGTTCCGGCGTAATCACTCCACGCAGGTCACTAAAACTGATAACAATTAAAGGGCAATTGGTACACCAGATAGTAAAATAAAGGCGGGAAGTTTAGCGAAAAGCGATGATTCTTGATGAGACAATAAAACCCGTAAATTACAGGTTTTGTTGCCATTATAAAGTCATATGAATGCTGATGAGGAGTGACTCTGAATCTACTTGTAGAGTAGAGGTATCAAATCATTGCTGTTACTGGATTTCTTATTATACATTTTTTAATTGGGTAAACTCTTGTGTACACGCAAAATGGAATTGCCGGACTAAATTGGTTTATTTTGGGCGGTCACCATCCGGGCTAACGTATCGATTACACCATGTATAAATGTTACTTGGAAATTCTCACTAATTTTTGTCTAATAATGACTAAGTTCACAATGAAAAAGGGATAAATATGTCAGCTCGTATTGTATCAATTTGCACAGTCATAAGCCTGTTGATTGGTGTAGCAACCTTCTATTTTCAGTTTCGAAACGATATGTATGAGAACCTTTATCAGAAAAAATTCCTCACTGGTAAATGGTCCAATGATGCTGATCTAATTATTAACAGTAAGGATCTCGGACTTAACAACAACGAACCATTAGTAACTATACAGATGAATGTCGATGATGATGGTTCTATTGATGGTGAAATTATTTCCGAAGGGTTATGTGATGGAATGCCATTAACATGGAGTATAACATTCAATGGTGAGAGTCCCACGTTCAAGAACTTTGTTTTTGCTAGAAAATTTCAAGTTCGCCAACTCGTTGATGGCGCAATGGATAAAAGCCCGGTAGTCGCAACATTGAAGCTAATTGAGGAAGATCGCAAACATAAGTCACTCACCTTTGAGGTTGTTGATGATCCTGCGCGTATGCTTCCTAAAAAATTCACAGTGGCTAAAGATCTGCCAAAGTTTGAAGAGAATTATAAATACTTGCAAGAATATTGCGCTGATTCAACGCTGGAGTTTTTCAAAAAAAGAGCTATTGAGAGAAAGAACACAATGCATAATCCAAATCCATCCTAATGCGGGATACCTAGCCTAAGAAACATGATCATGCAGAACAGACTGAAGCATTGGTTTTCTCTGCCTCAAGCTTTGCTAATGCTTCGGCTTTACGTTCCTGCTTCTTAGCTGCGACGTCATAACCCAACGCGATACGAACTGATAACTGCTTTGCTATTTCTCTAGCTTTGGAAAGTGACACCTTGGCATAGGAACCTATGAGCATGGCTCGTGATTTTCCGGCGAGTTTGTAGCGAAACCGCCAAGTAGAGGTTTTATCTACTTTCCTAAACCTGAGATATAGCCCATTACCATCTGAACGGCCTTCAGACCGTTCTCCTGACTTTATCCAGGCGCGGATCTGCATGTCTGTAAGCTTTAGCATTAATCATTTATCAGAGCATTGAATAAGGGTGTACCCAAAATGAAATTCAGAAATTACAAAAGGTACACCCTTGGGTACACCTTAAATACGCGCTTCAATGATGCGTTTTGATGGCTCATGATAACAAAAAAGCCCGCTAGGATGCGGACTTTGCTTGGTTTTGCTTTTTAATAAAGGTCAATAAAACCTTATTCGATATTCTGAATCTGTTCGCGCATTTGCTCAATAAGCACCTTCAGCTCAATCGCTGATGCGGTGATATCGGCATTAATTGATTTTGACGCCAGCGTATTCGATTCGCGGTTAAATTCCTGCATCATAAAGTCAAGACGGCGGCCAACGGCCTCTTTCTTTTTCAAAATGTTATAGGTTTCTTTAACGTGCGCTTCAAGGCGATCCAGCTCCTCGGCAACATCAATGCGTTGAGCCATCATCAACAGCTCCTGCTCAACACGATTGTTGTCCAGCTGTAGCTCAGCCTCTTCCAGCTTGGTCACCAGACGATCGCGTTGCCACTTCAGCACTTCCGGCATCCAGGCGCGAACCTTCTGCACTTCAGTGCTAACGCCTGCAAGACGCTGCTCAATCATGCCCTTCAGCGCGGCGCCTTCGCTTTCACGCGCGGCGATAAAGTCGTCAATCGCCAGCTCCAGCGTGGCAATCAGCTCGGCGTTAATCGCATCTAAATCTTGCTCCTGCGCAGACATCACGCCAGGCCAGCGTAAAATATCAACCGGATCGATCGCGCCGTCAGCATTTTGCTGTTTCACCCACTGCGCGGCTTCCAGCAACTGCTTTGCCAGCGGCTGGTTTAAAATTAATGCGCTTTGCGCGCTGGGATCGGCATCGAAGCGTAAATTGCATTCAATCTTCCCGCGCGTCAGGCGATTACGCAGACGCTCACGAATAACCGGCTCCAGGCTGCGGAACTGTTCCGGCAGGCGAATGTAAGTTTCAAGATAGCGCTGGTTCACGGAACGCAGCTCCCAGGCTGCGCTGCCCCATTCGCCTTTGGTTTCACGCCGGGCGTAGGCGGTCATGCTGCGGATCATTTTGCGTACCCGTATTCAGGAAAGATGAGGGAATTATAGCGACGCGCGCCTTCCCTTAACAGGTATAAGCGCCGGTTAACGGAAATAGCCATTAATCGTGGTGAGTAATAAAGGGTTATACCCGGTTCGCGCACTGAAAAAGCATGTTCGGTAGGCAGGCAGGGCTGAAAACCGTATAATGCGCAGCCAATATTAGCAAGCCGGAGAAAAACCATGCGTCCAGCAGGCCGTCTCACACAGCAGGTGCGTCCCGTTACCCTGACTCGTCACTACACCAAACATGCAGAAGGTTCTGTACTGGTTGAATTCGGCGATACCAAAGTGCTCTGTAACGCGACCGTAGAAGAGGGCGTGCCGCGCTTCCTTAAAGGTCAGGGACAGGGCTGGATTACCGCCGAATACGGCATGCTGCCGCGTTCCACCCATAGCCGCAACGCGCGCGAAGCCGCGAAGGGCAAACAGGGCGGGCGCACGCTGGAGATCCAGCGTCTGATTGCGCGTTCACTGCGCGCCGCGGTCGATCTGAAAGCGCTGGGTGAATATACCATTACCCTTGATTGCGATGTGCTGCAGGCCGATGGCGGTACCCGTACCGCTTCCATTACCGGTGCCTGCGTGGCGCTGGCGGATGCGCTAAATGCGCTGGTTGCCGCCGGTAAGCTGGCGAAAAATCCGATGAAAGGCATGGTCGCAGCTATCTCCGTGGGTATCGTTAACGGCGAAGCGCTGTGCGATCTGGAATATGTCGAAGACTCCGCCGCAGAAACCGATATGAATGTGGTGATGATGGAAGATGGCCGCATGATCGAGGTTCAGGGCACGGCGGAAGGCGAACCCTTCAGCCATGAGGAGCTGCTGGCGCTGCTGGCGCTGGCGCGAGACGGCATCGATACCTTGATTCAGGCGCAGAAGGCGGCGCTAAACAACTAATTATTTCAGGCGACCAGAGAGTCGCCTTTTTTATATCGTTAAATTGCGGAGAGTAAAGATGAAAGCCTGGCAGCGTGAGTTTATTGAGTTTGCTTTAAACAAGCAGGTATTAAAATTTGGCGAATTTACCCTGAAGTCGGGACGTAAAAGCCCTTACTTCTTTAATGCTGGTCTGTTTAATACCGGACGCGATTTGGCTTTGCTGGGCCGTTTTTACGCGCAGGCGCTGGTTGATTCCGGCGTTGATTTCGATCTGCTGTTCGGCCCTGCCTATAAAGGGATTCCTATCGCCACCACTACCGCCGTTGCGTTGGCGGATCACCATCAGCGCGACGTCCCTTATTGCTTTAACCGTAAGGAAGCGAAAGATCATGGCGAAGGCGGAACGTTAGTTGGTAGCCCGCTACAGGGGCGCGTTATGCTGGTCGATGATGTAATCACCGCAGGCACCGCCATCCGTGAATCAATGGAGATTATCGCCGCGAACGATGCAAGCCTGGCTGGCGTGCTGATTTCACTCGATCGTCAGGAGCGTGGACGCGGTGATATCTCTGCTATTCAGGAAGTGGAGCGCGATTATCAGTGCCACGTAACAGCGATCATCACGCTAAGCGATCTGATTGAGTACCTCGAAGAAAAGCCTGAAATGGCCGATCATCTGGCGGCGGTACGTAACTATCGTCAAAGCTACGGTATCTAAGCGCCTGCGGTAGAACGTCGCCGGGCTGATGCTGACCCGGCGGCCTTCAGGTTTAGCATGCTTATACCAGCTGTGCCGCCAGCAGCGGCCAGCGCACATCAAATTCCTGCGTAGGACGGTAGCGAAACTCTGAGCGTACAAAGCGCGACAGAATGCCTTCGCAGAAAGCCAGCAGCTGGCTGGCAAGCAGCGTTTCGTCAGTGGTGAAGCCTTCCCCTTCACGCATTTTGCGCTCGCGCATTACCTGCTTCAGCTGGCCTTCAATACGCTCGAAAAGCTGATTAATACGCCCCTGCAAACGATCCTGCTCGAACATCAGCGCATGGCCGGTAAGAATACGCGTCAGGCCAGGATTCAGTTCGCCAAAACCCAGAATCAGATGCACGATCATGCGCAGACGCGCCATGGTCTCTTTTTCGTCTTTCAGAATCGCATTGATACGTGTAATCAGGCTGTCTTCAATAAACTCGATCAGGCTGTCAAACATCCGCGTTTTGCTGGGAAAATGACGGTAAAGCGCAGCTTCAGAGACACCAACCGTGGCGGCCAGCTTAGCGGTAGTGATACGCTGACTTCCGTCGCTGGATTCCAGCATCTGCGCCAGAGCCTGCAGGATTTCATCGCGACGATTCCTTTTCGCGCTCTTTTTTTCTGCCATGACGTTATAAACCCCTGAGATTTATCATAAACGGGCAAAGGCCCACGCAACATCCGTGAGAAGGCATCTCACGGTGCTGAAAAATAAACAAGTCGGGTTGCGGAGGGTGTTGCTGTGCGTTTATTCCCGGCCGGAGTGACCGAAACCGCCTTCACCACGCGCGCTGGCGTCGAAATCTTCAACCAGATTAAATTCTGCCTGCACGACCGGCACGAAAACCAGCTGAGCAATACGTTCGCCAGGCTGAATAGTAAAACTCTCCTGGCCACGGTTCCAGACGGAAACCATCAGTTGCCCCTGGTAATCAGAGTCAATCAGCCCCACCAGGTTGCCGAGTACGATGCCATGCTTATGACCAAGGCCAGAGCGCGGCAGAATAACGGCGGCCAGAGTGGGATCGGCAATATGTATTGCCAGGCCGGTTGGCAGCAGCATAGTGGCGCCAGGCGCCAGCTCCTGCGGGGCATCAAGACAGGCGCGCAAATCCAGACCTGCGGAGCCGGAAGTGGCGTAAGTCGGCAGAGGAAACGCTTTGCCTACGCGCGCATCAATAATCTTAACGTCGATTTTTTTCATCATAACGGCTGACAATCTCGTCTAATAACTGCTGGCCAAGGAGTGTTTTATCCGCGAGGGGTAAAACTTTTTCTCCCTCCTGCCAGAAAAGGTGAAGAGCATTAGTATCGCTGTTGAAACCTTGCCCCGATTTGGATACATCATTGGCGCAGATAAGGTCCAGATTTTTCCGCACACGTTTTTGTTGGGCGTATTCTTCCACATTACGGGTTTCAGCAGCAAACCCTACAACATACGGACGCCCTTCATGCATTGCGCCCACCCCTGCAACGATATCGGGGTTTTTGATCATGTTCAGGGTGATTTCATCACCCTGTTTTTTGATTTTGTCTGGCGCTATCGCTACTGCCCGGTAGTCTGCCACGGCTGCGCTACCAATGAAAATATCTTGCTGCGTAATATGCAACATTACCGCTTTTTCCATCTCTAGTGCGCTGGTGACATCAATGCGCGTGACGCCTGGAGGCGTAACCAGCGCAACCGGACCGGCAACCAGCGTAACCCTGGCCCCGCGTGCGGCGGCGGCGGCGGCAATAGCGAAACCCATCTTGCCGGAGCTGTGATTAGAGATATAGCGCACCGGATCGAGCGCTTCGCGCGTAGGACCGGCGCTGATCATAATGCGGAGATGTTGCAGATCGTTGACGGGCATTGACCAGGCCACGGCGCGATCAACTATCGCCAGCGGGTCAAGCATACGGCCCGGACCCACATCGCCACACGCCTGGCTGCCGCTGTCCGGTCCCCAGATTAATACGCCGCGTCCGGTCAACCGCTGCAAGTTTTCCTGCGTCGGCAGGGCGCGGTACATCTGTTGATTCATGGCCGGCACCACGGCAATGGGCGCGGCGGTCGCCAGGCAGAGCGTGGTAACCAAATCGTTAGCCATGCCTGCCGCCACGCGTGCGATTAAATCGGCGGTGGCGGGGGCAAGAATCACCAGATCGGCCCATTTACCCAGTTCAATGTGACCCATTGCCGCCTCGGCGGCCGGGTCGAGCAAATCGTCATACACCGGATAACCGGAAACGGCCTGAAGCGTTAACGGCGTGATAAACGCTTTGGCGGCTTCGGTCATGACCACACGGACTTCCGCGCCGCGATCGCGTAAGCGCCGCACCAGTTCAGGCGTTTTGTAAGCCGCGATGCCGCCGCTGACGCCCAGTACAATATGTTTACCGGTTAAACCCATCATATTCGCTCGCCCTTATTGACCTTCAGATAAACCAGGCCTGTCACAATGGCGCGATTTTAACACATTAACGGGGACATACTGTTTAGCATCCCGCCACCTTTGCGAGGCTTCTCGAAAAGTTAAATCTCGCCGCTGGCGCGATTAACACCGCAGGCGCACAGTAATGACCGGATAGCGCAAACAGCCAGCGGGAGAGGCGCGTGTTAAAACCCAGGGAAAAACTAGTGCAAATGGGCGCGCCTGCGCTAAGCGATGCGGAGTTGCTGGCCATCTTTTTACGTACCGGCGCGTGCGGCAAACCGGTAATGGCGTTAGCGCATGAGCTGCTGGAGACGTTTGGCTCGCTCTATCTGCTAATGAGCGCAGAAAAAAGCGCGTTCGCTGCCATCAAAGGCGTGGGCGACGCCAAACTGGCGCAGCTGCATGCGGTAGCGGAACTGGGACGGCGTTTTTTTCAGGCGCAGCTGGCACGCGAAAACGTGCTGGAAAGTCCCCAACTGACGCAGCAGTATCTGCAAAGCGAGTTGGCGCATCAGGAGCGCGAGATTTTTATGACTATCTTTCTGGATAATCAGCATCGGGTGCTGCAGACCCAGCAGATGTTTACCGGCACCCTTGCCAGCGTCGAGGTACATCCACGGGAAATTGTGCGTGTGGCGTTAAAGTTGAATGCAGCGGCGCTGATTCTGGCGCACAATCACCCTTCTGGCCACGCGGAACCCAGCGCCGCCGACCGCGAAATCACCCAACGTATCAAGCAAGCCTGCCTGCTGATGAATATTCGCGTGCTCGACCATTTAGTGATTGGCAGGGGAGAATACGTCTCTTTCGCCGAGCGCGGCTGGCTTTAACGGCAAATATTGCCGCTTTTCTGTGCTATTTCGGCGATCCATCGGGATCTTTATCTGTTCGGGACTTGAGCGCTGGCGATACAAGGCGTATACTACGCCACCTTTGAGAATCTCGGGTTTGGCGTTTAGGCCTGCTCAGCGGGTTCACATGGAACTCGCCTGGATGGGCTACCAGCCTGACGAGGCGGCCAAGACCTAATTTTTAAAGCTCGAGCTGATTTGATTTTTGGAGAATTGACATGTCACGAGTCTGCCAAGTAACTGGCAAGCGTCCGGTGACGGGTAACAACCGTTCCCACGCAATGAACGCGACGAAACGCCGTTTCCTGCCGAACCTGCACTCTCACCGTTTTTGGGTTGAGAGCGAGAAACGTTTCGTTACTCTGCGTGTATCTGCTAAAGGTATGCGTGTAATTGATAAGAAGGGCATCGATACGGTTCTGGCCGATCTGCGTGCCCGTGGTGAGAAGTACTAAGGAACTGAATCATGGCTAAAGGTATTCGTGAGAAGATCAAGCTGGTTTCCTCTGCTGGTACAGGTCACTTCTATACCACCACGAAGAACAAACGTACTAAACCGGAAAAACTGGAACTGAAAAAGTTCGACCCGGTTGTACGCCAGCACGTGATGTACAAAGAAGCTAAAATTAAATAATTGCGGCTTCCACGAAAAACCCGGCTTCGGCCGGGTTTTTTGTTTTTATGAAACCGTAAAACGTGAGGAGCTGTCATGCCTGAATTACCTGAGGTAGAAACCAGCCGTCGCGGCATCGAACCGCACCTGGTAGGCGAAACCATTCTGCACGCGGTGGTGCGTAATCCGCGTTTACGCTGGCCTGTCTCACAGGAGATTCATGCACTGAGCGACCAGCCGGTGCTGAGCGTGCAGCGTCGCGCAAAATATCTGCTGCTGGAGCTGCCTGAAGGCTGGATTATTATTCACCTTGGCATGTCTGGCAGCCTGCGCGTCCTGCCTGAAGCGATCCCGGCGGCAAAACACGATCATGTCGATCTGGTGATGAGCAACGGTAAAGTGTTGCGTTACACCGATCCACGCCGCTTTGGCGCATGGCTGTGGAGTAGTGACCTGGAGGCAAGCAATGTGCTGGCGCATCTGGGCCCGGAGCCGTTAAGCGAGCCGTTTAATACCGACTATCTGTTTGAAAAATCACGCGGAAAGCGTACCGCAATCAAACCCTGGCTGATGGATAATAAGCTGGTGGTGGGCGTGGGCAATATCTACGCCAGCGAGTCGCTGTTTGCGGCCGGGATCTTGCCCGATCGTCCCGCGATGTCGCTAACCTGGGAAGAAGCGGCGCTGCTGGTCAAGGTAATCAAGGCGGTATTGCTGCGCTCTATTGAGCAGGGCGGCACCACGCTGCGTGACTTTTTGCAAAGCGATGGCAAGCCGGGCTACTTCGCGCAGGAGCTACAGGTTTATGGTCGCGCCGGTGAGCCATGCCGCGTCTGTGGCACGCCGATTGAAAGCGCTAAGCATGGGCAGCGCAGCACCTTTTTCTGCCGTCACTGCCAGCAATAAGATCGGACGATTTAGCCTGCCAGTTTCGCCAGCAGAGCCTGATAAACCGCCGCTGGCAGAAACGCTTTTACTTCGCCGCCGTGGCGGGCAACTTCTTTTACCAGCGAAGACGAGATAAACGAATACTCTTCTGCAGGCATCAGAAAAACGCTTTCCAGTGACGGAAGAAGGTGGCGATTCATATGCGCCAGCTGCATCTCATATTCAAAATCAGATACCGCGCGCAGCCCGCGCACCAGCACGTTGGCCTGACGATCGCGGGCGAAATTCGCCATCAAATCACTAAAACCCGTCACTTCGACGTTGGGTAAATGCGCAGTGGCTTCCTGCGCCAGCGCAACGCGCTCTTCCAGCGTAAACAGCGGTTTTTTGCTCGGGCTGGCGGCAATCGCCAAAATAATATGGTCAAACATCAGCGCTGCGCGGCTCAGAATATCCAGATGACCGAGGGTAAAGGGATCAAAGGTGCCGGGATAGATCGCTCTGGTACTCATTTTTTATCTCCGCTCGCTGACTGACCCAGCGCCCACAGCGCCGCGTATTTATTAAAGGTGTATTGCGCATTCACCACCGCCAGCAGCCAGCCCTGTTTGCCATCAAGGAAACCGGCACGCAGCAGCAGCGTTTTGCAGAACGCGCCCAGCGTATGGCTGAACACCGAGAAAACGCCGCAGCGTTTCCCCTGCTGATGGCGCTGCTGCGCCCAGGCTTCCGCATAGGCCAGCTGTTTACGCTGAAAAGCGCAAAAGTCGCGGCAGGTCAGATGTTGTAAATCACCCGTTAACGGCACCACCTGCGCCTGCTGGGTCTCCAGGGATTCATGCACCTGATGATCGTTATAACTATAGGCGTGTGGATAAAGGCGCACCACACGATCGGGATACCAGCCGCTGTGGCGCATAAAGCGCCCTAAAAACAGATTGAGCCTGCCGAGGCTGTAAACCTTATTCGGCTGCGGCGCAGCCTCCAGCACCTGTTCAATCTCAGCGCGCAGTGCTGGCGTGACGCGCTCATCGGCATCGATCATCAAAATCATATCGCCGCTGGCGTGGCTCTGCGCTCGCTGGCGCTGGCGGCCATAGCCGGGCCAGTCCTGAGAGTGAAAAACCTTTGCGCCATACTGTTGAGCGACGTCAGACGTGGCGTCCTGGCTACCGGAATCCAGCAGGATAATTTCATCGGCCCAGCTTACTGAAGCCAGGCAATCCGGCAGCAGCGCAGCTTCGTTTTTGACGATCATCACCACTGACAGGCGTTGGCGTGTGGACATTTAATGATTCCGTGGCGGCAGGTAGGGTTCAAGCAGCTGGAGCAGACGCTGTAGCGCGCCCTGATTTTGATGCAGGACATCCACCGCGTGGCGGCCATGATATCGCCGGTAATCATCATCAATCAGCAGGTTACCCACTTCATGCACCAGCGTGGCGGTATCGGTAACCGTAATCAGACCATCCGCCTGCTTCAGCTTGCTGCAAATATCTTTAAAATTGAACGTATGCGGACCCATCAGCACCGGAATAGCATGCGCTGCCGGTTCCAGCGGATTATGGCCGCCGCGCTCAACCAGGCTGCCGCCCACAAAGGCGAGATCGGCAATGCCGTACAGCAACATCAGTTCGCCCATGGTATCGCCAATCACTACCTGCGTGCTGCTGGAGGGAATTTCGCCGCTGCTGCGCAAGGTATAGCTGAAGCCGCCTTTCTGCGTCATTTCCCGTGCGGTATCGAAGCGCTCCGGGTGACGCGGCACCAGAATCAAGAGCAGATCCGGGAAGTGCGCCAGCAGGCGACGATGCGCTTCCAGCACGATCGCTTCTTCGCCTTCGTGAGTGCTGGTGGCGATCCAGACAGGACGGCGCGGCGCCCATTGACGACGCAGCGTGACCGCGCGTGCCGCCAGCTCAGGCGTTACTGAAATATCAAATTTCAGGCTGCCGGTAATCGCCAGCTGAGAACGCTTCAGGCCCAGCTCAACAAACCGCGCGCCGTCTTCTTCGTTCTGCGCCGCAATCAGCGTAATGCGCTGCAATAGCTGGCGCATAAATTTCCCCAGCTTTTTATACCCCTTCGCTGAACGCGCCGACAGCCGCGCATTGGCGATAACCAGCGGCACCTGACGTTCATGCAGCGCTTTAATAAAGTTAGGCCACAGCTCGGTCTCCATAATGATGACCAGGCGGGGATCGGCGGTATTAAGAAAGCGGTTAATCGCACCGGGTAGATCGTAGGGCAAATAGACGTGATGCACATCTTTGCCAAACGCGGACTGCGCGCGCTCCGACCCTGTTGGCGTCATGGTGGTGACGGTGATGGGCAGCGTTGGGTAGCGATGACGCAGCGCCCGTACCAGCGGTACGGCGGCCAGCGTTTCGCCCACGGAAACCGAATGCAGCAGGATGCCGCCGGGGCTGACTTTGCCTGTACAAAAGCCGTAGCGCTCCGCCCAGCGTTTACGATAGGCCGGCGCTTTGCGGCCGCGCAGCCAAAGGCGCAGCCAGATCAGAGGCTGTATGAGGTAAAGCAGGGCGGTGTAAATCGTTGTCATACCGATCTTTACGACACTGATGCGTCAGACTTAAGCAAAATATGCGGAATGCGGCATGTTAGCAGATAACTTGCCTGCACTCATCTATCTTCCGCCGCGCCGGAGAGCAGCTGCTGATAAAGCGAATGCAATTCCGCGCCGAGCCGCTGCGGCGTATAAGGCAGAATTCTGGCGCGTGCGGCATCGCCCATCGTTGAATCCTGCGTTTTTGCAGGAATCGACGTTACGGCTTCATGCAATGCCTTGATATCCAGCGCATCGCATACAAACCCCTCTTTCCCCTGAATAATAAATTCCGCGCCGCCGCAGCCGGTGCTGGTGATAACCGGCAGGCCGCACGCCATCGCTTCCAGAATCACGTTAGGGAAAGGATCGTATAGCGTCGGCAGAATCAGGCCGTCCGCCGCATGATAAAATGGCTGCACATCCTGCTGTACGCCGACAAAACGCAGGCGATCCAGGCAGTTCAGCTGATTGGCCAGCTGTTGGTAACGTGCCTGATGCTTGTCCTGACCCACCACGATCAGATAGCGATCGCTATTAGCGATCGCCTGGATCGCCGCCTTCAGTCCTTTGCGTTCAAAACCAGAGCCAACATAGATCAGCGCCACAGCCTGCGGCGGTATCGCCAGTTGCTGTCGGCTGGCATGCCGCGTGGCGTCCGTGGCGGGCTGAAATCGCTGCGAGTCGATGGCGTTATAGATCACGGTAATGCGATCGTCGGGCAGGTTAAAACAGCGAATAATATCTCGCTTCACCATCTCAGAGTTGCAGATCACTTTTTTCAGCGCGGCGGAGTGGAACATTTCCTCTTCCGCTTTCAGCACATAGCGATGATAGGGGCTGAGCGCTGCGCTCAGCCGTTGCAGCGGTGAAACGATACGCGCGCGCTGCTCGAGCCAGACGCGGTGTACGCCATCACCGGCACGGAAAATATCGCAACCGGCAATGCGTTCGTGGCTTTGAACAATATCAAACTGCTCACGCTGCCAGCAGTCGCGCGCCGCCGTGGCAAAGCCGCGCTCGCGGGAGATGCGTCCCAGTTTCGCCGGGTTACAGATATGCAGATGCCAGTCAGGTTTAGGGGTGCCTTGCCAGCTGCGGGTAATAATATTCAGATCGAGCTGGTCACTGTTTAACGCTTCCAGCGCCCGGGCGATAAAGCGCTCAGCGCCGCCGTCGGGCCGATATTTTTGGCGCACAATCGCCAGCCGTATTTTACGCATCCAGATAGCTCCTTGCCGCAGCAACCACATCTTCAACCGGAATCGCGCTTAAATAGCGCTGCTCGGTTTTGGTATCAATCGAGTCGGGCGTGGGTAGCGCAGCGTAATCGCCCGCCCAGATAACCCGATTGTTCGCGCCCCACGGCCGCCACTGTTGCAGCTTGGTGGGGCCAAATAGCGCGACACAGGGCGTTTGCAGCGCTGCCGCCATATGCATCGGGGCGGAATCGACGCCGATAAACAGCCGGGCGTGATCGATAAGCGCTGCCAGCTGCGTCAGGCTGAGCTGGCCTGCAAGCGTCGTGACCGGAGGGTTGTGGCACAGAGAGAGAATATGGGTAATCATCGCCATCTCTTTCTGGTCGGGCGCTGCGGTTAAGACAATTTGCAGCCCTGGCTGCTGTAACCGATCGACTAACGCCGCGACTTTCTCATCTTCCCAGCATTTAAACATCCAGCGCGACGTGGGTTGAATCACAAGGTAAGCACCGCTAACGCCTTGCTCATGCAGCTGTTTTTGCGTGGCCTGCCAGTCTTCATCGGCATAATACATTGAGACCGGCGCGTGGTTGGTCGGCACATCCAGCGGCGTCAGCGCCAGCAGGTTTTGCTCTACCGTATGCAATTGACCGAAGTTTTGCGTCGAGATCAGATGCGTATGGCAGAAGCGCCAGAAGCGGTTATTGCGCTTGTTGTACGCGAAGCCAATGCGCACTGGCGCGTCAGAAAGCCGCGTCAACAACGCGCTGCGCCACTGATCGGCCAGATTAATCACCACATCGTAATGGCTGCCCCGAATCGCGTTGACCAGCTTCAGTTCCTGTTTGGCCTGATACCAGATGCCCTGTTTTTTCCACTTACGATCGATCACATGCAGCTTACGAATGGCCGGATGCGCCTGTAGCATCGGGCGCGTTTCCTGATAAAGCAGCACATCAATGGCGGCATTGGGATAACGCTGGTGGAGCGCATTAATGACCGGCGTGGTCAGCAGCATATCGCCATGGTGACGCAGTTTAATCACCAGAATATTGCGGGGGGTAAACGATGCAGGAATCTGATTTACCATACAAAACCTGTCTCAGAATGAAGTGAGCCGATCTTAGGACAAAGCGGCCAGGGACGAAAGCGCAGTTTGCGGCATTCCCCTGACCTTGCCCGCTTATTGTTTGCGCCAGCGATAAAGACGGCTCAGCCAGAGCAATAGCTGATACCACTGTTTCAGACCGCGCGCGTTACGCAACATTCTTCGGTGGGTTTGCGTTGAGAATATATCCGCAATGATCGCCTGTTGCGCATCGGCTTCCGGCTCGCGCCGCACGGCATGACAGACGCTCAGCGCTTCATGCGTGATTTGGTAATGAAACTGCGGATAGATTTTTACCTTGTCACGGTAACGCTGATTAATCTCTTCCAGCATGCGCGCAATCTTCAAATAGTGACGCTGATACTCTACGTTACGCTGCCCGGTGCGCTTGCGGTTGCTGATTGACTGATCGTGTACATGATAGCGATACAGCGCGCTATCGGTGTAACGCACCCGGCGGGCGTTAAGCATAAACTCGGTGGTCCAGGGGATATCCTGATGATGCAGCCCTGGCTCAAACAGCAGCTCACGGGATTTAATCAAAGATAAGCGATAAATGCCCATCCAGACGACATGCAGATAGCGCCGGGTCGCCAGCGCTTTGCTCAGCCAGGCGGCACCCTCCAGAACCCCGGTCGAGGTCAGGCGATCAAGCGGAATCAGCGTTCTGACGCGCTGGCTGCCAACGTAAAAACATTCTGCGTTACATTGCGCGGCATCCAGATCGTCCTGCTCGGCCATCGCCACCAGTGTCTGATACATGCTGGGCGACAGGGTGTCGTCGGCGTCGGGAAAGGTGACATATTTTCCGCGCGCCACCGCCAGGCCCGCATTGCGCGCGCGCGAAACCCCGCCGTTTTCCTGATTGATGACGCTGATATGTTGATAACGGGCGGCATAGTCCGCGGCCCGCTCGGCGCTGCCGTCGGTGGAACCATCATTCACAATGATGATTTCAAGGTCGGTAAAGGTTTGCGCCAGCAACGATGCCATAAAGGTGTCAAACAGGCTCCCGGCGTTATACATCGGAATAATGACGCTCAGTAAAGGCGAAGCGGTTACAGATTGTTGAGTCATAGTTAATGAGGCTTGTTTTGACACAGCCGCTCCGGCTGACGGGCTGCGATAAAGGCGTAAATATCGTCAAGTTTGCGGTTATCAAGCGCATAAAGCTGCTCTGCCGGATGATGGAACTGATACAGCGCGGCGAAAACAAACGAAGAAGGTGCAATATGGTCGGGGCCAATTAACAGCACATCGCCCAAAGGCCGTTGCTCTTCTACGCAACAAGGGCCATAAATCAGCACAACCGGCACGCCGACAGCATCAGCGATATAGACATTGCCCGAATCAGAAGCGATATAAAAATCCATCATGCTGATGGCGTGGGGCAAGCCTTCCAGCGGAACGGAGCCGATCAGGTTAATGATATTTTCGCGTTCGCCTACCTCTTTATACAGCTCATGCAGCCGAGGCAGTTCCGACGGCGCACCAAAAATATAAAACAGGCAGGGTAGGTCAGACAGGCGATCAAACAGCTTTTTCCAGATTGCAGGCGGAATCGTCTTCGCCTGATTACCAGCAGAGATACTTAAGCCGATTTTAATGCCATCCTGACGCTGAAGCGCCGCAGGCACCGAAGCGAGAGGATAGAGCGGATGCGTGGCATGCTTCGGATAAGCGTCTTTCGTTAAGCGGGAGTCGGCCAGCTTAAGGTAATTTTCCAGCGTCAGCGTGTTTTTCTCATGCTCTACCACCCCGTTAGCCGTCCAGTAAAACAGGCCTTGATACCATTTCCGGCGATAGTGAGAGAGAAAACGTTTATTCGTCGCGTTACAGCAGGCGGCATAAAACAGGTTAAGGTTGTTGGGGTGCAATAGATAGACGTTGTCATACCGGTTCATTAACTGCAAAGCCAGGCCGATTTTTGCCAGCAAACTGTTTTTATGATCTTCGATATACCAGATTTTTTGCAGCGTAGCGTCGTGTTCTGCCAGCGGCGCAACGCTACGGCTGAGCAGCGCATCGCTGTGTTGCAGATGCGCCAGTAACGGTGTGATGTTAACGAAGTCGCCAATTTTGGCCGTCTGGATCACCAGATTGCGCCCTCTCTTTTTATGGAGAAGCTTGCGAAGCCCTTTAATCGGCAGCAGTAAAATAAAAATGAAAATGTAATTCACACCGTTTCCTCAGTGGGACTGGCAACGGGGCAAAGCATAACCATCCCCTGCTAAAAATATTATTCTATTACTGCGCATCATCGTTCGTGCTCAATCAAGGCGAGATAGCGCAGGCAGATAGTCTCGATATGATAAGGCGAGAGATCGAGCTGCTGCAGATCGAGGGGCCGATGATAAATGTCCTTCATTCTTTCTGCCAGTGATTCGCTGTTCATTTCCGCCAGGCCACGCGCCAGTTCGCCCTGCAAGATGGTCTCCGGGCCGCCGGGGCAGCGGGTACTGACCACCTGCGTTTGACACAGCAGTGCTTCAACCAACACGTTGCCGAACCCTTCGCTATCGGAACTAACGATTAGCATACGTGCATGATTTATCCATGCATAGGGATTCGGGGTAAAGCCTTTGAAAATGACGCGATCGGCAATGTTCAACTGCTGCGCCAGCTGCTTTAATTCGTTAACGCGGGCGGCGTCGCCCTGACCAATCAGCACCAGCGGCGCCTGCAAGCCACTGAGCGCATAGGCCTGCAACAGACGGTCGTGCCGTTTTGTCGGATGAAAGCGCCCCACGTGCAGCAAATAATCCTGATCTGCCAGCTCGCATGCTTCCTGCGCCTGTTGCCGGATATGCTCAATGTCGAAGGGATTATAAATAACCGCCTCTTTCGCCGGACTGATGCCGTAGTGCTGCTTCAGATCGTCAAGCACAAACTGGGACACACCGATCACGTTGCGATGTTGATAAACGCGGCGGGTTTTCTGGATCTTAAGCCAGCGGGAAAAGCCTTTGCGACGCGCCAGATAAGAGGCAGAGAATACGCCGTGCAGGCAGTACCAGGTTTTCGTGGGATCGAGATGGCGGCAGCGGCTAACAATGCGGTCAGTTTTGTGCAAGTGGGAAATAACCAAATCAAACGCGCCGCTTTGTTGTTCCGCCTTGACCACCGCCCGATCCAACAGGCGAGCCCGCCGTGGCAGCTCGGTGATTTTACGCCATGGCTTACGGCAGCGATCCTGAATCACCTGATAATCCAGCCCGGCAGGTAGGGGATAATCACATACGCTGCGTAAAGAAAAGAGCGAAACCTGATGCCCCTGCGACAGCAAGCCCTTCGCCAGCGTCAGCACCACCTTCTCTGCGCCGCCTCCTGGTAAGCCATCGATGACCATCAAAATACGCCTGGACAATTTTGAAATCCTTATGTGTGCAGCAATGTCACTGGCAAAAGTGTAAGAGTTATTTTGTTATTCGTTAAGTTTCTCATTCTACAAGCCGGGTAACGCGCCTGACTAACGCTCAACGCAACGCAGCGAGCGCTTAACTGCCGAAGCTTAGCCTGCCATTGGCAGCAAAAGAAGGGGAATTATCGTAATGAAATAATTTTGCTCTGCCTTCAGGGGCTGCGTAACATGGCGGCTCAACTCGTGGAGCGTTGGACGTAAGATGAATAAACCGGCTTTTCTCATCACAATTGATACCGAAGGCGACAATCTTTGGCGCAATCGGCAGACCATTACTACTCATAACACGCGTTTTTTGCCGCGTTTTCAGGCGCTCTGTGAAAAATATGGCTTTAAGCCGACCTGGCTGACCAACTATGAAATGGCCAGCGACCCGGCCTACGTCGAATTTGCCCGTGATGTGATCCAGCGTGGTCAAGGCGAAGTCGGTATGCATCTGCATGCGTGGAATAGCCCGCCGGAAACGCCGCTGACCGATGACGACTGGCGCTGGCAGCCTTACCTGATTGAATTCCCGGACCATCTGCTGCGGGACAAAGTCAGGTTCATGACCGATCTGCTGGAAGAGAAATTCCAGACCAAAATGCTCAGCCATCGCGCCGGACGATGGGCTTTTGATGAACGTTATGCCGCCGTGCTGCGTGAGCTGGGCTATCAGGTTGACTGCTCGGTTACCCCACGCGTGAGCTGGCGCAGCTCGCCCGGCGCGCCGCAGGGGCAGGGCGGCACCGACTATCGCCACTTCCCGCAGCACGCCTATTTTCTTGATGCGCAGGATATTTCACGCAGCGGCGATTCCACGCTGCTGGAAGTGCCGATGAGCATCCAATACAAGCACTCCGCTTTTATGAACCAGCTGAAGCAGGGTTACGATCGGTTACGCGGCAAAAAACGCGGCCCGTCGGTTAACTGGCTGCGTCCTTCCGGCGGCAACCTGGCGGCCATGAAGCGTGTGGCGGAGCAAAGCCTGGCGCAGGGCAATGATTACGTTGAGTTTATGCTGCACTCCTCCGAATTTATGCCGGATGGCAGCCCCACCTTTAAAACAGAAGCCGATATTGAGCGCTTATACCAGGAGTTAGAGGCGCTGTTCAGCTGGCTACAGCAGCGTACGCAGGGCATGACGCTGGCAGAATATTATCAATACTTTCAGGCAAGGTGAAAATGACCAGGGAAATCGCATATTCGGGCGAAACGGGCCGCTCGCTGATTAAAAATCGCTGGCGCGATGCGCTCTATTTTATGGCGATAGCGGCGGTGTTATTTGCCGTGATGTTTACTTTTATTAACGAGAAAACGGCAAAAGTCTCTTTTTACTGGGCGTTCTATTTTTCGCTAATCGGCATTATCGCCAACGGGCGGCAGCTGAGTCGCCGCCATCTTTGGTTTACGGGAGCGCTGGCTTTGCTGGGTTGCAGCAAAGTGATCTGGTTTTACTGGCACTATCTTGGCAATGCAGACTATGACCCGTTTAACGATTACCTCAACGCCGGTAAACGTCTGCTGATTGCCGCCGTGATTAGTTATTATCTGTTTAGTCAGCGGACACGCCATCCGCAGCTTATTCGCCGCATGATGGAGTGGGGGCTGATCGCTGCTTTTATTGGCACCACGGCGTATGGGCTTTATCAATATTTCAGCAGCGCACATCGGGTGGAGTTTGCGCTCGATCGCGCCACGATCTCCGCTTATGGCTACGCGATGCTGGCGGCGGTGGTGCTGTTTATGTTGGCCGCCAAAAGCCATGCGAAGGGCCAGCTGTTGCTCTGCCTCGGCGTTTTCATTATTGCCTGGTTTGTGATTATTCAGACCGGCACGCGAAATATGATCGCCACGTTCCCGTTCATTATTTTCTTTGTGGGGATTTTTCAGTTCCGCCATTTAGGCTGGAAAGCGGCGGCAGGTATTGTTATCGCCGTAGCGGTGCTGGCGGCGGCCTGCTACAAGCCAATGATCAAACCCAGGGCTGATATCGCCATTGCTGAATTTAACCGTTATAGCCAGGATCATGGTAATAAACATGGCTCCCTTACCAGCCGCCTGGCGATGTGGAATATTGGCATAGCCTGCTTCGCCGCCAATCCGTTGGGTATGAACATGGAACAGCGCACAGCGTGGTTTAAGGCGTACGTTAAAGAAACGCACCAGGATGCCAGCGCGTTAAACTTTGTTTCTATCCATTTGCATAATGAGCTGATCGATAGCGCGACCTTACAGGGCATTCCGGGAGCGTTAATCATGGTGCTGTTTTACCTGACGCTCATTATTTATGCGCTGCGCAAAAATAATGCTCTGCTGTTTTCTGTGATGCTGGCGGTGGTGATCAGCGGCTTAACGGATGTGGTTTTTATCAGCCGTGAGCTAACCGTCTGCGTTTCACTGCTGCTTGTTCTCTGCCTGCTGTGGCAGAACCTTAACGCCACGCCGCAAAAGCGGCGTTAAGGCGCGGTCAGGCGGCTAGCTGAGCCGCCTGACTTTAAGCATCTTTCTTTTATAGCTCATTCTGATTTTGCCATTCAGTAAGAAAGCGCATAGCTTCTGCTGGCGGAGCCGTTTTTTTACCTTTTCCCATTCTCCCTGCTGTTTCAATACCACCGCGTGACGATTGATCACATCAATCCAGTGGCAGGTAATCAACGGCTTAACATGAGCAGGCAGCACCTCATCCATATGGGCGGTGGCGGCCAACAGGCAGCTGATTTTTTCCGGCGTCATCACGGTTGAAAGGCTGGAGGCATGTTTTCGGTAAAGGTAAAAACCTGCCTCGGAAAACAGCGTTTTTTTACTCTGTGCCAGCAGCTGCGGAAAAAGCCAGGCATCTTCGTAACAGATAAACGGCGGAAAAGGGTTCGCCAGTAATAGATCGCGCCGGAAATATTGACCAATAAAATGCGCCTGAAAATCCCGATGGATGAGAAAACGCGTGATAGCATCATCGGTGGTTAACTCCGCAGGCGGGCGAAAATGCCATTCCGGCAGCCTGTCGGCGCTATCGCTACGCTGTTCGATGATTTTACTGAGGTAAATATCCGGCGCTTGCGTATCCAGTATCGGTAAATGATCGGCGATGGCACACGGCAGCAGCCGGTCGTCTCCGTCGAGCATCAAAACGTAGTCGCCCTGGGCGAGTGCGACGGCATGGTTTCTGACCTTGCCGATATTACGCAACTGCGTTTGCTGGTGGCGGACGTGAGGATATTGCCCGGCAAAGCGCGCAATAATGCGCTGGGAGTCATCTGTTGAGGCATCATTAATAATAACGATTTCACAACGTGGTCCGGCCTCTGCCAGCGAGGCGATCACGCTGTTTAGCGTCTCCTCAAGCCAGCCTGCGCAGTTATGCGCAGTGACAATAACGCTCAGGCGATACGGCGTAGTCATCATGGGTTGATATTCAACAAAGGCAGCAGCGCAGCATTGACGCTGTCGGGCGTGATGGCCGCCATCTCATTGCCTTCAGGTGCGCGCAACGCCTGTTGATTCAGCCCGTAGCCACCAATCAGGCCTGGGTCGGTCGGGCCGTAGAGCGTAATGTTGGGACGATCGAGCGCGGCGGTAAGATGGCTCAGACCGGTATCCACCGATACCACGGCTTTCGCGCCTGCCAGCGTTTGCGCCACCTGCTCCAGCGTCAGCTTCGGCAGCACCTCCACATGGTTAAAACCTGCGGCCAGGCGCTGTGCCCGTTGGTGCTCATGCTCTGCGCCCCACGGCAGCTTGATACGTAAACCGGTTGGCTCAATCAGCGCTATCAGCTCGCGCCAGTGATCTTCCGGCCAGTGTTTATTGTCACGGGTGGTGGCGTGCAGAAACACCAGGTAGCGTCCCGCATCTGCCGGTGGATGAGCAAGAAAATGCGAGGCAATGGCGTAATCGCCCTGCGTTTGCGGCTTCTCATAGCCAAGGCTTTTAGCAAACAGTTCGCGGGTGCGCTCTACGGCATGTTGACGCTTATCGATTTCATGACGTTTGTCATACCACCAGCTGGCGAAAGGCTCGCGTGCGCTGCGGCTGTCCTGGCCATGCTTCACGCCTTTCGCCAGCCGGGTAACCAGCGCGGCGCTTTTAATCAAGCCCTGGGCATCAATCACCACATCATATTCACGCGCCTGTAGTGCCCGCTTAAAGGCCACGCGTTCCTCGCGCTGCTGGCTGCCGAACCAGTGCTTGCGCCAGCGACGAATCGCGACCGGCAGCACCCGGTCCACCGCCGGATGCCAGCCAGGAATCTGCGCAAAGTTCTCTTCCACTACCCAGTCAAAGCGAATGGCGGGAATCGCCCGCATGGCGTCAGTCAGCGCCGGTAGCGAATGCAGGACATCCCCCATAGAAGAGGTTTTAACGATCAGTACCTTCATGCACGCTCCTGCTGGCTTAGCAACGCCGTAAGTTCTTCCATGACGCGAGCGGGCTGAATATCAATCAGGCTTTGGTGATAGCCCTGTTCCGCCTCGCCTTTACGCACTTTGTGATAGCCGGTAATCAGGCGGATAACGCGCGCCTGTTTCGACAGCGGCGGCGTAAAGTCAGGGCTGCTGGGTCCGTACAGCGCTACCAGCGGACGATTCAGCGCGGCGGCGATATGCATCAGCCCGGAGTCATTGGTCACCACCGCATGGCAGTGCGCCAGCAGGATCACCGCCTGCTCCAGTTTGGTTTCACCGGCGAGGTTATGACAATAGTGGCGTCCGGCTTCATCCAGCGTTTGGCGAATCTGATCGCCGGTTTCCCGATCTTTTGCCGAACCAAACAGCACCACCTGATAGCCCGCGGCGATCAGCTGTTGCGCCAGCGTGGCATAGTGATAATGCGGCCAGCGCTTGGCAGGGCCAAATTCTGCGCCCGGACAGAAGCCGATTATCGGCCGCTCGGCGTTTAGCGCAAACTGCGCGGCGGTTTCAATTTTTTCCTGCTCTTCTACCTGCAGGCGCGGCCACAGCAGAGGCTGCGGCAGATCGCGGGCGCTTTTAATGCGCGATGCGTCATAGGCTAACGCGGCATAGCGCTCCACCATCAGCGGAAACGCGGGTTTATCCAGCACGCGCAGATCGTTTAACAGGCCGTAGCGCATTTCTCCGCGCCAGCCCACGCGTTGCGGGATACCGGCGAAAAAAGGCACCAGCGCTGATTTAAACGAGCCGGGCAACACATAGGCGCGCTGATACTTTTTATCGCGCAGCGCTTTACCAAGACGATAGCGCTCGCCCAGCGCCAGCGCGCCGTGCCCCAGCGGCATCGCCAGCGCGTCGTTCACTTCCGGCATGCGCGACAGCAACGGACGGCACCAGGCGGGCGCCATCACGTCGATTTCGGCATCAGGATGCTCGGCCTTCAGCGTGCGATAGAGACTTTGCGACATCATCATATCGCCGACCCAGGAAGGGCCGATAACCAGTATTTTCATGCCGGATGCGCCTTCCTTATGCGTCTCGGTTCAGCCAGGCCATGTACTCAGCCACGCCTTCGGCCACGGTTTTGAACGGCTTGTCATAGCCTGCCGCCTGCAGATTAGTTAAATCCGCTTTGGTATAAGCCTGATAACGGCCTTTCAGTTTTTCCGGGAAAGGAATGTATTCAATCGCGCCTTTCTGATGGTAAGCCAGCGCGGCATCCGCCACGGCCTGGAACGATTCGGCACGGCCGGTTCCGCAGTTAAAAATGCCGGACACGCCATTTTTCCAGAACCACAAATTAACCGCCGCCACATCGCTGACGTGGATAAAGTCGCGCTTGAAGCTATCGCTGCCTTCAAACAGCTTAGGGTTTTCGCCGTTATTCAGCTGCGTATTGAGATGGAACGCAACGCTTGCCATGCTGCCTTTATGGCCTTCACGCGGGCCGTAAACGTTGAAGTAGCGGAAGCCGCATACCTGTGAGTTCGCTTCCGGCAGGATTTGGCGCACATAGTGGTCAAACAGCATTTTTGAATAGCCGTAGACATTCAGCGGCTGCTCATACTCACGCGCTTCGATAAAGTTATCGTTGCGCCCGCCGTAGGTGGCGGCGGAAGAGGCGTAGAGGAAAGGAATTTCGCGCTCCAGGCAGAAATGCAGCAGCTCTTTCGAATACTGATAGTTGTTTTCCATCATGTACTTGCCGTCCCACTCGGTGGTGGACGAACAGGCACCTTCATGGAAAACCGCGTCGATATCGCCTAAATCATCGCCCGCCATCACGCTGGCGATGAAATCTTCTTTATCCATGTAGTCGGTGATATCCAGGTCAACCAGATTGACGAACTTCGTCCCGTCTTTCAGGTTATCCACCACCAGAATATCGGTGATCCCTTCATCGTTGAGCGCTTTAACAATATTGCTGCCGATCATACCGGCGCCGCCAGTCACAATAATCATGTGCTTAACCTTAAACAGTGAGGCGGAACGGGGGGTTCCACACCTAAATAATTATCATCATAACATTTCATCAGCATCCAGACAGCCAGAGGAGTCCGTAACCAAATGTAACCCCGATCGCAGGCGTGATATATGCTGCAAAATTGACATTCTGTTGCGTCAATTATCGTTTGCTTACTAAGCGTTCAGTATGATGTGCCAACTATAAGCCGGTCATGGAGAATAAAAATGCCTGCGGATTTTTATCGTCAAATTGAGCAACAGCTGGCAGTGACGCAACAGGAAGGTTTGTTTAAGCAGGAGCGCATTATTACGTCGGCGCAGCAGGCCGATATTCGTCTCGCTGCGGGTCAGGAGGTGGTGAACTTCTGCGCCAATAACTATCTGGGGCTGGCTAACCATCCCGCGCTAATCCTCGCGGCTCAGGAGGGGATGGAGAGTCACGGTTTTGGGATGGCCTCGGTGCGCTTTATCTGCGGCACGCAGGATATCCACAAGCAGCTGGAGCAGCGGCTGGCTGAGTTCCTCGGTATGGAAGACGCCATTCTTTACTCTTCCTGTTTCGATGCCAATGGCGGGCTGTTTGAAACCCTGCTGGGGGCGGAAGATGCGGTGATTTCCGATGCGCTGAATCATGCCTCGATTATTGACGGCGTGCGTCTGTGCAAGGCGCGGCGCTACCGCTATGCCAATAACGATATGACCGAACTGCGCGTCCGGCTGGAAGAGGCACGGGCGGCGGGCGCGCGCCATATTCTTATCGCTACCGATGGCGTGTTTTCTATGGATGGCGTCATCGCTAATTTGCGCGGCATCTGCGATCTCGCCGAAGAGTTTGATGCGTTGGTGATGGTGGATGATTCGCACGCGGTGGGCTTTGTCGGCGCGGGCGGTCGCGGCACGCATGAGTACTGCGAAGTCATGGGGCGCGTCGATATCATTACCGGCACGCTGGGTAAAGCGCTCGGCGGCGCTTCCGGCGGCTATACGGCGGCGAAAAAAGAGGTGGTGGAGTGGCTGCGTCAGCGCTCGCGCCCTTATCTGTTTTCTAATTCGCTGGCTCCGGCGATTGTCAGCGCCTCGCTGCGGGTGCTGGAGATGTTGAGCGACGGCGATGGGCTGCGGCAGCGTCTGTGGGATAACGCCCGTTACTTCCGCCAGGCGCTCACCGACGCAGGCTTTACGCTGGCCGGTGCCGATCACGCCATTATTCCGGTGATGCTGGGCGAGGCGAAAGTGGCGCAGGAGTTTGCGCGTTTGCTACAGCAAGAAGGCATCTACGTAACCGGCTTTTTCTATCCGGTGGTGCCGCAGGGGCAGGCGCGTATTCGTACGCAGATTTCGGCCGGACATACGCATCAGCAGCTGGAGCGTGCGGTTGATGCCTTTACGCGTATCGGTAAACAGCTTGGCGTGATCGCCTGAGGAGAGCGGCAATGAAAGCACTGGCAAAACTCAAGGCGACGGAAGGGATCTGGATGGTCACCGATGCGCCGGTTCCGGAACCGGGCCACAACGATCTGCTGATTAAAATCCGTAAAACCGCCATCTGCGGCACCGATATTCATATTTACAACTGGGATGAGTGGTCACAAAAAACCATTCCGGTGCCGATGATTGTCGGGCATGAATATGTCGGCGAAGTGGTGGCGATAGGGCAGGAGGTGAAAGGCTTCGCCGTGGGCGATCGCGTTTCGGGAGAAGGGCACATCACCTGCGGTCACTGCCGCAACTGCCGTGCCGGACGCACGCACCTTTGCCGTAACACCGTTGGCGTGGGCGTTAACCGCCAGGGCTGCTTCGCTGAATATCTGGTGATTCCGGCGTTTAACGCCTTCAAAATTCCCGATAACATTTCCGATGAGCTGGCGGCGATATTCGATCCGTTCGGCAACGCGGTGCATACCGCGCTCTCGTTTGATCTGGTGGGCGAAGATGTGCTGATTACCGGCGCCGGGCCGATCGGGATTATGGCGGCGGCGGTATGTAAGCATGTCGGCGCGCGTCACGTGGTGATCACCGATGTGAATGAATATCGTCTGGGGCTGGCGCGTCAAATGGGCGTCACGCGGGCGGTTAACGTCAGCCGTGAATCGCTGCGTCAGGTGATGAGCGAATTGGGTATGACCGAAGGTTTTGATGTCGGGCTGGAGATGTCCGGCGCGCCACCGGCGTTTCGCACCATGCTGGAAGCGATGAATCACGGCGGACGTATTGCGCTGCTGGGTATTCCACCGTCGGATATGGCTATCGACTGGAATCAGGTGATCTTTAAAGGGCTATTTATTAAAGGGATTTATGGCCGGGAGATGTTTGAAACCTGGTACAAAATGGCCGCGCTGATCCAGTCGGGCCTCGACCTGAAACCGATTATTACCCATCGCTATGGCATTGATGATTTTCAGCAGGGATTCGATGAAATGCGCTCGGGCCGCTCAGGTAAAGTGGTGCTGAGCTGGGATTAAGCATGAACGGTTGCCCGCATCAACGCGATGCGGGCAAATGTACGCTTACTGTTTCTTTTCCGCATCGGTCAGGTAGCGCACCTTGCGCGTATAGTCCTGACCTTTAAACAGCAGCGGGGCATCAGCGGATTGCAGATATTTCTGCCATTCGCTCAGCGGAAAGCCGCCGTGCGCGCCAATCACCTCTTTTGGAATCATGGCTTCCTGACCGCCAATACGTTTGGACACCGGCCAGTTCATCCATTCGCCGAGGTTAACGGTTTTTAGATCCAGCAAATCCAGCAGCGCAGCCAGCGGCAGCTGATCCGTCGGCGGCTGTGAATCGTCCATTAACTCCCAGGTATCCTGAAACAGCGTCAGCCACAGCGGGCAGATACGCTTCCAGCACTGACGCGTCGCGGCGAGAAAAGCGCCGTTAACGTGATCGACCAGATAAGGGCGCACGGACCGTGCATAATAGGCGGGTTGCTTCTCAGGCGCGGCCTTATCCAGTTTGGCAATCATCTTTCCCTGGCGGAAGCTGGAATAGATATGGCCTGCTTTCATATTAATTTCAGGCATTTGCAGCAGGTTAAGATCGGAATCGATCATCAAAATACCGTCGGTTTGCGCCTGAAGCGGCGCCTGTAGCTTAATCAACCGGCTGCGATAGATCTGCCGGTAGCGATAGCTCTCTTCGCGATCTGGCACCGTCAACGTGACCACGCGCGCCTTCGGCGGCAAATTGCGGAACAGTGCGGCAGGCTGGTCGCTGACAATCACAATCTCTTCCGCCTGGCTGGCATAGCGCGCAGCGAACAGCGCGCTTAGCTCCGCTTCCTCGATAAAGTCCGCGCCGGTACAGGGGATCACGATAGAGGTGACAGGCGTCTCGCCCTGAACATCCGCCTGCGTATAGGGAATATTGTGGCGCGACTGAATATAACGGTATTGAGGATTTAAAAAGTTAAACATGAGAAGAAGATTCCTTTGCCACGCTTTGCAGCAGAGCTTCGACGCCCGCAACATAATTTTCAATAGCGTAGTGGTCTTTAACGTTGGCGTTCGCCTGTGAAATCAGCTGCTGGCGCAGGGCGTTATCCTGAGCAAGCGCCTGCATATGCGCGCAGAGGCGCGCGGTATCGCCATATTCAAACAGCAAACCGGTTTGACCATCATCAACCAGCTCGGCGGTGCCCACCACGTTGGAGCCGATCACTGCGGTATTGACCAGCATCGCTTCCAGTACCACGCGCGGCAGGCCTTCGCTTTTCGAGGCCAACACAAACACATCCATGGCCGCCAGATAATCAAGCGCGTTATTACGAAAACCGGTAAAGGTGACGCGATCGGCAATGCCTTCGCGCGCAGCCAACTGCTCCAGACGATTCAGCTCTGGGCCTGCGCCGACCACCACCATATGCCAGTTAACCTGCGGGCAGGCCTGGTGAAACGCCCCCAACGCCTGCAAAGTATGATGCGTCGACTTGCGGGCAATCAGTGAACCGATGCTGCCAAATAAAAAACTGCTCTCCGGCAGGCCAAGACGCGCGCGTACCGCATGGCGATCGGGCAGCGGCTGATGGATATCAATGGCGTTGGAGACCGTAAAGCAGCGCGCAGCGTCAACGCCGCCTGCACGCAACGCCTGGCAAACGCCATGAGAAACGGCAATCACCGCATTCACCCGCTGATTGATTATTTTCACCAGCTGCGGCGTCAGCAGCGGTTCGATACGGCAATGCTGCACCAGACCAACGGGCATATCGGCCACCGCCAGATAACCTTCAATGTTGGTGCTGGGCTGGTTATTCATATAAAGCGTATCGTAATTGCCCGCCCGCAGCAGCTCACGCAGTTTGTGGGCGTTAGGCTCAACGCGCCAGCGGCGATCGATAACCTCTGCCACGCGCTTTTTCAGCGGGCGACTGAAAAACAGCAGCGAGCGCAGCAGCTCTTTTTGTAGCTTGGCCGCGAGGGGTTGCTTGCGCTGTGGAATAAAGATGACCGGAATGCCGATGGCCTGTAGCACCGACTCGATGGTTTCCCCCTCGCCGCGCTGGTAATTGTAATAAAAACAGCAGGTAACATCGAAACGATCGCGGTCGATGCGCTTCAGCAGCTCCAGCATACTGTTGGTGCCGCCGCCCCATTCTCTGCCGTTATCCAGCAACAGGATTTTTTGTCGAGCTTGCGTCATCGTGCCATATCCTTACGTCCACGCAGGGAGAAATTATCAGGGCGGCATTATAGAGATTTCCTGCCGCCCTGACGATGGACAATATGTCAGAACAGGCTGCCGATCTTCTTCACCACCGGGCTTTGTTCAATGCTCTCGCCAACCACGCTCAGCGCGCGCGTTGCCGGTACCGGCGCTAACGGCTGCGGCGGGCGACAAACCGCCACGCCACGGAACGGATTGCGCGGCTTCGGCGCGGCTTTCGGCACGGTTGGTGCAGGCGCGGCAGGGCTAGATTGCGGCTCGTTCAGCAGCTGGCTGGGACGCACCAGCGTCACGTCGGCGGGCAGGTTGGGCAGCATCTGTTGTAGAACGCGTACGGTACTGGGATGCGGATGGCCAATGGCGATCGCCGAGCCGTTACGCTGTGCCAGATGCACCGCACGGCTGAACTGCTTACGGATTTCCGCCTCATTCTGATTATCATCAAGAAACACGCGGCGCTTAATCACTTTGACGCTGGTGCCAGCGGCAGCGCGCGTCGCCTGGCTATTGCCGATGGTCATGCTGTCGAGAAAGTAGAAGCTGTAGTGATCCAGCACCTGCATGACTTTCTGCATTCCCGGCAGGCTGGAGGTCATTTTACTGCCCATATGATTATTCATGCCGACGGCGTAGGGCACGTTCTCTACCGCGTTGTGAATAATGCGCGCGATTTCTTCAGCGCTCATCTCCGGCTGAAGCGTATCCCGCTCCAGCGGCTGCTTGCTGAGCGGCGCCATCGGCAGATGGATCAGCACTTCGTGTCCGTGCTGGTGGGCTTTGGTCGCCATTTCACGCGCGTGCGGCGCAGTGGGCAACACCGCCACCGAAATGGCGTTCGGCATCTGCAACACCTGGTTTTCCTGGTGTGGACGATAGCCAAAATCATCAATCACGATAGCCAGCTTACCGGCGTTTGCCGAGCAAGCGAAAAGCAGGCCGCTTAGCGCTACGGCCATTTTTTTAACTGAAAACAACACTTATTTTCCTAACCACGGAAGTGGATTGACCGCCTGTCCCTGACGACGGATTTCAAAATAGAGTGACGGCGTGCCGCGGCCGCCGCTGGTGCCGACCAGCGCGATCGGCTGTCCGGCCTTGACCTGCGCGCCGGTAGTGACCAGCGCGCTCTGGTTATAACCATACAGGCTCATATCGCCTTTACCGTGTTCAACCACCACCACCAGCCCGTAACCTTGCAGCCAGTCGGCCATCAGCACGCGCCCGTCAGCGATCGCTTTGACTTCGGTGCCTTCCGGCGCGTCGATCACCAGGCCCTTCCAGCGCAGCTCGCCCTGAAGCGCTTCCCCAAAGCGATGCTCAATATGACCGCGTACCGGCCACAGCGCGTGACCACCGGGACGACCCAGGCCGCCGGTACGTGACATCAGCGAACGCTCGCTTTCAGTGGGTTTATAGGTGGAGCCTTTGGCTTTCGCCTGCGCCTGGCGCTTACGCACCTGCTCCGCCTCACGCGCCTCACGTTCGGCGCGCGCTTTTGCTTCGCGCTCGGCCCGGGCGATTTTATCCTGCAGGCGGCTTTCATTCTGGCGCATCTCTACCAGGTCGGCCTGGTCTTTTTCCAGCGCGCTTTCCAGCGTGGTGAGCGTTTTTTGTCTGGCGGCGCGCGCCTGCTCCAGCCGCGTCTGTTGCGTTTGCTGGTCACTGAGCAATGATTTTTGCTGGCTCTGTTTGTTCAGCAAATCCGCCTTTTGCGTGGCGAGATCGCGTCGCGTTTTTTGCAGTTCATCAATGCTTTTTTGTCGCGCTTCGTTGAGGTAACCGAAGTAAGAAAGAATACGTTCGTTGCGCTGGCTCTCTTCGCCGCTAAGCAGCAGCTGAAGCCCGCTGTGCTTGCCCTGGCGGAACGCCGCATCAAGCTGCTGTGCCAGCAGAGTTTCCTGCTGCGTCTGCTGCTTTTGCAACTGGGCGATAGAGCGGTTGAGGGCGTCGATCTCTTTGTTCAGGCGCGTCAGCAGCTGCTGCGTTTGCCGCAGCTTCCGGCTGGCTTCGGCAATGATTTTTTCCTGACTTTGTAAGGCATCCAGCAGCTTGCTGCGCTGTTCTTTTTGTAAACGAACGCTTTTCTCTTTTTCAGCGATATCTTGTTGAATCGATTTAAGCTGGGATTTATTGTCATCCGCGGCGCTGGCATACAGCGGCAACAGCAACACGCCAGCACATAACAGGCTGGCGGAGATCGCGGACAGGCTGGTGCGTAACGGCGCATAACCGGCCATAAAATTACCTGAAGTCCATGTATGTAAAACCGATGCTTTTTCCCTCATAAGGGGGCGATTATTCCATGATGAATAGCCGCTTGCCAGCGATGGGCAAGGCTTTTGCGTTTCTGTTCGTTTCAAACGTCTCTCTTTGCCGTACAACAGGCGGTGCAAGAGACAATTGGCTCTATTAAAAGGACATTAGCGGATAATTGCCGCCTCTGCCGCGTCTTTTTATCGTCAGGCCACGGGATTGTTTGCGCCACGGCAAATTTTTTCCGTTTTATGCCACAGAAAACACGACTCTCACCGCTTCGCGACTGTACATGCGAGGTGGCGCAGGTATACTCAGAAACCTATTTTTCGCTTATTAACCCTGTCGGGAGCTGTTACCCCTCATGCAAGAAATTATGCAATTCGCAAGCAATCACCCCATTCTTTGTCTGGCATGGGTCGCATTGCTGGTTTTGGTGCTCGTGGCCACGTTTAAGGGCATGTTTTCTAAAGTTAAAACCATCAGCCGCGGCGAAGCGACTCGCCTGATTAACAAGGAAGACGCGGTGGTTGTGGATACCCGCGCCCGCGACGATTTTCGTAAAGGCCATATTTCCGGTGCGCACAACATTCTGGCGGCGGATATTAAGAAGGGCACTTTCGGCGAATTGGAAAAGCATAAAGCTCAGCCCATAATTGTAGTCTGCGCGACGGGGACTTCCGCTTTTGATGCTGCTTCTCAGCTGAACGCAGCAGGTTTCGAGCAGGTGAGCGTACTGAAAGACGGTATCGCTGGCTGGAGCAGTGAAAATCTGCCGCTGGTACGCGGCAAATAACCTTAAAAGGTGCTGAAAATGGCTAACGTAGAGATGTATACCAAAGCGACCTGCCCTTATTGCCATCGGGCGAAAGCGCTGCTGGCTCAGAAAGGCGTCGTTTTCCAGGAAATTCCGATCGATGGCGATGCAGATAAGCGTGAAGAGATGATCAAGCGCAGCGGCCGCACCACCGTACCGCAGATTTTTATCGATGCACAACACATCGGTGGTTGTGACGATCTTTATGCGCTGGACAGCCGCGAAGGCCTTGATCCTTTGCTGAAATAATGGCTTAACTGGCACCACGATGGATTTTTTTAACTAACAGGACTCAATAAAAATGTCAGAACAAAACACCAGCGAAATGTCATTCCAGATCCAGCGTATCTATACGAAAGATATTTCCTTTGAAGCGCCTAACGCACCGCAGGTTTTCCAGAAAGAGTGGGAGCCGGAAGTAAAACTGGATCTGGATACCGCATCCAGCCAGCTCTCTGAAGGCATCTACGAAGTGGTACTGCGCGTAACGGTAACCGCGTCCGTTGGTACGGAAACGGCGTTCCTGTGCGAAGTGCAGCAGGCGGGTATCTTCACCATTTCCGGTATCGAAGGCACCCAGATGGCGCATTGCCTTGGCGCTTACTGCCCGAATATTCTGTTCCCGTATGCCCGTGAATGCATCACCAATCTGGTTTCACGCGGCACCTTCCCGCAGCTTAACCTTGCGCCAGTTAACTTCGATGCGCTGTTTATGAACTATCTGCAGCAGCAAGAAGGCGAAGAACCCCGTCAGGATGCCTGATGAATAAGCGTAACGCAGCAGTTACCGTGCTCGGTGCCGGATCTTACGGCACCGCGCTGGCGATTACCTTAGCCCGCAACGGCCATCAGGTGCTGTTGTGGGGCCATAATCCTCAACATTTGTCCCAGCTGGAAGCGGATCGCTGCAATGCGGCCTTTCTGCCGGACGTCGCTTTTCCCGCCACCCTTTCTACCGAACCCGACCTTGCCGAGGCCGTTGCCGCCAGCCGTGATTTGCTGATTGTGGTACCGAGCCATGTTTTCGGCGAAGTTTTGCAGCAGGTTAAGCCGCATTTGCGTGCCGACTCGCGTCTTGTATGGGCGACCAAAGGGCTGGAGCGCGAAACGGGACGGCTGTTGCAGGATGTAGCGCGCGAAATTGTTGGCGATACGCTGCCGCTGGCGGTGATATCCGGCCCGACCTTCGCGAAAGAGCTGGCGGCAGGGCTGCCCACTGCTATTGCGCTGGCCGCGACCGATCCGCAGTTTGCGGACGATCTGCAACAGCTGCTGCACTGCGGGAAAAGCTTCCGCGTGTATAACAACCCTGACTTTATTGGCGTACAGCTGGGCGGCGCGGTGAAAAACGTGATCGCCATCGGCGCGGGCATCTCTGACGGTATCGGCTTTGGCGCGAATGCGCGTACCGCATTGATTACCCGTGGACTGGCGGAAATGAGCCGTCTTGGCGAGGCGCTGGGCGCCGATCCCACCACCTTTATGGGCATGGCGGGGCTGGGCGATTTAGTGCTGACCTGTACCGATAATCAGTCACGTAACCGCCGTTTCGGCATCATGCTGGGGCAGGGCGAAGACGTGGAAAGCGCGCAGACCAAAATAGGCCAGGTTGTGGAAGGCTATCGCAATACCAAAGAGGTACGTGCGCTGGCGGCCCGCTACGGCGTGGAAATGCCAATAACCGAGCAAATTTATCAGGTATTGTATTGCGAAAAATCGGCGCGCGAGGCAGCATTAAATCTGCTGGGCCGTACCCGCAAGGATGAAAAGAGCAGTCGCTGAGGCAGGAAGCCCGGCTGAATATCTGTGGCGTTCCGGGCCAACCGGACGCTATTTTTTTATCGGGAGAGAGCAATGTCGGATGAAGAGTTACAGCTGGTCTGGAATAACATTAAAGCGGAAGGGCGCGCCCTTGCCGATTGTGAACCCATGCTGGCGAGTTTTTTTCACGCGACGTTGCTTAAGCACGAGAACCTCGGCGGCGCGCTGAGTTATATGCTGGCAAATAAGCTGGCGAATGCCATTATGCCCGCTATTGCCATTCGCGAGATTGTCGAAGAGGCTTATCGTCAGGATCCAACCATGATTGCCGCTGCGGCGCGCGATATTCTGGCCGTTCGCCAGCGCGATCCGGCAATAGATAAATACTCTACGCCGCTGCTCTATCTGAAAGGGTTCCATGCGTTGCAGGCTTACCGCATCGGTCACTGGCTGTGGAACGAAGGCCGTCGAGCGCTGGCAGTCTATCTGCAAAATGAAATTTCAGTCTCCTTTGCCGTGGATATCCATCCGGCCGCGCGTATCGGCTGCGGTATTATGCTCGACCATGCCACCGGCATTGTGATTGGTGAAACGGCGGTGGTTGAGAACGATGTCTCTATTCTGCAGTCGGTTACCCTGGGCGGAACGGGTAAAACCAGCGGCGATCGCCATCCTAAAATTCGTGAAGGCGTGATGATTGGCGCCGGGGCGAAAATTCTTGGCAATATTGAAGTTGGGCGCGGCGCGAAAATTGGCGCCGGATCGGTGGTGCTACAGCCGGTGCCGCCGCATACTACCGCTGCTGGCGTACCGGCGCGCATTGTGGGCAAACCGGCCAGCGATAAGCCATCTATGGATATGGATCAGCATTTCAACGGCACCATCGCTGGCTTTGAATACGGCGACGGCATCTGACTCGCCCTGCGCTGGCGTCAGCTTTTCAGCAGGGCGCCGCGATATTCCAGCTGTCGCCAGGCTTCATAAACCACCACCGAAACCGCATTCGACAGGTTCATGCTGCGACTTTGCGCCAGCATAGGAATGCGGATTTTCTGCTGCGGCGGCAGCGAACCCAGAATGGTATCGGGCAATCCCCGACTTTCCGGGCCAAACAGCAGATAATCCCCGACTTGATACTCGACCGCGCTATGCTCAGGCGTGCCTTTGGTGGTGAGCGCAAACAGGCGCTCAGGCTTTTCATCAAGGCAAAAAGCTTCAAAGTTGGCATGGCGTTTAATCGCAGTGAATTCGTGATAATCAAGCCCGGCGCGGCGCAGGCGCTTGTCATCCCAGGTAAAGCCAAGCGGCTCAATCAGATGCAGCTGGAAGCCCGTATTGGCGCACAGGCGAATGATATTGCCGGTATTCGGCGGAATTTCAGGTTCAAATAAAACGATGTTCAGCATAAGGCCCCCGATAGCGAGGGCGTGAGCATAACAAATTAGCGCACAGAGTACAGCGGTAGCCAGATGGTCAGACGCAGGCCGCCGAGCGGGCTGTCATCGGCTTTGACCCAGCCGCGATGCTGCTGAATCGCCGTTTCGACAATCGCCAGGCCCAGACCGGTGCCGCCCGATTCCCGGTCGCGCGCTTCGTCGGTGCGATAGAAGGGACGGAATATCTGTTCGCGATCTTCCTCGCTGACGCCGGGACCATCATCATCCACATGTACCGTAATGCCCTGGTTATCAACCGAGAAGCTGACCGAAATATGCGTGTTGGAGTAGCGCAGCGCATTGCGTACGATGTTTTCCAGCGCGCTTTCCAGCGCATGCGGGTTGCCGTACAGCGGCCACGGGCCAGGTGGATAGGGCACCTCCAGCTTTTTACCCATCTGTTCTGCTTCAAATTTGGCATCTTCCAGTACGCCATTCCACAGGTGGTTTGCCTTCATCGCTTCGCTAACCAACGCGTTTTTATGCTGTGTGCGCGACAGCACCAGCAAATCGTTGATCATGCCGTCGAGACGCTGCGCTTCCAGCTCAATACGGCCCAACTCTTTGCCTTCGCCATAGCGGCGACGCATCAGCGCGGTGGCCAGCTGCAGGCGCGTTAACGGCGTACGCAGCTCGTGAGAAATATCGGAAAGCAGACGCTGTTGCGAGGTCATCATACGCTCCAGCGCGCTGACCATCTGATTAAAGCTGGAACCGGCGGCAAGAAACTCCTGCGGCCCCGCTTCCAGTTCCGGATGCTGACGCAGATTGCCGCTGGCGACCTCGTCCGCCGCGTGTTTTAACTTACGCGCCGGTTTTGCCAGGCTCCAGGCCAGCCACAGCAGCAGCGGCGCACTGATAAGCATGGTGACAATCAACAGCAACAGCGGGCGGTCGAACAACAGGTTGATAAAATCCAGCTGAGAGCTATTGGCCGGACGCATCAGATAGAGTTGGTAATTATCTTCACCGTCACGTACGGCAAAAGGCCCTACCAGCTCGACGCGGCCATATTTCTTTTTCTGGGGATGATCGGCATTGTCAGATTGCCCGATAAAGTTACGGATAATCTGCATTTCATTGTGCTGAGCGCCAATCACGCGCCCTTCGCTGGTGACCAGCAGCAGGCGTTGACCGGGCGGCGCCCATTTGTCGATGGCGCGGAACAGCCGACGCCACCACATCAAATCATTCGGCGGATCCTGCATAAGCTCCGCCTCAACGTGCTGCTCAATCATCGTGCCCTGACGCTGCTCATTTTCCAGCAGCGAGGTAAGCTGACGCGAATCAAGCTTAGGAAGCATTAACACCAGCATCAGAACCAGCGCCAGCGTTAACCAGAAGATGGCAAAGATGCGGGTGGTCAGGCTGCTTATCATGAGGCGGAGACCATCAGATATCCACGACCGCGCAGCGTTTTAAACCAGGGATGGCCGTCGCGGCGTTCAGGCAGTTTACGGCGCAGGTTAGAGATATGCATATCGATAGCGCGATCGAACGGCGTCAAACGCTTACCCAGCACCTCCTGACTTAAATGCTCGCGCGAGACCACCTGACCAAGATGCTGAGCCAACAGATAGAGCAGGGTAAATTCGGTACCGGTTAAATCGAGCGTAATGTTATCGAAGCTGGCTTCCTGACGCCCCGGATTCAGGCGCAGACAGTCAACTTCCAGCGTTGGCGAGCTGTTGTCGTGCTGTTGCTGCTGTTCGCTCCAGCTGGAACGGCGCAGAATCGCGCGGATACGCGCCACCAGTTCGCGATCGTTGAAAGGCTTGGGTAGATAATCATCGGCGCCCAGCTCAAGACCTAAAACGCGGTCCAGTTCACTGCCGCGCGCGGTCAACATAATCACCGGCGTTTGGTACTGCTGACGCAGTTCTTTTAAGGTATCGATGCCGTTCTTTTTAGGCATCATCACATCAAGTAATAACAGATCGATCGTGTCGTCGAGCAGGCTAAGCGCCTGTTCTCCATCTGAGGCGACAACGATGTCAAACCCTTCCATTTCAAGCAGTTCTTTAAGCAGCGAAGTTAATTCGCGGTCATCATCAACCAACAGGATTTTATTCATTTTCTTAAGCCCTCCGCAGGCAAAATAGCGTGATCGCCTACCCCATTCCATCGCTTTACGTAGTTTTACACCCCCTGACGCTAGTTTGCAGCTATCTCTGTAGTCTGAACCTCGTTGAATCAAATGATGCAAACGAATGTGGGAGTAAACGATGCGCAAAGTAACCGCCGCCGTCTTTGCTTCAGCCTCGGTGGTTTTTAGTTACTCCAGCGCGTGGGCAGCAGACGTTACGACGATTGACGGGATGCATCCACCAGGCGAATTGATGACTGGCAGCATAGCGCAAAATCCGCAAAGCCATATGTTTGACGGCATTAAGCTTTCGGAGCAACAGCGTCAGCAGATGCGGGACCTGATGCAGCAAACGCAACATGAGCGTCCTCCCGTGAACGTGAGCGATTTAGAAACTCTGCATAATCTGGTCATTGCAGAAAAGTTTAATGAAACAGCTGTGAAGAGCCAGGCAGAGAAGTTAGCACAGGAGCAGGTTACGCGGCAGGTCGAGATGGCCCGCATTCGCAACCAGATGTATCACCTGCTAACGCCGCAGCAACAAGCTGTTTTGCAACAGAAGCATGAGCAACGTATGAACGAGTTGCGCAGGCTGACGAATCTGCAGCAGGTTTCACCGCTGCATGAAGTGAGTAGTGCCGGCAGTAACCAGTAACATAGTATCCCTGTTTTCCTTGCCATAGACACCATCCCTGTCTTCCCCCTCATGATGAGGGGGTTTTTTTTTATCCGCAGCTGGCTAAAACCCCGCAAATCGTTTTTCCCCGGCAGCAGCAGTTCAACAACACCCGCAAATCGTTTTCCTGGATCAGCCGCTCAACAACCCCCACTAATCATTTTTCCTGGATCAGCCGCTCAACAACACCCACAAATCATTTGCCTCTGGAGCAGCTACAAACTGTTGCAAAATCCTTGTCCGGTCGCGCCGCAATATTTCACCAATGCGTTTAATTATAGCAATAGCATTACGCATTTTCACAAAGCGTATGACAAAGCCCTCTTGCCTGAGAATAATAAATGATGAATGGTTTTTTTAGATAGAAAATAAAAGTGGTAAATGATCTCTTTATGTTGAAAACCATGACGTTTTTATTGCCATAAAGTTGATCGCTGTAAATTTTCCTTACAGGGTATTTTAGGTGATACCGCGGGCACTTTTGCGATAACCAACTTGCTCATGGGGCATAAAAATAATTATATTTTTATGGTTTTCTGTATAGGTTATTTTATACAGTCCTGAACTCTAATGCATCCTGAAAATCTAAAGGGAATGGTTAAGAGGTTTTTATCTGGGGTGGCGGAATAAGAGTCATTGATAGCTTAATTAAGGAAGGCTGATGGATCAGGAAAAAATAAATAAAATTTTAGTTATCCGCATTGATTTTCTTGGCGACATGGTTTGTACGACACCGCTGCTGCATTCTTTACGGCGTCGTTGGCCGCAAGCGGAAATCCATGTGCTGGCAAATAAGTATAATGCTCCCGTTCTCGATAATAATAGTGATGTTGATGAAATTCATTATTATATCTACTCAAAAAATTATCAAAAAAATCCCAGGCCCGGTTTTTTTAACGCACTCATAGACAGACTAAACCTAATCATTACTCTGCGAAGGCTTAAATTTGATTTACTTATTATTCCGAATGGTGGGATGAGCAGGAGTGCAATTCGTTTTGCAAAGCGGCTGTCTGTGCCGGATTGCCGCTGGCATAATGCCGATACCGAGTTTGACGATCGGGTGCAAAGCCATGTTGATTCCCGGATCATCGAGCATGAGGCGTTGTCCGGTTTTAACCTTTTGCCCGAGCTGGTGAAGCCCGAACCAGACCAGCTACGTCTTCGCGTTTACCCGCGTACGGATATCATCACGCTCTGGCGCAGGCGGCTTAAAAACAGGGCAAAGCCTAAAATAGGTTTTTTTGTCTCAAATAATAGCGTCAATCGACGCTGGTCATGGGACAAGTGGCAGGCGCTAACTGAAATGCTGTCAGAAACGTATGAAATAATCTTTTTTGTTTCGCCACAGGACCACTTTTCTTTTAGCTGGATGAACGGGGACGATGTGCAACGGGTGTCAACGGAAACCGTTTCCGATCTTGTGGCTGCCATGACTCACCTTGACCTCATTGTTTCTGCCGACAGCGCGCCGGTACATTTTGCCTCCGCACTACAGGTTCCCGTCGTCGCTTTATTTGAGTCCCGGCCAGAAAAATATCAACGCTGGTACCCTTTAGGCGTAAAACATATCCTTCTTCATGAAGGAAAACGGGTAGAGGATATTTCCGTTGAGTCAGTTTCCTCAGCGGTCGAGGAACTGGTTAGTAAAATTCATACGAACGCCGGTTGGCAGAAGGGGATTAAAAAGTTCAGCAACCTGAAGTAGCAGATTATACCTCCTCATTATAAAAACGGATGAAACTTTAACGCTATGCGTTTCTTATCACTAAAATATTGCATAGATTGTGGTGTTAAGCGGAGCCTGTTGAACCGGTTAACCGCAACAGACAATACGCTTTGTGATAATTGCTATTTTCAACTTATAGCGTTATTGCGCGGTGGGCTATATATCGAAAGGAATAATGAAGAAGGGCGTTTTAATTGCGAAAATTAGCGAGTTTTGTGATGTTATTAAAAAGGATAGTAATCGCTGACGGATTATTTTTCATTTATCGGCGACATTTTTTACAGTAATAATCTGGCTTCTTCAGTTAAACTTTTGCAGGCTTTAACCTCAGTACCTTCAGCGTGAGTGTCGAGATTCTGGCGCTCACTCTGCCTCATTTTGCGATACAGCCCTTATACTTAGCTTTTATTTTTTTAGCGAGGGTGCGGATGATAGCTTCCTATGCGCGGTTGGTTAACCGGGCGGCGATGGCAGCCACGGCGCTGGCGGTGCTGCTGTTACTGATCAAAATTGTTGCCTGGTGGTATACCGGTTCGGTGAGCGTGCTGGCGGCGCTGGTCGATTCGCTGGTGGACACCGCCGCCTCACTGACTAATCTTTTAGTGGTACGCTACTCATTGCAGCCTGCGGATGAGGAGCATACGTTCGGCCATGGCAAAGCGGAATCGCTGGCGGCGCTGGCGCAAAGCATGTTTATTTCCGGCTCCGCCCTGTTTCTGTTTCTCACCGGCATTCAGCATTTAGCCAGTCCGGGCGTGCTGCATGCGCCGCTGGTGGGCATAACGGTGACGCTGGTTGCTTTGCTCTCTACGCTGCTGCTGGTTACTTTTCAGCGTTGGGTTGTGCGCAAAACCCACAGCCAGGCGATTCGTGCCGATATGCTGCATTATCAATCTGATGTGTTGATGAACGGCGCAATTCTACTGGCGTTAGCGCTGAGCTGGTATGGCTTTACCCGCGCCGATGCGCTGTTTGCGTTAGGTATTGGCGTATGGATTCTGTTTAGTGCATTACGGATGGGCTACGATGCCGTGCAGTCCCTTCTTGACCGCGCGCTGCCCGATGCGGAGCGGCAGCAGATTGTTCAGATCGTCACCACCTGGCCCGGCGTACAGGGTGCGCACGATTTACGCACAAGGCAATCCGGCCCAACGCGCTTTATTCAGGTCCACCTTGAAATAGAAGATAATTTGCCGTTAATTCAGGCGCATCATGTGGCGGAGCAGGTTGAGCAGGCGCTTTTAAAGCAATTTCCTGGCTCGGATATCATCATCCATCAGGATCCCTGTTCTGTCGCCCATACCGAGCCGCAGGGTTTTTTATAAGCGGAAGTGTGAAATAATATCAGCCTGGCTTTTAAGCGAGACACAAAGTCACATTGCGTAAAGGTTTTTACCCGAAACTAGCCTGACCTGAATCAATTCAGCTACAGGGGTTTGATATACTATTTGCCATTATGAGTCGGTAAGATCGGACACAGAGCGGACGTCGAACCTTTCCGGCGTAACGAATTCATCATTAAGTATTAAGTCCAGAGGTAGCCATGATTAAGAAAATCGGTGTACTGACAAGCGGCGGCGACGCCCCAGGGATGAACGCAGCCATTCGCGGTGTAGTCCGCTCCGCCCTGAGTGAAGGACTGGAAGTTTGTGGCATTTATGATGGCTATCTCGGCTTGTATGAAGACCGGATGATTAACCTCGACCGCTACAGCGTTTCTGACATGATCAACCGCGGCGGTACCTTTCTCGGCTCCGCGCGTTTCCCTGAATTCCGTAATGAAGAAACGCGCCAGATCGCTATTGAGAACATGAAAAAGCGCAATATCGATGCGCTGGTGGTGATTGGCGGCGACGGCTCTTACATGGGCGCGAAACGCCTGACTGAAATGGGTTTCCCCTGCATTGGCTTGCCGGGCACCATTGATAACGACGTTGCCGGAACCGACTATACCATCGGGTATTTCACGGCGCTGGAAACGGTGGTTGAAGCGATTGACCGCCTGCGTGATACCTCCTCTTCACATCAGCGTATTTCTATCGTTGAAGTGATGGGACGTTACTGCGGCGATCTGACGCTGGCGGCGGCGATTGCCGGTGGCTGTGAATTTATCGTTCTGCCGGAAATTCCTTACACGCGTGAAGAGCTGGTTCAGGAGATCAAAGCCGGTATCGAGAAAGGTAAAAAACATGCCATCGTTGCGATTACCGAGCACATTTGCGATATCGATGATCTGGCGAAATATATCGAAGCGGAAACCAAACGTGAAACGCGTGCCACCGTGCTGGGTCATATTCAGCGTGGCGGGGCGCCGGTCGCTTATGACCGTATTCTGGCCTCACGTATGGGGGCTTATGCCATTGAGCTGCTGCTGCAGGGCTACGGCGGTCGCTGCGTAGGTATTCAGAATGAGAAGATGGTGCATCACGATATCATCGATGCCATTGAGAACATGAAGCGTCCTTTCAAACGCGACTGGCTGGAAACCGCGAAAAAACTTTATTAATGCTTTTCAGGGCGCTGTGTTCACGGCGCCCGATTTACCTCTCTATATATTCCATAAAGTAATAACCTTTCCTTTTTAATTCTTTAAAACGCAGTTAGCTTTATGTCACGCTTCCGTTAACAACCTTCCGGGAGAGCGTGCAATGAATAAGTGGAGTCTGGGGCTGGCGGTTTTGCTGGCATCGACAAGCGTACTGGCAAAAAATATTGAGCTGCTGAACGTGTCTTACGATCCAACGCGTGAGCTGTATGAACAATATAACAAAGCCTTCAGCGCGCATTACAAGCAGGAAACCGGCGACAATATCGTTATTCGCCAGTCGCACGGCGGCTCCGGTAAGCAGGCGACCTCGGTTATCAACGGTATTCGCGCCGATGTGGTGACGCTGGCGCTGGCCTCTGATATTGATGCCATTGCCGAGCGTGGCCGGGTGGATAAAGCGTGGATAAAACGTCTGCCGAATAATTCTGCGCCTTATACCTCCACCATTGTTTTTCTGGTACGTAAAGGCAATCCGAAACAGATCCACGACTGGCCCGATCTGCTGAAGCCTGGCGTGGCGGTAATTACCCCGAATCCAAAAACCTCTGGCGGCGCACGCTGGAACTATCTGGCCGCCTGGGGCTACGCCCTGGATCAGAATAACGGCGATCAGAGCAAAGCGCTGGATTTTGTCAAAGCGCTGTTTAAAAACGTAGAAGTACAGGATTCCGGCGCGCGCGGCGCAACCAACACCTTTGTCGAACGCGGCATTGGCGACGTGCTGATCGCTTGGGAAAACGAAGCGTATCTGGCGGTAAACAAACTGGGCAAAGATCAGTTTGAGATTATTACCCCCAGCGAGTCGATTCTTGCCGAGCCGACCGTATCCGTGGTGGATCGCGTGGTTGATGACCGTGACACGCGCAAAGCGGCTAACGACTATCTGAATTATCTCTACTCGCCGGAAGGGCAGGCTATCGCTGCGCAAAACTTCTATCGTCCGCGTGATGCCGAAGTGGCGAAAAAATATGCCAGCACCTTTACGCCGCTGAAACTGTTCACTGTTGATAACAAATTTGGCGGCTGGACGCAGGCGCAGAAAACCCATTTTGCAGAAGGCGGTAGTTACGACCAGGTAATGAAACGTTAGTGTGTTCTCCTTTGATGAGTTAGCGTGACAATTCTGGTTAAGGGAACGAGGATTGTCCGCAATCATCAGGAGGAGTTGCTATGTCAGCCCACGCACGTGCGGTAAAAATCGTTGCGCTTGTTATTGTTTTTATTGTTATCGCGCTGGCTTTTGCCGCATGGCATTTCCATCATAACGGCAACGCGCTGTGGCAGATTATTAGCCAGCAGTGCGTGCCGGGACAGCAGCAAAGAAACGATCCTGCTCCCTGCCAGCGCGTCGATCTCGATGCAGGCTATGTCACCCTGAAAGACCGTAACGGCGCTTTGCAATATTTATTAATGCCTGTCGCCCGCATCAGCGGTATCGAAAGCCCGGCGCTACAGGATCCCGCCACGCCCAACTTCTTTGCCCTCGCCTGGCAACAGCGAGCGCTGCTGACCATGCGTCATGGCTCTGCGGTGCCTGATAGCGTTATTTCGTTAACCATCAATTCTGAATATGGCCGCACGCAGAACCAGCTACACATTCATATTTCCTGTTTACGTCCTGAGGTGCGACGGCAGCTGGACAGCTTAACGCCGCAGCTCAATGCGCGCTGGCAGCCGCAGACGCTACAGCAGCATCGCTGGCTGATTCGTACCCTGACCTCTGCTGAACTGGCTCAGCAGAGCAGTTTTATCCGTTTGATGCAGGAAGTGCCGCAGGCACAGCAGAATATGGGGAAATATGGCCTGGCGCTGGCAAGCTTATCCGACGGACGGCTGGCATTAATGGCGATTGAGCGAAACTGGCTGAAAATGAATCGGGCTTCGGCTGAAGAGGTGCAGGAGCACAGCTGTACGCTGCTGCATTAAGAGGTAATGGAAAACGGGCGACAGCGCCGCCCGTGAAGCATCAGGCTTTCGCTGCGGCAGCGGCCTTGACGATAACGGCAAAGGCGTCAGCTTTCAGTGAAGCGCCGCCAACCAGCGCGCCGTCGATATCCGGCTGAGCGAAAAGCTCTGCGGCATTTTTATCGTTCACGGAGCCGCCGTATTGGATAATAACCTGTTCGGCTACTTTGGCATCTTTCTTCGCAATATGGTCACGAATGAACTTATGCACCGCCTGCGCCTGCGCCGGGGTGGCTGATTTGCCGGTACCAATCGCCCAAATCGGTTCATAGGCAATCACTGCGTCGTTAAACGCGGCTGCGCCCTGGCTTTCCAGCACGGCGTCAATCTGACGTGCGCAAACTTCTTCGGTTTTGCCTGCTTCGTTTTCTGCTTCGGTTTCACCGATGCAGAGAACCGGGGTCAGGCCCGCTTCTTTCAGCACGGCGAATTTTTTCGCAATAAACTCATCGCTTTCTTTGTGATAAGTGCGACGTTCTGAATGGCCGATAATGATATAGCGCGCGCCAATATCCTTCAGCATGTCGGCGGAAACTTCACCGGTAAATGCGCCAGACAGGTTAACATCAACGTTCTGGGCACCCAGTACGATCTGACTGTCGGCCAGCGCCTGCTGCGCCTGATCCAGATACATCACTGGCGGGGCGATGGCAACGCCACAGCCCTGAACGGCATTCAGTTCTTTACGCAGGCCATCGATCAGATCGCTGACCATTTTTTTGTTGCCGTTCAGTTTCCAGTTACCCATAACTAATGGATGTCGCATCATATCCTCCACGTGTAACGCAATACCAGTAAAGTACACTGCCCGACGGGCAGCGATGTCTGCCAGACAGTATAGAGATGTTAAACCTGAATGGCTTTGCTTTTCGTCATTTTAAGCACAAGCCTTAGGGCGCTGTCAGCGACAGCTTAATCGGCTCGATAGCGAAGGTGAGCCCCTTGTCGCCGTTGTCGGCAACCACGAAGCGTAGCGCCCCTTCGGTCTGCGTATAATAACGCGCGCCTTTACCTTTGCTCAGCAGTTCATTCAGCCGTTTACGGCTCTCTTCTGGCGAACGCGTCGGCACAAAGAAACGCATCAGCGCTGCCATATAGGCCTGTGCTTTCTCCTGCGCCGCTTTTTCATCGGGGCCAGGGATCGGCAGCCAGGTAATTTGCAGCGTTTTGATTTTCCCGGTGCCCGGCTCCAGTGCCGTAGAAGCATAGAGCGTTTCGCTGATCTTACTGGCCGCGCGCGTGAGCGTACTTTTATCCCGTCGGCTGTCCACCGCCCGGTATTCGCTGAGCGGTAAATCCGGATTAGCCGTATTATATTTTTCCCGAAACTGCGCAATACTCATATCAAATGTCGGTGCGCCTGGCAGCAGGTAAGGCGCAGTCGGTAAGGCGCTGCTACGCGGCGAGACCTCATCGGCGTGCGCGGCGCTACCCGTCAGCAGTGCCAACAGTATTGGGATGGGCGTCAGCAAAGAGCCTGGCGCTTTCTTCATTTTTTCTGTCCCGTCCAGTAAACTCAGCCCAGATTAGAACGGTTTTTACCCGCCAAAGTCAAAAACTGCGGCAACCCTTTTTAGTTTTCCTCGGGACGAAAGCATGACGCTACAGCAATGGTGTTTTTCTTATCGTGGTCGCCTGGGACGGCGGGACTTCTGGATTTGGCAGATAGTCTGGCTGTTGACCATGACGGCGCTTTTCACGCTGGCGGGAAACGATCTGCTGGATACGCAGACGGCAGCGTTCTGCGTGGTCTGTTTACTGTGGCCCGCCAGCGCAGTGCTGGTGAAACGCCTGCACGATCGTAACAAACGCGGCTACTGGGCGCTGCTGTTGGTGGTCGCCTGGATACTGCTGGCCGGTAACTGGGGCGTGTTAGGCACGGCCTGGCATAGCGGCCTGGGGCGCTTCGTGCCTGCCTTGATCTTTATCGCCATGCTATGCGAGTTAGGGCTGCTGAGCGGTTCCGCTGGTGAAAATCGTTATGGCCGCGCCGCGCAGCCGGTGAGATATTTCGGCAAGCGCAGCGTGGAAAAAAGCCCTTACCAGTAATGTTCGCTGGTGATGTGACCGGGTTTACGCCGCAGATGTTTATTCATCGCACGCGTCTCTTTGAGTAACTGCTGGGTATCACGCACCATCTGCGGGTTACCGCACAGCATGATATGGCCGCTGTCGGCGTCCATCGGCAGCCCCACCGCCTGCTCCAGCTCGCCGCTGGCAATCAGCGCCGGAACGCGGCCCGTTAGCGAGCCTGGGCTCTCTTCGCGACTGACCACCGTCTGGATACGCAGCTTGCCGCCATAGCGCTGCTCCAGCTGCTGCATCAGCGGCAAATAGCTCAGGTCGGCGGCGTAGCGCGCGGCATGCACCAGCACCAGGTTTTGGAAACGTTCCAGCCCTTCGCCCTGTTGCAGAATCGACAGGTAGGGGCCGATGGCCGTGCCGGTCGCCAGCATCCACAGAGTTTGGCATTCAGGTATTTCATCCAGCACGAAAAATCCGGCCGCTTCTTTGGTCACCATCAGCCGATCGCCAGGCTGTAGCACATGCAGCCGTGGGCTGAGCTTACCCTCCGGAACATTGACCAGATAAAATTCCAGCGCGGGATTGGCGGGCGCATTAACGTATGAATAGGCACGCTGTACGCGTTCGCCGTCGATCTCCAGCGCCAGTTTGGCAAACTGGCCTGCGGTAAAGGGCGTGACGGGAGCATTAACCTTGATGCTGAACAGACTCTCCGTCCAGTGTGTAACTTCCGTGACGCTGCCGTTAACCCATTCAGCCATGACGTTTCCTCTCTGCGGTTAGCTTTATGCTTATCTTCGCTACTCAGCGCTGCTTTTTCCACCTTGTCGGCGTCAGAAAAGCTCTGCGCGACAAAATGCGCGCTCAGTTTGTGCTGCCGTATAGTTAGTTTTACAAAGATGGGAAATTTCTGCTGACAGAATAGTAAAAAAACTTCGTATCGCCGGATTCCTTTCCCTGAGCAAACTGGTATTTTTGCCGCCATCAAACCTGAAACGCCTGCTGATTTGCTGAATAACAACGAAACAGCGGGCTTTTATCCTGCAACTTTCCGCTAAGTGGCTATGAAAAAGATAGAAAACGGACACCTGTTACTGATGCTGATTATATTGGTAGCGGTAGGACAGATGGCGCAAACCATTTATGTTCCGGCAATGGCTGATATTGCCGCATCGTTTAACGTACGCGACGGCGTCATGCAGCGCGTGATGGCCGCCTACCTGATGACCTACGGCGGCTCCCAGCTGGTTTACGGGCCGCTCTCCGATAGCGTGGGGCGTAAGCCGGTGATTCTGGCGGGCATGACTATTTTTATGCTCGGCGCGCTGGGCGCGTTGTTTGCGCCTTCTATTGATACCCTGATCGCCGCCAGCGCCCTGCAAGGGCTGGGCACCGGTGTGGCAGGCGTGATGGCGCGTACCATGCCGCGCGATCTCTACGCGGGAAGCGCGCTGCGTCAGGCAAACAGCCTGTTGAATATGGGCATTCTGGTTAGCCCGCTGGTGGCACCGATGATTGGCGCGATGCTGACGCATCTGTTTGGCTGGCACGCCTGTTTCGCGTTTCTGCTGCTGCTGTGCCTGTTGGTCACTGGCGCCATGGCGCGCTGGCTACCGGAAACGCGTCCGCCGGTGGGCGAGATGCGACCGTTGTTTTCGCGCTACCGCCCTCTGCTCAGCGATCGCATCTTTGTATGCTATCTGATTATGCTGATTGGCGCGCTGGCGGGCATCGCCGTTTATGAGGCAAGCTGCGGCATTCTGATGGGCGGCGTGCTGGGGCTGGACGCCATGACGGTCAGCATTCTGTTTATCCTGCCGATCCCGGCCGCCTTTTTTGGCGCCTGGTTTGCCGGACGTGACGAGAAAAGCTTCCATACGCTGATGTGGTATGCGGTAAACAGCTGCCTGCTGGCTGGCGTGTTGATGTGGCTGCCCGCCTGGTTTGGCATTATGAATATCTGGACGCTGTTAGTACCGGCCTCGCTGTTTTTCTTTGGCGCGGGAATGATGTTTCCGCTGGCGACGTCCGGCGCGATGGAGCCCTATGCCTGGCTGGCGGGAACGGCGGGGGCGCTTATCGGCGGGCTGCAAAACCTGGGATCGGGTTTGATTGCCTGGCTGTCGGCGATGCTGCCGCAGAACAGCCAGTTTAGTTTGGGCATGCTGATGTGCGCGACCGCCCTGTTAATGCTGCTGTGCTGGTGGCCGCTATCAAAAGGCCCGGAACCGCAGGCCGTTTGATGTTTACAGGAGCCACTGATGCAGCGCGGCATCCTTGCGGTCGAGATAGTGAATCGACTGGATGCGGCGGATGGTGCGTGATTTACCGCGGATCAGCAGCGTTTCACTGGTGGCGATATTTCCCTGGCGCGTAATACCTTTCAGCAGGTCGCCACTGGTAATGCCGGTGGCGGCGAAAATCACGTTGTCGTTGCGCGCCATCATCTCTAACGTCAGCGCCTGATGCGCGTTAATACCCATCTCCTGGCAACGCGCCAGCTCCTGCTCGCCGAGGCGACGGTTTTCTTCGCTTTCACCTTTCACCTCATGCCGCGGCAGCAGACGCCCCTGCATATCGCCATCCAGCGCGCGAATAACCGCAGCGGATATCACGCCTTCCGGCGCGCCGCCGATACCGTACAGCACGTCAACTTCGCTATCGGGCATACAGGTCAGGATCGAGGCGGCGACATCGCCATCTGGAATCGCAAAGATGCGCACGCCCAGCTGCTGCATCTGCTTAATCACGCCATCATGCCGCGGCTTCGCCAGAATGGATACCGTTAGCTCGCCGAGCGATTTACCCAACGCCGCCGCGATATTTTTCAGGTTAGTTTCCAGCGGCAGAGTGAGATCGATATGGCCTTTCGCGCCTGGGCCGACAATCAGCTTTTCCATATACATATCAGGCGCATGCAGGAAGGTGCCGCGATCGCCCACTGCCAGCACCGCCAGCGCATTCGCCTGACCCATCGCGGTCATGCGCGTGCCTTCAATCGGATCGACGGCAATATCAACACCATCGCCGTTGCCGGTGCCGACTTTCTCACCGATGTAGAGCATCGGCGCTTCATCGATTTCGCCTTCACCGATAACAATCTGACCGTCGATATCAACCTTGTTGAGCATAATGCGCATGGCGTTGACCGCCGCGCCATCAGCCTGATTTTTGTCGCCGCGACCTAACCATTTATAGCCTGCCAGCGCGGCAGCTTCGGTAACGCGGGAAAATTCAATGGCGAGTTCTCGTTTCATGACCAGCCTCGGAAAAACAAATGAGGCAAAAGTGTATCACAGCGGGGAGAGGGGAGAGAAAAGCCCGCGCCAGCTGGCGACGCGGGCCTGAAACATTACTCTTCGTGTTCTTCCCATGCCTGCGCACGGGCCACGGCTTTACGCCAGCCAGCGTAGCGATAGTTACGCTCGGTGGTTTCGATGCTGGGGCGGAATTCACGCTCAATAATGGATTTAGCGCGCACTTCCTCCAGATCTTTCCAGAAGCCCACCGCCAGACCGGCAAGGTAAGCCGCGCCCAGCGCGGTGACTTCGCGCACTTCCGGCCGCTCTACGCGGGTGCCGAGGATATCGGACTGGAACTGCATCAGGAAGTTGTTAGCGACGGCGCCGCCGTCAACGCGCAGCGACTGCAGGCGCGTATTCGCATCGTTCTGCATCGCTTCCAGCACGTCACGCGTCTGATAGGCGATGGATTCCAGCGTCGCACGGATAATATGGTTGGCGTTGGCGCCGCGCGTCAGGCCGAACAGCGCACCGCGCGCATACGGGTCCCAGTAAGGCGCGCCCAGGCCGGTAAAGGCTGGAACCATATACACGCCGTTTGAATCTTTGACTTTCATGGCGAAATATTCTGAGTCGGCAGAATCGCTGATCAGTTTCATCTCATCGCGCAGCCACTGAATCGCCGCGCCGCCGATAAACACCGCGCCTTCCAGCGCGTAGTTAACTTCGCCGCGCGGGCCGCAGGCGATGGTGGTTAACAGGCCATGCGTAGAGGTCACTGCTTCAGCGCCGGTGTTCATCAACATAAAGCAGCCGGTGCCGTAGGTGTTTTTCGCCATACCCGGCAGCACGCAGAGCTGGCCGTAAAGCGCCGCCTGCTGATCGCCTGCGATACCGGCAATAGGAATACGCGTGCCGCCTTTACCGCCGATGTTGGTTTGACCATAAACCTCAGAAGAGGATTTCACTTCCGGCAGCATTTCACGCGGAATATCGAGGATATCCAGCATGCGCTGATCCCATTCCAGCTTGTGAATGTTGTACATCATGGTACGTGACGCGTTGGTGTGATCGGTAACATGCACCCGTCCCTGCGTCATTTTCCAGATAAGCCAGGTATCTACGGTGCCGAACAGCAGTTCGCCGCGTTTGGCGCGTTCGCGGGCGCCCTCAACGTGATCGAGAATCCATTTAACTTTGGTGCCGGAGAAATAAGGGTTAATCACCAGGCCGGTGGTGTGCTGGATATACTCTTCCAGCCCCTCTTTTTTCAGCTTTTCGCAGTAGTCGGCCGTGCGCGGATCCTGCCAGACAATCGCGTTATAGATCGGTTTGCCTGATTCTTTATCCCAGACAATCGCCGTTTCGCGCTGGTTAGTGATGCCGATGGCGGCAATCTGATCGGAATTGATATCCGCATGCGCCAGCACTTCAACCAGCGTCGAGCTTTGTGAAGCCCAAATGTCCATGGGGTCGTGTTCAACCCAGCCTGCTTTCGGGTAGATCTGCGTAAATTCACGTTGTGAGACCGCAACGATATTGGCGTCATGGTCGAGAACCACGGCGCGCGAGCTGGTCGTACCCTGATCGAGCGCGACAATATATTTTTTATCTGTAGACATAATCAATTCCTGATGTGCAAAGATTGAACAGGGTTACGCTTTACGTTGCTCAGCGCGTGCGACTGGCTTTTCCGCTTTAGTCTCCTGCGTGATATTCAGGTTGCAGGGCAGGTGACGGCAGATCAGCGAGCGATATCCCCATGCGCCCAGGCAGGCACCCACCAGCGGGCCAAAAATCGGCACGAGGAAATAAGGAATATCACGACCGCCGGTAAAGGCGACGTTGCCCCAGCCTGCCAGCCAGGCAAAAATTTTCGGGCCAAAATCACGTGCCGGGTTTAATGCAAAGCCGGTCAGCGGACCCATTGCACCGCCGATAACCGCAACCAGCAGGCCGATCAGTAACGGCGCCAGCGGACCACGCGGTACGCCGTTGCCGTCATCGGTCAGCGCCATAATCACCGACATCAGCACTGCGGTAATCACCATCTCGACCAAAAATGCCTGACCTACGCTGATATGCGGATTAGGGTAGGTCGAGAAGATCCCGGCCAGATCGAGACTTTCTACGCTACCACGCAGCAACTGGTGACTGGCTTCATAATCGATAAACAGATTGTAATAGAGGCCGTAGACCAGCGCGGCAGAGCTAAACGCGCCAGCAATCTGCGCCACAATATAAGGCACGACTTTGCGGCCTTCAAAGTTGGCGAACAAACAAAGTGCGACGGTAACGGCAGGGTTCAGATGCGCGCCTGAAACGCCCGCGGTCATATAGGCAGCCATGGAAACGGCCAGGCCCCAGATAATGCAGATTTCCCACTGGCCGAAAGCGGCACCGGCAAGCTTCATGGCGGCGACACAACCCGCACCGAAGAAGATGATCATGCCGGTTCCAAGAAATTCGGCAATGCACTGACCTTTAAGTGTGCTAGTTGCTGTCTGGCTCATAATGAAATTCCTGAAGGCGAGGTTAAATTTTATCAATCGTTGTTTTCATTCCATTGATCCACCCAAACAATTGTAGGGCTGGTGTGAATTTATCGTTAACGCGCATAAACGAGAAATAGCGAACGTTAAAACTGTGTGGTGCATCAAAAAAATGCGCGTTTTCGCGTCTTTACCGGTTCTTTAATGTGCTTTTTGCGCCTGCTGGCACCACGTTGCGTTCGTTTTATTAACATATACGTCATTATTACGACATAACGCGCTATGCTGCTGTCGGTATATGCTGAAAATTGTTACATACTGCGCTTCACAACGGTTCGCCGCTGGACTTGGGCTGTGCGGCTACTTACAATCGGAGTGTTAGGGTCTTTTACGTATTTTTGTGATGTCTCGTCGTCTGCGGCTGGCATCATCAACGCCTTGCGATTAGGAGAAGTCATAGAATGTCATTTGAAGTATTCGAGAAACTGGAAGCCAAAGTACAGCAGGCGATTGATACCATCACGCTGCTGCAGATGGAAATCGAAGAGCTGAAAGAGCAGAACAACAGCCTGAAGCATGAAGTTCAGCAGGCCTCGGGAAACAGCGAAGCGCTGGTGCGTGAAAACCAGCATCTGAAAGAAGAACAGGGCCAGTGGCAGGAGCGCCTGCGGGCTTTGTTAGGTAAGATGGAAGAAGTTTAATCCGCACGGATGCTGCTTTCATCGAACATAAAAAACGGGTGCCCAGGCACCCGTTTTTGCTGTCCGCGATACACCCAGTGCGCAAGCCCCGGATGGATTCAGAACCCGCTATTCAATATCCAGCGCATCTTCCGCTAAGATAATACCGGTGTTGTCAGCGTACAGATGGTCGCCGGAAAAGAAGGTCACGCCGCCGAAATTCACGCGAATATCACTTTCGCCGATGCCTTCGCCCGCCGCGCCAACCGGAATCGCGGCGATAGCCTGAATACCAATATCCAGTTCTTCCAGATCGTCAACCTGACGCACCGAGCCATAAACCACGATGCCTTCCCATTCATTTTGCACCGCCAGCTGCGCCAGCGCCGCATCAACCAATGCGCGCCGTACCGAGCCGCCGCCATCCACCAGCAGCACACGACCGCGGCCATTTTCTTCCAGCAGGTCGTATAACAGGCCGTTGTCCTCGAAACATTTCACCGTCGTGATTTGGCCGCCAAACGAGGTGCGACCTCCAAAATTGGAGAAGAGGGGCTCTACCACGTTTACATCCTCGTGATAGATGTCGCAGAGTTCGGAAGTATCGTATTTCATAGGATTTTCGTCTGTTTGCCACAGGAGCGGTAAGTATATCGCTTTATTTAAGTTGTTGGCAAAATCATCAATGGTGCAAAAGTTGCGATACATCAATCAAAGCAGCATTCCTATAGAAAACAGTACGTTCGCTAATAATGCCGCTTTTACGGTCTTCTCCAGCATCGGACGCATAGCTGCAGGGGACTTTTCACGCAGAATATAGCGGCCCTGGCGCCAGAACAGCGGCACGGCGAGCAGAAACAGCCAGCTTCCCCAGCCCGCGCCGCCCAGGTAGGCGAACAGGGCGAAGCAGAGCAGCGCGCCGCTCAGCAGTAAAAGATGATAGCGCCGGGCGTTATCGCCTCCGAGGCGCACCGCCAGCGTCATTTTGCCGCACTGACGATCGGTTTCGATATCGCGCAGGTTATTGATATTAAGCACCGCCGCCGCCAGCAGGCCGCAGGCCGTGGCCGGTAACAACACCAGCGGCGCGATAAGATGGCTTTGCAGGTAAAAGCTGCCGCTGACGCCCAGCCAGCCGAAAAATATCAGCACCGAGAGATCGCCTAAACCTAAATAGCCATAGGGTTTTTTACCCACGGTATAGGCGATGGCCGCCACGATCGCCAGCGCGCCCAACAGCAGAAAGCTAAACACGTCGCTTAACGAATCGCAGGCATAGCTAATCAGTAAAATGCCGCACATCAGCGCCATTGCGGTAGCGATAATGATCGACCTGCGCAGCTGCGCTAAGGTAATCGCGCCTTTTTGAATACCGCGCAGCGGGCCGAGGCGGGCGCTGCCGTCGCTGCCTTTTACGGCATCGCCATAATCATTAGCCAGATTTGAAAGCACCTGTAGCAGGCCGCTGGTAAGAAAGCAGAGCAGGGCAATGGTCAGGTTGAAGGAGCCTTGCCACCAGGCGAGCGCGGAGCCGGTGAGAATAGAGGCGAACGCCAGCGGCAGCGTACGTAAACGCAGGCTTTCCAGCCAGGCGCGAAAATGAAATAAAGGAGCCGGTTGAATCTGTTCCATAAGCGAGACCGCCGCTGTTGTTAATCCAAAAGGGGTAGATGGAGTCTACGGCGGCAGGACGCGCAGCATGTTAATCTCTGTCAAATTGGCTCAGGTTAAGCATGGCGAACAGGCATAAAAAAAGGAGGCCGTAGCCTCCTTATTAAGAATAATGCGTGATTACAGAATGAAGCGGCTAAGATCTTCGTCAGCAACCAGCTGATCCAGATGCTGCGAAACGTACGCGGCATCGATAGTAATGCTGTCGCCGTTGCGATCGCTGGCGTCATAGGAAATGTCTTCCATCAGACGCTCCAGCACCGTGTGCAGACGACGCGCACCGATGTTCTCGGTGGTTTCGTTAACCTGCCAGGCGGCTTCGGCGATGCGACGAATGCCATCATCGGTAAAGCTGATATTCACGCCTTCCGTACCCATCAGCGCTTTATACTGCACGGTTACCGAAGCGCTTGGCTCGGTCAGGATACGCTCGAAATCATTCACGGTCAGCGGCTGCAGCTCAACGCGAATCGGCAGACGGCCTTGCAGCTCCGGGATCAGATCGGACGGGCTGGCAACCTGGAATGCGCCGGAAGCGATAAACAGAATATGGTCGGTTTTCACCATGCCGTGCTTGGTAGAGACGGTACAGCCTTCCACCAGCGGCAGCAGGTCACGCTGCACGCCTTCGCGTGAAACGTCCGGGCCGGAGGTTTCGCCGCGCTTACAGATTTTATCGATCTCATCGATAAACACGATGCCGTGTTGCTCAACCGCTTCGATCGCTTCTTCTTTCAGCTCTTCCGGATTAACCAGTTTGGCCGCTTCCTCTTCCACCAGCAGCTTCATCGCATCTTTGATTTTCAGCTTGCGCGGCTTCTGCTTTTGGCCGCCCAGATTCTGGAACATCGATTGCAGCTGGCTGGTCATCTCTTCCATGCCCGGAGGCGCCATGATTTCCACGCCCATCGGTGCGGCAGCCAGATTGATTTCAATCTCTTTATCATCCAGCTGGCCTTCACGCAGTTTTTTACGGAAGGACTGACGCGCGGCGGATGGCTCAGCATTTTGCTCCGCCTGGCCCCAGTTATTTTTCGCCGGTGGGATCAGGGCGTCGAGAATGCGCTCTTCCGCCATCTCTTCGGCGCGGTAGCGATTCCGTTCAATCGCCTGCATACGCACCATTTTCATTGCGGCATCGGTCAGGTCGCGGATAATGGAATCCACTTCTTTGCCCACGTAGCCCACTTCGGTGAACTTGGTGGCTTCTACCTTGATAAAAGGCGCGTTAGCCAGCTTGGCCAGACGGCGGGCGATTTCGGTTTTACCGACGCCGGTCGGGCCAATCATCAGAATATTTTTCGGCGTAACTTCATGGCGCAGATCTTCTTCCAGCTGCATACGACGCCAGCGGTTGCGCAGGGCGATCGCCACAGCACGCTTGGCGCCATCCTGGCCGATGATAAATCTGTTCAGTTCGCTGACAATCTCGCGCGGAGTCATCTCAGACATAGTTTCGATCCTTACGCTTTGGACGCTAATTCTTCAATAGTCAGATTGTGGTTGGTGTAAATGCAGATGTCGCCTGCAATACCCAAGGCTTTTTCAGTAATGTCGCGAGCGCTAAGCTCGGTGTTTTCCAGCATGGCGCGCGCCGCCGCCTGCGCGTACGGGCCGCCGGAGCCAATCGCGATCAGATCGTTTTCAGGCTGAATGACATCGCCATTACCGGTAATAATCAGGGAGGCGTTTTCATCCGCTACCGCCAGCAACGCTTCAAGCTTGCGCAGCATACGGTCGGTACGCCAGTCTTTAGCAAGTTCCACTGCGGCTTTCACCAGATGGCCCTGGTGCATTTCCAGCTTACGCTCGAAAAGCTCAAACAGCGTAAAGGCATCGGCTGTACCGCCAGCAAAACCCGCAATCACTTTATCATTGTAGAGACGACGCACTTTTTTGACGTTGCCTTTCATTACGGTATTACCGAGCGTAGCCTGGCCATCACCGCCAATTACTACGTGGCCGTTGCGTCGTACACTTACTATCGTTGTCACGGGCAGACCCCTTGTTACAGTGGAAAAAGCGCTTCGCGCAGCGTGGCGCGAAGCATAATGCAACAAGATATGGGGCAGGTTTAGAGGGTTTCAACCCCCAACAGCGAGAGGAATACAGCCTGAATGGCCGGAACTGCGCAGGCGTTTCAGGGTGGCGTCGGCGCCGCCGCGGTTGTTATAAGGCCCGATAACCACCCGGTGCCAGCCGCCGCCGTTGGTGATGCGGCTTTCAAAGCCTTCAAAGGCCAGCTGGGCGCGAATCGATTCCGCCTGATCGCTGCCTTTAAACGAGCCGCACTGCACCATCCAGCGCTGCGACTTCGCTTTTTCCACCGCTTTGGCTTGCGTGGTTTCCTGCTGCTTCGCGCGGCTGCTTTCCTGCGCTTTCGACGTGCTTACCGGCTGCGATCCATTTTGCGGCAGCATATGCGTCTGCTGCGTCGCCTGCTGCTGGGCGCGCTGTTGCTGCTGGAATTGTTGCTGTTGGGCGCGCTGCTGCTGCTCAAGGCGCTGCTGCTGCTGGAGCTGTTGCTGCTGGGCGCGCTGCTGTTGCTCAAGGCGCTGCTGCTGTAACTGTTGCTGCTGTTGGCGCTGTAGCGTCTGCTGACGCTGGATCGGCGTTTGTTCATCCCACGGCACTTCGTTTAACTGGGTCGGCGCCTGACGCATATCGGCCTGCATCTGCTCCAGCAGCTGACGCTGTTCATCAGTAAGCTGCGTGTGCGACTGAACTTCGCCGCCCGAGGAAGGTTCTTTTGGTGTGGGCACGCTAAGCTGACGATTTTCCAGCTCTTTAATATATTTCCAGCGCTCTTCAGGCTTGGGCGGCAGGCCATTGCCGCTGACTTTGTGATCGGGAATAACCGGCGTCTCTTCTTTTTTATGGTGAGCGATAAACCACAGCCCACCCGCAAACGCCACCAGCACCGCGACCGCCAGCCCTATCATCACTTTTGAAACGCCAGCGTTGCCGGTACGTTTCTTGCTGCGGCTATTACTTTTTTTGCGACGCGTCCCTGTCGAACGCCCGCGGCCTACATAATCTTTTTGTGCCACTAATCGTTCCGCTAATTCAAAGAAGAAAATGCCTGCCGGATAAAAGACGCTAACAGAGCGCAACGCTTTAGCTATCCGGCTATTAGCCCGCCATGTTACTCAAGGGCTGGAAGTTTGACCAGCAGTGAGTCATTTAAGAATTCACTGAAACTGTCCGATTGGCATCATTGGAACGCTTAACTGGCGTGTATTGTGCTTCCGCGCAGCTTGAGTTCGAACTCCAGCAGACGCGAGCCGTTATTGACGGTGCGGCCCTGCAGCTGTTCCAGCAACAGCAGCATCGCTTCCCGTCCCAGCGCAAAGCGCGGCTGCGCGATAGTGGTCAGCGGCGGATCGCTGTAACGTGAAAGCTCAATGTCATCGAAGCCAACCAGAGAAATGTCCTGCGGAATGCGCAGGCCCATGCTTTTTGCCTGCGACATCGCGCCCAGCGCCATAATGTCGTTATGGCAAAACAGCGCCTGAGGAGGCTGCGGTAGCGCCATTAGCCGCTTAAAGGCCACGGCTCCGGCTTCAAAGGTAAAGTCGCCGCGCACGATATAGCGTGGCTCGATGGATTGACCATGACGGCGTAGCGCCTGAATATAGCCCTGCAAACGATAATGGCTGAGCGGCATCTCTTCCGGGCCAGCAATACAGGCGATGCGGCGATGACCCAACTGCCACAAATGATTGACCGCCTCGAAGGCGGCAGTCAGGTTATCGATATGTACCGTAGGCAGCTCCAGATCGGGCGCGAACTCATTCGCCATCACCATTGGCGGTAATGCGCGCTGCTCTTCTACGCCGGTATCGAAAGGCACGCGCGAGCCCAGCAGCACCATGCCATCAATCTGACGCGTCAGCATCAGGCTCAGAAAGGTTTTTTCCTGCTGGTTCTGATGGGCGCAGTCGCCAATCAGCACCAGATAGCCTTCGGCCGCCGCAGTGACTTCGACGCCGCGAATGATTTCGCTGAAAAAGGGATCGCAGATATCGGGAACAATCACCAAAATGGTGCGTGATTCGCTGCGTTTGGCATTGCGCGCCAGAGCATGAGGAGAGTAGCCGACGTCGATGACCGCCTGCTCAACCTTTTGGCGGGTGATGGCTGAAACCTTTTCAGGATTCATCAGTGCGCGGGATACGGTAGCGGTTGATACTCCCGCGCGCTCAGCCACATCTTTCATCGTAGCCGCCGTTGACTCCTGGTTCTGCTCCAACGCTTATCTCCTTACGCCAGCCTGAATAAGTAGGATGTTGATATGTCGTCTGCTGCGCTTGTTGCGGTTAAAGCTGACGGCCATCACATTTCTAACAGATTGTATAAGGTGCTGTTACCTAAATTGCATGGAAACTGTGACTTATTCGAGGTTTTTCGATCCAGCTCGCAAACCTTCATGCAGAGAACGGTGAGCTTTCAGGCGCAGCAAGCTTACCAGAGCGTTACGGTTAGCTTTCCGTTGGGTCAATATCCAGCGTCCATTTGACCTTACGCGACAGCGGCAAGGTCGAAATCAGCGGCAGGCTGCTTTTTAACAGCTGCTGTAACCGGAGGCGGGAAGGGTGCTGTAGCAACAGCTGCCAGCGATAGCGCCCGCCACGCTTGGCCAGCAACGCGGGCACCGGCCCCATAATCCACAACGGCTCATCACGCAGCGGGCTGGCTTCCAGCAGATTGCGCAGCTGATGTAAAAACGCCGCCGCCTGCTGATTATCATGATCGTCCGCGCGGAACAGCGCGTGGCTGGTAAAGGGCGGCAGCTGCACGCTGCGACGCTCGCTTAAGGTCTGGCTGGCAAATGCGTCGTAGCCCTGATGCAGTAAAATTTGCAGCAGCGGATGTTCAGGGTGATGCGTTTGCAGCAGCACTTCCCCCTGTTTTCCGGCACGCCCCGCGCGCCCGGCCACCTGGATATAGAGCTGAGCGAAGCGTTCCGCCGCGCGGAAATCGGCCGAAAACAGCGCGCCATCCACATCCAGCAACGAAACCAGCGTGACATCAGGAAAATGGTGCCCTTTCGCCAGCATCTGCGTACCAATCAGGATACGCGCGCCGCCGCGAAAGACATCGGCCAGATGCTGCTCCAGCGCCCCTTTGCGGCTGGTGGTGTCACGGTCAATGCGCGACAGCGGAATGCCCGGAAACAGGCTTTGCAGATTATGCTCCAGCTGCTCGGTGCCAAGCCCTACCGGTACCAGATGCGTTGAGCCGCACTGCGGGCACTGGCGCGGCACCGGACGCTGGCTGTCGCAATGGTGACAGCGTAGCTGGCGCTGCTGCTGGTGTAGGGTGTAGTAGTGATCGCAGCGCTGACATTCGGCGGTCCAGCCGCAGTCATGGCAGAGCAGCGCAGGCGAGAAACCACGGCGGTTAAGAAACAGCAGCACCTGATTGTCAGCCTGTAAATGCAGGCGCATGCGCTGAATCAGCGCGGGCGACAGCCCTCCCTGTAGCTGCACGCCTTTTAAATCGATCAGCTGCTGCGTCGCCTGGCTGGCATTACCGGCGCGTTTGCTGAGATTAAGCTGGCGATATTTGCCGCTCTGCACGTTATGCAGCGTTTCCAGCGCGGGCGTCGCCGAACCCATCACAATCGGAATATTTTCTTCACGTGCCCGGAACACCGCCAGGTCGCGCGCGTGATAACGCCAGCCTTCCTGCTGTTTATAAGAGCTGTCATGCTCTTCATCGATAATGATGACGCCAGGACGGGCGAAAGGGGTAAACAGCGCGGAACGGGTGCCGATCACAATGGCGTTTTCGCCCTGCCGCGCCCGCAGCCAGACCGCCATGCGTTCGCTGTCATTCAGGCCAGAGTGCAGCACATCGATCGGCGCCGCAAAACGCGCCCGGAAGCGGGCAATGGTTTGCGGCGTCAGGCCGATTTCCGGCACCAGCACCAGCGCCTGACGTCCACGGCTCAGCACATTCTCCAGCACGCTAAGATAGACTTCCGTTTTGCCTGAGCCGGTGATCCCGGCCAGCAGCCAGGGCGCAAATTGCTCATCCTCGCTGCGAATCGCGCCTACCGCTAATGCCTGTTCGGTATTCAGCCGCAGCCGCTCGCCGTTTACGGCAAAATGCGCACGCCAGTCCTGGCGGGCGGGCAGATGCTCGCGCAGGTCGCACAGGCCTTTGGCGCGTAGCGCCTGTAGCGCCGCGTCCGCCAGCGCATGCTGAGCGATCTCATGGCGATAGAGCGGCTGCTGGCGTAAAGCGGCCAGTGCCTGCTGTTGTTTTGGCGCGCGCTTCAGACTTTCCGGCGCGGTTTCCCGCCCCAGTTCGGTGATAAACCATTGCCAGAGCGGCGTTTCCTGCGCCGGTTTCCCCTGGCGCAGCAGCACCGGCAGCGCATGGAACAGCACCTCGCCCAGCGGATAGTGATAATAGTCGGCGGCCCAGTGCAGAATGCGCCAGAGAGAAGCGGGAAACAGCGATTCGCTGTCGAGCACCTCCAGCACGCTTTTCAACTGTTCGTCTGGCAGATCGCTGTGTTCGCTGACGCTGACAACAATGCCGATCGCCTTGCGATTACCAAAGGGTACGCGAACGCGCCCGCCAGGCACCGGGTGCAGATGAGCGGGAAGCAGGTAATCAAACTGGCGTGCGAGCGGAACGGGCAGCGCGACCTGAGCAACGGGCATGACGTTATCCGTAAAAAGAGTTGAACGGCGTAGTGTACACTGTGTAGCCATAAATGTGCGGATTCGATTGCATTGCGCGGTTATTTTCTGTATAGTTCGCCGCCTTTGATGCGGAATAAGGCATCAAAAATCACCTGAATGTTCAATCCGCGTGTGGTGCCGGCGCAGGTTTTTGCCTGGCGCGGGAGAGCGACACGGCCTTTACTGAGGTTACCCCATGAAAGAAGGTATTCATCCTAAGTATGTTGAAATTACTGCAACTTGTTCTTGCGGTAATGTGATCAAAACTCGCTCTACAGTGGGTCACGATCTGAACCTGGACGTGTGCGGTAAATGCCACCCGTTCTACACCGGCAAACAGCGTGTTGTTGATACCGGTGGTCGTGTTGAGCGCTTCAACAAACGCTTCAGCATTCCGGGCAGCAAATAAGTTTCCCGGCAGACGCTACCGGTTTTTCACGGAGCGGATGCAAGAAAAAACCCAGCTTCGGCTGGGTTTTTTTATGCGTAACAAACAGCGTATTAATATTCCCAGGTATCGGGATCTTTACCCAGCTCACGCATAATCTTTTTCGCCTCTTCCGGGATTTCATCGCTGCGCTCTTTACGCAGGTCAACATCGTCCGGCAGCGGCTGACCGGTAAACGCATGCAGGAATGCTTCGCATAACAGCTCGCTGTTCGTCGCATGACGCAGGTTATTCACCTGACGACGCGTACGTTCATCTGTCAGGATTTTTAATACTTTCAGCGGAATAGACACGGTAATTTTTTTGACCTGCTCGCTCTTCTTACCGTGCTCAGCATAAGGGCTGATATATTCGCCATTCCATTCAGCCATGAGTTACCTTAATTATTAAAAGTTAAATTGTCGAAAATCAGCCAATTATGCCCGATATTTTCACGCCTCACTAATCAAAGTCAGCATTTAATCGGTAACTTTGCCGCTTTTACATGGAGTGCGTGTGCAGTTAAAGGCAATTCACTGCAATTTTAGCGGGTATTGCATCTTTGCTCAATCTATACGCAAAGACATTTAGATGTCCAGATGTATTGACGTCCAGTGGCGGGGTGTTATCCTGTTAGCCTTCTTTTCGGGTCTTTCAGGAAACAGTAAGCACTATGACGCGTAAACAGGCAACCATCGCAGTGCGCAGCGGTTTGAATGATGATGAACAGTATGGCTGCGTTGTCCCTCCGATTCACCTTTCCAGCACCTATAACTTCACCGATTTTAATCAGCCTCGCGCTCATGATTACTCACGCCGTGGTAATCCAACGCGTGATGTTGTGCAGCGGGCATTAGCTGAGCTGGAAGGCGGCGCTGGCGCGGTCATGACCAACACCGGGATGTCCGCGATTCATCTGGTCTGTACGCTGTTTCTGAAGCCTGGCGATCTATTGGTTGCGCCGCATGACTGCTACGGCGGCAGCTATCGTCTGTTTGACAGCCAAAGCAAGCGCGGCGCCTATCGCGTTAAGTTTGTCGATCAGAGTGATGCCGAAGCGTTGCAGGCGGCGCTGGCTGAACAGCCGAAACTGGTCCTGGTGGAAAGCCCCAGCAACCCACTGCTGCGCGTAGTGGATATCGCGGCGATTTGTCAGGCCGCGCGCGCCGCCGGTGCGATTAGCGTGGTGGATAACACCTTTTTAAGTCCGGCTCTGCAAAACCCGCTGGCGCTGGGTGCCGATCTGGTGCTGCATTCCTGTACCAAATACCTTAACGGCCATTCTGATGTGGTTGCAGGCGCGGTGATTGCCAAAGATGCAGCGTTGGCAACGGAGCTGGCCTGGTGGGCCAATAATATTGGCGTTACCGGCTCGGCGTTCGACAGCTATCTGCTGCTGCGCGGCATGCGTACTTTAGGTCCGCGTATGGCGGCGGCGCAGCGTAATGCGCTGGCGATTGTGGATTATTTGCAGCAGCAGCCGCTGGTGAAAAAACTGTATCATCCTTCGCTGCCGCAAAACCCAGGCCATCAGCATGCGGTACGTCAGCAGCGCGGCTTTGGCGCCATGTTAAGTTTTGAGCTTGATGGCGATGAACAGCGCCTGCGTCGTTTCCTGAAAGCGCTGGAATTATTCACCCTGGCGGAGTCGCTGGGGGGAGTGGAAAGTTTGATTTCCCATACCGCAACCATGACGCATGCCGGGATGTCGGCAGAAGCGCGTGCGGCGGCAGGTATTTCTGATACCTTACTGCGCGTGTCGGTTGGGATAGAAGATCACGAAGATTTAATCGCCGATCTGGATAATGCATTCCGGTTGGCAGCCGAGGATTAAGAGATGAGTATTTCAGCCGCAGCGGGCGCGTCGCACAGCAGGCAACTGCATAAATTTGGCGGCAGCAGTCTTGCCGATGTTAGCTGTTATCAGCGCGTCGCAGGCATTATGGCGGATTACAGTCAGCCGGGTGATTTGATGGTGGTGTCAGCTGCTGGCAGCACCACTAACCAGCTGATCAGCTGGCTGAAGCTCAGCCAGAACGATCGCTTATCGGCGCATCAGGTGCAGCAGAGCCTGCGTCGTTATCAGTCCGAGCTGATCAGCGGGCTGCTGTCGCCGGAGCTAGCTCAGCCGTTGCTGAGCCGCTTTATTCATGATCTGGAGCGTTTGGCCGGGTTGCTGGATGGCCACATTACCGATGCGGTTTATGCCGAAGTGGTCGGGCACGGCGAGATTTGGTCGGCGCGCCTGATGGCGGCGGTGTTACAGCAGCGCGATTTAGACGCATGCTGGCTGGACGCGCGCGAGTTTTTGCGTGCCGAACGCGCGGCGCAGCCGCAGGTCGATGAAGGGAAATCCTGGCCGCTGTTGCAGCAGCTGATGGCGCAGCATACGCATCAGCGTTTGGTGGTCACCGGCTTTATCTGTCGCAATGATGCTGGTGAAACCGTGCTGTTGGGGCGCAATGGTTCTGACTATTCCGCCACGCAAATCGGCGCGCTGGCGGGCGTCAGCCGCGTTACCATCTGGAGCGATGTCGCCGGGGTATACAGTGCCGATCCGCGTAAAGTCAAAGATGCCTGCCTGCTGCCGCTGCTGCGGCTGGATGAAGCCAGCGAGTTAGCGCGTCTGGCGGCACCGGTGCTGCATGCCCGCACGCTACAGCCGGTTTCCAACAGCGATATCGATCTCCAGCTGCGCTGTAGCTATCAGCCGGAGCAGGGCTCAACGCGCATCGAACGCGTGCTGGCTTCCGGCACCGGCGCGCGCATTGTGACCAGTCATGATGACGTCTGCCTGATCGATATTGAAGTCTCTGCCCAGCACGATTTCGCCGCGCTGCATAAAGAAGTCGATCACCTGTTAAAGCGCGCGCAGATTCGTCCGCTGGCGATGGGCGTGCATAGCGATCGCAACCTGATTCAGCTCTGTTACACCTCCGAAGTGGTTAACAGCGTTTTCGCCCTGTTGCAGGATGCCGGATTGCCGGGCCATTTGCAGCTGCGGGAAGGGCTGGCGCTGGTGGCGCTGGTTGGCGCGGGCGTCAGTCGTAACCCGCTGCACAGTCATCGTTTTTGGCAGCAGATCAACGATCAGCCGGTAGAGTTTATCTGGCAGTCGGAAGATAAAATCAGTCTGGTGGCGGTACTGCGCGTTGGCCCAACCGAACATTTAGTACAGGGACTGCATCAGTCGCTGTTCCGGGCGGAAAAACGCCTTGGCCTGGTGCTGTTTGGCAAAGGCAATATCGGCTCGCGCTGGCTGGAGCTGTTTGCCCGCGAGCAGAAAAACCTTTCAGCCCGCACTGGTTTTGAGTTTGTGCTGGCGGGCGTAGTGGACAGCCGCCGCAGCCTGCTGAGCTATGAGGGGCTGGATGCCAGCCGGGCGCTGGCCTTCTTTGAAGATGAAGCGATTGCGCAGGATGAAGAGTCGCTGTTTTTGTGGATGCGGGCGCATCCTTATGATGACCTGGTGGTGCTGGATGTCACCGCCAGCGAAGCGCTGGCGCAGCAATATCTTGATTTCGCCAGCCACGGTTTCCATGTGATCAGCGCCAATAAAGTCGCTGGCGCGTCAGGCAGCGCGCAATGGCGTCAGATTCGTGACGCATTTGCGAAAACCGGCCGTCAGTGGCTATATAACGCCACGGTGGGCGCTGGTTTGCCGGTCAACCATACGGTGCGCGATCTGCGCGAAAGCGGCGACAGTATTCTCTCTATCAGCGGCATCTTCTCCGGCACGCTCTCCTGGCTGTTCCTGCAGTTTGACGGCACGGTGCCGTTTAGCGAGCTGGTGGATCAGGCCTGGCAGCAGGGATTAACCGAGCCAGATCCGCGCGTTGACCTTTCCGGTCAGGATGTGATGCGTAAGCTGGTTATTCTGGCGCGTGAAGCGGGTTACGATATCGAACCGGATCAGGTGCGCGTCGAATCGCTGGTGCCAGCGGGCTGTGAAACCGGCTCGGTGGATCATTTCTTTGAAAACAGCGATGCGCTTAACGAACAGATGCTTCAACGTCTGGAAGCGGCGCAGGAGCTGGGGCTGGTGTTGCGCTACGTCGCGCGTTTTGACGCCAATGGCAAGGCGCGCGTTGGCATCGAAGCGGTACGGCCTGAACATCCGCTGGCGGCGCTGTTACCGTGCGATAACGTCTTTGCCATCGAGAGCCGCTGGTATCGCGATAATCCGCTGGTGATTCGCGGGCCGGGTGCCGGACGCGATGTAACGGCGGGCGCGATCCAGTCTGATATCAATCGGTTGGCGCAGCTGCTGTAATGTTAAAACGGGTGGCCTGCGCCACCCGTTGTTTTTATGCCAGCACGAACTGACTTTCATGCACCTGATCGAGCGTCAGGCCCACAAGCAGGACGCTGCCCCCGTCGCAGGTAAACTGCACACCCTCTTCACACTCAGTGAGGTAATCGAGATAGTTACCGTTGGCGGTAATTTCTTTGTTGCCCATAAAGGCCAGTTTATCGTCCTTACCGAAACCATAAACGGTGTTGTTACCAATATTCTCACTGGCGAACAGGATAGTATCGTCACCACCATGGGTATAAATGGTGTCATTGCCCCCCTGACAAACAAACACATCGCTGCTGGTTGAGCCGTGCATGGTGGTGTCCTGACCGGTACCGACCAGCCAACTGGTCTGGTTGGTGTAGAACCCGCCGTTTTCCGGCGCGAAGATCTCACTGGATTTTTGTTCGCTGCCATGAACCGAGTTGGCATAGTTAAGGGCGATTTTGCCGTCCACGGCCAGGCCTTCGCTGGTCACGTCATAGGTAATATATTTGTCCTGGAAAAGGAACCAGTAGGTTTCTTTTATCGCTTCGACGTTATTCATGATGGTTACGCCGCCATCGGCACCTTTAATCGCTAAGGTGCCGCCGCCCAGGTGAGCAATAGAGGTTTTGCTGATTTCGCCCTGCAGATCAAACAGATCGTAGCCAGCGCCGCCATCAATTGCATTAAAGCCGCCTGCGTCCCTGAAGATATCATTACCGCCAAAGCCCTCCAGATAATCCATACCCTTACCGCCCTCAATCAGGTCAGCTTTTTCTGAGCCAAGAATAAAGGTCGGGCCTTCATGAGCTTCAGCGAAGTGGTTGAGGTCTTTTACCCAGGTGGTTGCTCGCATTTCATCTGACATGCGGGAAACAATAACCGTAGAGTCTTTATCGGTAAAATTATAATAAATGGAATTAAGAACGCTTTGTAAACCCTCTACATAGTTAACGGCATCATGTCCTGCCCATGCTCCCCACATCTGACCCGCAATCGAAAATATGGTGAAATCTTCGGAAGCATAATAATCATTAAATATCACCAGATTATTAACACAGCTCTCCAGCGGCTTGTCATGAACAAATAAAGAATCAGGGAAGTTAACGGTTGTACCTTCCATTGCGCGATAGACAGGATCGTTTTCGCAACCAAGATTCAGGACTTTATCATCAGCGGTATTCTGGACAGGCGAGGAGATGGCAATATAGTTAGCGTCTTCATAAAAACCGTCCCACTCATTATTTGCCGAGGCCATCGCCGTGCTGTTCACCGCCATCCCGCCAAGACTCATGCCACTGAACAGAACATCTTTGCCGGTAAGCCCATTTTCTGTGGCAAAGCGGGCAACGCAGCTTAACAGATCGCCAAAAGCGTTTGATACATAACTTTCGGTAAATTCACTGCTCAGCGCGATGAGAATATCGTGCAGACCATCTTGCTGTGTATTTGCATCGGCGTTAGGTGAGTCTTTAACATCGCCCGTTCCCCAATAGCAAACACCAATAGAGACTAATTCTCCTGCTTCATTATATTTACCAAAAACGTTTACCTGCGCTGACCAGTAAAAAGCATTCTCTCCACTGAAAATATTGTGCTGGTCAAACGCGCCCGTGTAGGATAAATCCTCTGCATTCAAAACTTTCCAGCCGCTTTCCTCGCTACGTTGCTGAAATGATTTATCTAAAGTAAAACCTGCCAGCTCCGTGCTGTAAGCGTTCAGCGTTAAGGCATCACTAATTAATGATTTATTCTGTGATCCCTGGTAGTCAAAAATAGCCATTTATAATCCTTTTGCTATCGTGTTTATTTAAAAGCCCTTTTCATTAAGGACGGTTTATTACCGCTGGTAATAACGGTAAAGAAGATCGGCCGCTGATAAAAACGACCGATAATAATGAATAATTATTTTGCGCTGTGACTTTTGAAAACTCTTTTTGCCGCGAAACAGCTATTGCCTGGTGAAGTAGCCCGCTATTTCGGCCATCTTATCTGGCGCCAGCTGTCCAGAATGGTAAAGCAGCTTTACCCTGGCGCGGAGATAATTATATTTCTCATTTTCCAGATCGAGACGGGCATTAAATAATTGACGCTCAGCATTAAGCAGATCAAGATTAGTCCGCATGCCTGCGATAATGCCTTGCTGAACCGCTTTTATCTGTAGCGTGGCGGATTGAACCGCCTGTTGGTAGGCCGTCAGGCGCTGCTGTGCGTTATGGCATCGATTGAAAAAAATGTGCAGGTTATTAAGGGCAGTCTGGGTATCTTTTTCCAGTTCAAATTTACTTTTATTATATAAAGCGCTGGACTGCCTTAATGTTGCGCTACTCTGTCCGCCAGTAAACAGAGCATAATTTAACTGAATGCCGATACTATTTGTCTGGTGACGTTGGTTAATCGTACTGTCACTGGAGGAGTGATTAATAGTGTGTGAAGCATACAGCTCGACCTGTGGGAAAAAGCCCGCGCGCTGCTGTTCGGTTTGATAATGATTCACTCTTAGCTGCTGTCGGGATACCGCCAGCTCAGCATTATCCTGAAGCGCAAGCTGTTGCCACTGCTCAAAACCTGCCGGAACCAACGCGATCGGCTGAAAATTTCCCGGCGTTAATCGATCAAGCTGGGAAAGCGACTCGATACGCTGCCCAATCAAGCTTTCCAGCTCATGTTGCGCAGCCGACAACTCATCCAGCGCTACCATCCGTTCCGCTGCTGAAAGCGACAGGCGAGACTCCGTTTCTATTACCTCTGTAATCGTCCCTTCGCCTGAATCCAGCATCAATTGGTTTTGTCTGAGCTGTTGACGATATGCTGCCTGCTGTTCATCAACCAGCATGACTTTATCCTGCGCGGCCATCACGTCCAGATAACGGTTGATCACTCTGACCGCCAGATCCATAAAGCTGGCGCGCCAGTTAGCCTCTGACATCAGCGATTGTGCTTTTCCCTTCTGGTAACCTGCCCATGCCTGATAATTAAACAGAGGTTGCTTCAGCATAATTGAACCGCTTTGTGACTGATATTGTCTTCGGGTGGTGACCCGGTGCGTTTCCTTGCTGAATAATCCTTTGCTCTGCTCTGTTTCACTGGTTTGCCAGTTTTTTAAGCCGCTTTGCCATGAAAGGGAAACGGTAGGCAGCAATCCTGCCCGGCCAATATTGACATCTTCTTCCCCGGCAAGTTTTTCCTGCATTGCAGCCTGAATGGCAGGGTCTTTTTGTTGTGCGAGGGCATAAATATCAACCATGCTTAATGCATGTGCAGGCAGGCTACATAACGCATAAAAAAGGAATGAGCCGATGATTTTTGTGTTCATGATTATTCCTCTGTTAATGCCGTCTGAACGCGATCCAGAACGGGCTTAAACAGATAGCTCAGCAGGGAACGTGAGCCGGTTTTTATCAATATGCTGACCGGCATGCCAGGTCGTATATCCGCATTCTGTAACAGTTGCCGACCCTGTTCAGAAACGGCAACCTGAATGTGATAGTAAGGCTCACCGTTATTTTTATTTACCAGTCTGTCAGGCGACACCAGTTTGACGTAACCTGGAATAACCGGCGTTTTATTTTGATTTAATGCGGTAAACATCATATTAACCGTCAGGCCTGCATAAACTTTATCGATAAGTTCCGGGCCAATCTGCGATTCGATAATAAGCGGCGTGTCCTGAGGAACAATCTCCATCAGGGTTTCGCCTGTTGAAAGGACGCTGCCCGGCGTAAGCGTATTAAGCGCCATTACCGTGCCTGAGGTGGAAGCAACTATTCGGGTGTTATCAAGATCGTAACGGGCAATCTCCATATTCTTTTGTAGTTCGTCAACGTCTATTGTGGTTTTAGCTAACTGGTTACTGACATCTTTATGGTATTCCGCCACAATTTTTTTAATATGCTGTTCAGTTTCTTTTATTTTTTCCCGGTTAATTTTTATCTGCCCGTTGAGTTCCGCTATCTGGCTTTCTGTTTCATGCTGCTGTCTCTCCAGTTCCCGATAGCGGTTGCGCGGTAGATAATTCTCCTTAGCCAGTGGACGCATATCAGCAAGCTGTTGCTGTAAACTCAGGTTGAGTTTTCGCCGTAGGGCCAGTGAGTTTTGCAGGCTCTCTGTCTGATAGCGCAGGCCGGTAAGCGTATGTTGGCTGACGCTGATTTCGCTGGCTAAAGCCTCTCTACGCGCCTGTAGCAGGGCTTGTTGCAGCCCTATAATCGCATCGCCCTGGGCGCGCCACGCTTCGTTAAGCAGGAGTGCCGGGAATTGAGGCTGACCGCTGCCGCTCTGTTCTGCCTGTAGCCTGGCGTGAGTCGCCAGCGCGGTTAAATATTTATCACGATATTGATCGTAACGCGCCTGAATCTGGGTGCGGCTTAATTCAATCAGCGTAGCGCCAGCCTCAACAATATTACCCTCTTTAACCCAGACTTTTTCGACGATGCCGTTGCCCGGCGACTGAATGGCTTTACGATTACCGGTGACCGTTACCGTACCTGGCGCGGTGACGCCTTTATCTAAAGGCGCGATGGCGGCCCACAACAAGAAACCAAAGAAGCCTGCGAAAATAGTGGCAAGACCTAACCATTGAAAGTAATGCTCTTTATTTGTTGCTCTTTTCTTCTCATCACCTGATAAAAGTAATGTATTCGAACGATCTATTTTATCCATGGAAGAGCTAATCCTTTAGCTGACAAATTTTAATGCGGCGCGGGCTGGTTTTGATTAATGTTCTTTCCTGCTTCAAATTGTTTTGTTAGCTCTTGCACCACGCGGCGAGTCTCACCCAACAGCTGAATCTTGCCGCTATGCATCATTAACAATTTATTGGTTAACGAGAGCAGCTGCTTGCGGTGGGTGATCAGCACGATAGTTGTTTTCTCTTTGCGCAAAGCGGCCAGCGCCTGCGCCAGCGCGACCATGCCGGTGTCATCCAGGCTGGCGTCAGGCTCATCCAGCACCAGCAGCTTCGGTGAACCATAGAGCGCCCGCGCCAGGGCGATACGCTGTTTCTGACCGCCTGATAATCCGAGTCCGCCATTTCCTAACGGTGTGTCGTAACCAGCGGGCAGGCGGAGGATCATTTCATGGATACCTGCTTTTTTCGCCGCTTCAATCATCTGTTCCGCATCAATATCGGCGAAGCGAGCAATATTCTCAGCAATAGTGCCGGCGAACAGCTCTACCTCCTGTGATAGGTAACCGATAGCTGGCCCCAGCTGCGCCCGATCCCAGTGGTTGATATCGGCATCGTCAATGCGGATTGCGCCGCTGCTAACGGGCCGTATCCCTACCAGCAACTGGGCAAGCGTGCTTTTTCCGCAAGCGCTGGAACCGATGACGCCGAGAATATCTCCTGCCTCCAGCGTGAAGCTAATTTGGTCAAGAATATGAACGTTTTCATCCTGTGCCGCATGGAGCGAAACGTTCTCAACGGAGAGCCTGCCCTGAGGAGCGGGAAAGCGCATTTTCTCCGCCGGGACGGGATAGCGGGTTAGCAGTGTCTCCAGCCGGAGCAGCGCGCTTTGCGTATTTCCCCATTGCTTCCAGGCACCAATAAGCTGTTCTATCGGTGCCAGCGCGCGGCCCAGCAGAATAGAACCGGCAATCATCATACCGGGCGTGATCTGATCGCTAATCGCCAGCCAACCCCCCAGGCCCAAAATCAGAGACTGTAAGGCCATGCGGGTGAAACGTGTTAAAGCGGTTATGCGGCCGCTGTATTCGCTGGCGCATTGCTGTAAGTGAATAAACTTTTCATGCAAGGCCCACCAGCGGCGCTGAAAAGCGGGCAGCATACCCATCGCTTCGATAGTACCCGCGTAGCGTAAATTCGTTCCGGCGATATTCGCCGATTGATAAGCGGTTTTGCCCGCTTCCGTTAAGGGTTTTTTAGTGAGTTGCTGGTTAACCACCGCCAGAGCGATCAATAAGCCCGACCCTACAAGCGAAAAAAGCCCAAGCCAGGGATTAAAAAAGAAGATAACCAGGATGAAAAAGGGAAACCAGGGAGCATCCAGAAAGGCAAAAATGGCGTTGCCTGTAAAGAACTGACGTATAGTTGTCACATCGCTTAAATAATTGGACGCATCCTTATTTTGCTGCTTGATATTAGCGGCAAAAGCCGCCTGATATACAGCATTACTTAAATCGCAGTCAATTTTTTCGCTGACATAAATTGCGATCATGCTGCGGCAATATTCCAGAAAGGCGATAATGATTAACATGCCAACAACGATAATGGTTAGCATAATCAAGGTCATTTCATTGCGCGATGGTAATACCCGGTCATATACCTGCAGCATATAAACAGATGGAGACAATATCATTATGTTAATAATTGCGGAGAACAGTGCTATACACCACAGTGATTTCTTATGGTTTTTAAATATACTTCTGATGAAGGTTAACCCAGATAGTGCTGGCATGCTGCTTCTTCCCTGATGCTATATCTGCATGTTGAAAACAGGCCCATAGAGGATAGTGGCAATGTTAATGGCAATCAATTTCCCAGTGATTGACTAAATGAATGTGGTGAATTTTACTTATGAAATTTTATACCATTATCAATGGCTAATCGCTGATGCTCAGATGGAAAAATGTTCATTGATGCAATCTAAATTATTTTCTTGATACGATCAATAAAAAATTTCCTATCGGACATTCAATCTCTTTTAATTAAACGAACACTTTAAAATAATGAAAGAAATTAAATTTTAGGAATTTGCTAATAAGGAAAATTCCTTCTTTATATTTATGGGCGACAGGGTTGCTGATAATGTTGTTAATTATTCATGTTGCCGTGAAAGAATTTCATTGATCAGATACAGCTTTTCGATTGACAAAAAGTTGAGCAGATAGCATCTTGTGGATATGTAGACGTCTAAACGTATAGATGTTTGGAGCGGTGTTGACGCACCATCCCCCTAAGCGATTGATAAGGTAAGCGGATATGAGTTTCTTTCACGCCAACCAGCGCGAAGCGCTGAACCAGAGCCTGGCAGAACTGAACGGGCGGATTAATGTTTCTTTTGAGTTCTTTCCGCCGCGTACCAGTGAAATGGAAGAAACGCTATGGAGCTCTATTGATCGGCTTAGCAGCCTGAAGCCAAAATTCGTTTCCGTCACCTACGGCGCGAATTCCGGCGAACGCGATCGTACCCACTCAATTATTAAAGGCATTAAAGAGCGCACCGGGCTGGAAGCGGCACCGCATTTGACCTGCGTTGACGCCACGCGCGATGAGCTGCGCACCATCGCTCAGGATTACTGGAACAACGGTATTCGGCATATCGTGGCGCTACGTGGCGATCTGCCACCGGGCGGCGGCAAGCCCGATATGTATGCCACCGATCTGGTTGCGCTGCTGAAAGAGGTGGGCGATTTCGATATTTCCGTCGCCGCTTACCCTGAAGTCCACCCGGAAGCGAAAAGCGCGCAGGCGGATTTGATTAACCTGAAACGTAAAATCGATGCGGGCGCCAACCGCGCGATTACCCAGTTTTTCTTTGATGTGGAAAGCTATCTGCGTTTTCGTGACCGCTGTGTCGCCACCGGCATTGATGTCGAGATCGTGCCAGGGATTTTACCGGTTTCTAACTTTAAGCAGCTACAGCGTTTCGCCACCATGACGAACGTACGTGTGCCGGGCTGGATGAACAGCATGTTTGCTGGCCTGGATGACGATCCTGAAACGCGCAAAATGGTCGGTGCGAACGTGGCGATGGATATGGTGAAGATTCTTAGCCGTGAAGGGGTAAAGGATTTCCACTTCTATACGCTAAACCGCGCTGAAATGAGCTATGCCATTTGTCATACGCTGGGCGTGCGTCCGGCCGCGCAGCTGGTTGCCTGATAAAAGACGGCTTGGGTTACCGCGCTTTTTTTCAGAAGCCCGGCGGGATAAGCCGCTTTGAGGTTATCAGGCTTGTCGCCAGCAGAGGGATTGTTGATGAAAGAAGGGAGCCGTTAATGGCTCCCTTTTTTATTATCCGATGTAACGCATGTTACTTAACCGGTGTTGCGCATCCCCGCCGCCACGCCAGCGATGGTGACCATCAGCGCCTGTTCAACGCAAGGGTCCGAATCTTCCCCTTTGGCTTCCTGCGCTCGCGAACGGTGCAGCAGCTCGGCCTGCAGAACGTTAAGCGGATCGGTATAGACATTACGCAGGGCGATGGATTCGGCAATCCACGGCTCATCGGCCATTAGATGCGAATCGTTAGCGATGGTCAGCACCGCTTTAATATCCGCTTCCAGCCGATCGCGCAGCTGTTTACCCAGCGGCCACAGCGAAGCGTCAACCAGCCGCTGATCGTAATACTCCGCCAGCCACAGGTCAGCCTTGGAGAAAACCATTTCCAGCATGCCGAGGCGGGTAGAGAAGAATGGCCAGCCGTGGCACATCGCTTCCAGCCGATCCTGATGGCCTTCATCCATCGCTTGCTGTAGCGCCGCGCCCGCGCCCAGCCAGGCGGGCAGCATCAGACGGTTTTGCGTCCAGGCGAAAATCCATGGGATCGCGCGCAGCGACTCAACGCCGCCGGTAGGACGACGCTTAGCCGGACGCGATCCCAGCGGCAGCTTGCCTAACTCCAGTTCCGGCGTGGCAGAGCGGAAGTAGGGCACAAAGTCCGGGTTTTCACGCACGTAACCACGATAGATCGCGCAAGAGGTTTCAGAAAGCTGATTCATCATCTCGCGCCATTCGTTTTTCGGCTCCGGCGGCGGCAACAGATTCGCTTCGAGTATCGCGCTGGTGTAGAGCGACAGGCTGGCGACGGCGACTTCCGGCAGGCCATATTTAAAGCGGATCATCTCTCCCTGTTCGGTGACGCGCAGCCCGCCTTTCAGGCTGCCCGGCGGCTGGGAAAGCAGCGCGGCCTGTGCCGGTGCGCCGCCGCGACCAATGGTGCCGCCACGTCCATGAAACAGCGTCAGGGCGATGCCCGCTTTTTCACAGGTTTTAATCAGGGCGTCCTGCGCCTGATATTGCGCCCAGGAGGCGGCCATCACGCCAGCGTCTTTGGCTGAATCGGAATAGCCGATCATCACCATCTGCTTGCCCTGAATAAAGCCGCGATACCAGTCGATGCTGAGCAGCTGCGACATCACATCATTGGCGTTATTCAGATCGTCCAGCGTTTCAAACAGCGGCGCGACCGGCAGTGCAAAAGGAATACCGGCTTCTTTTAACAGCAAATGCACCGCCAGCACATCGGAAGGCGTTTTCGCCATCGAAATAACATAGGCAGCAATGGAGCCGCGCGGCGCTTCCGCCGCTACGCGGCAGGTTTCCAGCACTTCGCGCGTCTCTGCGCTCGGCTCCCACTGACGCGGCAGCAGCGGGCGTTTCGAGTTCAGCTCACGGATCAGGAACGCCTGTTTATCCGCTTCAGACCAGCTTTCGTAATCACCGAGGCCGAGGTAGCGCGTGACTTCCGCCAGCGCTTCGGTATGACGCGTGCTTTCCTGACGCAGATCGATGCGCACCAGCGGAACGCCAAAGCATTTCACCCGGCGCAGCGTATCAAGCAGCTGTCCGTTGGCAATAATGCCCATGCCGCACGCCTGTAGCGACTGGTAACAGGCATACAGCGGATCCCACAGCTGATCGTTGGAAATCAGCAGCCCTTCCGGGCGCGGCAGGCGCTCGCCTTTCAGGCGGCGCTCCAGGTAAGCCTGCGTGATCATCAACTGCGTACGCAGGCGTTTTAGAATTTCGCGGTAAGGCTCCAGCGCCTGTGGATCGCCGCACAGCTCGCGTAGCTCTTCGGTACACTCCGACATCGATAGCTCAGAGACCAAAATGCCAATGTCGCGCAGGAAAAGATCGGCGGCTTTCCAGCGGCTTAGCTGTAACACATGATGAGTGATATTAGCGGTAACGTTGGGGTTACCGTCGCGATCGCCGCCCATCCAGGAGGTAAACTGCACCGGAACAAAATCCACCGGCAGCGTATAGCCGAACGTTTCTTCAACCTGTTCGTTCAGTTCGCGCAGAAAATTGGGCACGCCATCCCACAGGCTGTTTTCTATTACCGCAAAGCCCCATTTCGCTTCATCAACGGGGGAAGGGCGATATTTACGAATCTCATCGGTATGCCAGGCCTGCGCGACCAGCTGACGCAGACGACGCATGATCTGGTTGCGGTCATAGTCAGAGATATCGTTGTGATCGAGCTGCTTTAAGCAGGTATTCACCTCAACCAGCTTATGAATCAGGGTGCGGCGCGTAATTTCCGTGGGATGGGCGGTGAGCACCAGCTCCAGCGACAGCGATTCAATCGCGGCGCGGATATCCGCTTCGTTCAGGTCAGGCTGCTGCTTCAGGCGCTCAAACGCTTTTTTCATCAGCTCAGGGTGGTTAGCGCCTTCGCCGTTAGGGGAAATGGTCTGGAATTGTTCCGCAACGTTAGTCAGGTTAAGAAACTGGCTGAAAGCGCGCGCGACCGGCAGTAATTCATCATTAGAAAGATTCTGTAAGGTGGTTAACAGCTCCTGACGATGAGTCTCATTTCCCGCACGGGATGACTTGGAGAGTTTGCGGATGGTTTCCACCCGATCAAGGATGTTTTCTCCCAGCGCATCCTTAATTGTATCCCCGAGCAGTTTGCCGAGCATACTGACATTACTTCGCATTGCGGAATATTGTTCGTTCATATGACCCCTGACACCCTTCTTGTCTTTTAATTTTCACCCTTGCGGGCATAACACTGCCTTTTATCTAGCCATGTAACTTATCTTTCGTCAATTGCGTAAAACATGCCGCCTAATGTCGCTAACTACTGGTAAATTAAGAAATTTAATCATAGCGGAGTGGGATAAGTTATTCTTATCGGCAAAGTTGAAACTTTGCGGGAGCAATTTACCGTTTTAGCAGTGAATTGCCCCAAATAATGGTAATCAGTAACAAAAATGGTTAACCAGTTGACCGATCAGCGCGCGCGTCGGCTTGATAAATGCCATATCGATAAATTCATCGGGCTGATGCGCCTGATTAATCGATCCCGGCCCCAGCACCAACGTCGGGCAGAGCTGCTGAATAAAGGGCGCTTCGGTACAGTAATTCACCACCTCGGTTGGCGTACCCAGCAGCTTCTCCACCACCTGCACCAGCTGATGCTCACGCGGACATTCATAGCCCGGAATCGGCGGATGCAGCTCAGCCACCGTTAATCGGCCCGGCCAGCGCATGCTCACCGGTGCCAGCGCCTCATTTAATAGTTCATCCAGATCGGTCAGCGTCAGGCCCGGCAGCGGACGAATATCCATATGTAACTCACAGCAGGCGCAAATGCGGTTTGCCGCGTCGCCGCCGTGGATATGACCAAAATTCATGGTGGGATAAGGGATAGCGAAGCCGTCATGGTGATAACGCTCTTTTAGCGTATTACGCAGCTGCATTAGATGGCCGATTGATTCATGCATTAGCTCAATAGCATTAACGCCGCGTGACGGATCGCTGGAATGTCCCGATTGCCCTTCGATGCGAATCGCGTTAGAGAGATGGCCTTTATGCGCCCGCACCGGTTTCAACGACGTCGGCTCGCCAATAATCGCGCAGTCGGGACGCAGCGTGGTGGACTCAGCAAAATATTTAGCGCCTGCCATAGTGGTTTCTTCATCCGCCGTGGCAAGAATATAGAGCGGCTTTTTCAGCGTGCTGATATCCGTGTCACGCAGCGTATCAAGAATAAAAGCGAAGAACCCTTTCATATCCGCCGTGCCAAGGCCGTACAGCTTGTTGTCATGCTCGGCGAGGGTAAAGGGATCGCGCGTCCAGCGCCCGTCATCAAAGGGCACCGTATCGGTATGCCCAGCCAGCAGCAGGCCGCCCGCACCCGCGCCGCTTTTCGCCAGCATATTAAATTTATGCCGCGTGCCCGGCACCGGCTGAACGTCCACACTGAACCCTAAATCACGAAACCAGCCCGCCAGCAGAGTGATTAAACTTTCATTGCTCTGATCGAGCGCGCTGTCGGTCGCGCTGATGGATGGCGTGGCTATCAGCTGGCGGTAAAGTTCGATAAATGGCGGTAATTTTGTCTTCACTGTTGACGGTCCTTGAGTTAGGATGTATCAATATTCATGCATTAATAGTGAATAAAAATACAATAACGTGCGCGGGATGGGAAATGAATTAACCCGCTGACTGACGTTAAACTTCATGGGCGCGCGGCGACACGGCTGCACACCGGATCTGACTGACTGTAAAAGGTATACAGCCTGATGTTGAATACGCTGATTGTAGGTGCCAGTGGCTATGCTGGCGTTGAGCTGGCGACCTTCCTGAATCGTCATCCGCATATGAACATAACCGCTTTAGCGGTTTCAGCGCAAAGCCCGGATGCCGGAAAACGTCTTTCCGACCTGCATCCGCAGCTAAAAGGGATCCTTGATCTGCCGCTGGAGCCGCTGAGCGATGTCTCAGTCTGGGCCGACAAAGTGGATGTGGTGTTCCTGGCCACCGCGCATGAAGTAAGCCACGATCTGGCTCCGCAGTTTTTGGCGGCGGGCTGCGTGGTGTTTGATCTCTCCGGCGCGTTCCGCGTTAACGATGCTGATTTTTATACGCGCTATTACGGTTTTAGCCATCAGCATGCGGCATGGCTGGATAAGGCCGTTTACGGCCTGGCGGAGTGGCAGCATGACGCTATCAAAGAGGCGCAGCTGATCGCGGTGCCCGGCTGCTATCCCACCGCCGCACAGCTGGCGCTAAAACCGCTGATTGAAGCGGGCTTGCTGAATGATGCGCAGTGGCCGGTGATTAACGCCACCAGCGGCGTAAGCGGTGCCGGACGCAAAGCCAGCATCAACAACAGCTTCTGTGAAGTGAGCCTGCAACCTTACGGCATCTTTAATCATCGCCACCATCCTGAAATCGTCGCGCATCTTGGCGTGCCGGTTATTTTTACCCCGCATCTGGGGAATTTCCCGCGCGGCATCCTTGCCACCATTACCTGTCGCCTGCAGCCGGGCGTCAGTCGCGACGATGTCGCCGAAGCTTTCCATAACGCCTATCAGGATAAGCCGCTGGTGCGTCTTTATGAGCAGGGCGTACCGGCGTTGAAATCGGTGGTTGGCCTGCCGTTTTGCGATATCGGCTTCGCGGTACAGGATGAGCACTTGATTGTGGTGGCGGCGGAAGACAATCTGTTGAAGGGCGCGGCCTCGCAGGCGGTGCAGTGCCTCAATATTCGTTTCGGTTTCCCGGAAACCCAGTCACTTATTTAAGCGGATAACCACGATGACAACTCCATTAATTATCAAACTGGGCGGCGTGTTGCTGGATAGCGAAGAAGCGCTGGCGCGTCTGTTTACGGCATTGGTGACCTATCGGGAAGCGCATCAGCGCCCGCTGCTGATCGTTCACGGCGGCGGCTGCCTGGTCGACGAACTGATGAAAAAGCTGGCGCTGCCGGTACAGAAGAAAAATGGCTTACGCGTGACGCCCGCCGATCAGATCGACATTATCACCGGCGCGCTGGCGGGCACCGCCAATAAAATGCTGCTGGCCTGGGCGAAGAAACATCATATTCAGGCGGTAGGACTCTGTCTGGGCGACGGCGGTATGGCGAACGTTGCACCGTTTGATGACGAGCTGGGTCACGTAGGTAATGCGCTGCCGGGCTCGCCTGCCTTGCTGAATACGCTGCTGCAGGCAGGTTATATGCCGGTTGTCAGCTCCATCGGTATTACCGAAGCGGGCCAGTTAATGAACGTTAACGCCGATCAGGCGGCCACGGCGCTGGCGGCCACCCTGGGCGCGGATCTGGTTTTACTCTCTGACGTCAGCGGGATTCTGGATGGCAAAGGCCAGCGGATTGCTGAAATGACGGCGGCGAAAGCGGAACAGCTGATCGCGCAGGGCATTATTACCGATGGCATGATTGTCAAAGTGCATGCGGCTCTGGATGCGGCGCGGACGCTGGGGCGTCCGGTCGATATCGCCAGCTGGCGTCACGCTGAGCAGCTGCCTTCTCTGTTTAACGGTGTGTCTATCGGCACCCGGATTCACGCATAAAGTAAAAACATTCAAGGATTAAGATATGCAAAATCAAGACATCAAAAAAATCGTTCTGGCTTATTCGGGCGGCCTGGATACTTCGGCCATTATTCCTTGGCTGAAAGAGAACTACGGTTGTGAAGTGGTCGCCTTCGTGGCGGATATTGGTCAGGATCGCGAAGATTTAGTCGGCGTAGAGAAAAAAGCGCTGCAGTCAGGAGCGTCCGAGTGCCATATCGCCGATCTGCGTGAAGAATTTATTAGCGACTACGTTTATCCGGTGCTGCAAACCGGCGCGCTGTATGAAGGCACTTATCTGCTGGGCACCTCTATGGCGCGTCCGATTATCGCCAAAGCGCAGGTTGAACTGGCGCTGAAAGTCGGCGCCGATGCGTTATGTCACGGCGCGACCGGTAAAGGTAACGACCAGGTGCGTTTTGAAACCACCTATACCGCGCTGGCTCCGCAGCTGAAAGTGGTGGCGCCATGGCGTGAGTGGAACCTGCGTTCGCGTGAAGCGCTGCTCGACTATCTGAAAGAGCGCAATATCCCGACCACCGCCTCGCTGGAAAAAATCTACAGCCGTGATGAAAACGCCTGGCATATTTCTACCGAAGGCGGCGTGCTGGAAAGCCCGTGGAACGCACCGAATAAAGATTGCTGGGTCTGGACCGTTGATCCGCTGGAAGCGCCGGATCAGCCGGAGCAGGTCACCGTCACGGTTGAAAAAGGCCGCGTAGTCGCGGTGAACGGCGAGCGCTCAAGCCCGTTCCAGTGCCTGGATAAACTGAATGCGCTGGGCGCGAAGCATGGCGTGGGTCGTATCGATATCGTGGAAAACCGTCTGGTGGGCATTAAGTCGCGCGGCTGCTATGAAACGCCCGGCGGCACCATTATGGTTAACGCGCTGCGCGCGGTAGAACAGCTGGTGCTGGATCGCGATAGCTTTAAATGGCGCGAGCAGCTGGGCCTGGAGATGTCTTACGTGGTGTATGACGGACGCTGGTTCGCGCCGCTGCGTAAATCAATTCAGGCGGCAGCCGAGTCGCTGGCCAGCGAAGTCAACGGCGAAGTGGTGCTGCAGCTTTATAAAGGCCAGGTGACGGCGATTCAGAAACAATCAGCTAACAGCCTTTACTCTGAAGAGTTCGCGACCTTTGGCGAAGATGAAGTTTACGATCACAGCCACGCGGGCGGCTTTATCCGTCTGTTCTCTCTCTCTTCACGCATTCGGGCGCTGAACGAGAAGAAATAACCGGAACGGCAACGGGCGGCAAGCAGTACGCCGCCCCGATCACACGCCAGGCTGAGCCTTGCGCGCAACAGATTTCAGGAGCATTCAAGATGGCACTATGGGGTGGACGGTTTACACAAGCGGCTGACGGACGGTTTAAACAGTTCAATGATTCGCTGCGCTTTGATTATCGCCTGGCGGAGCAGGATATTATCGGTTCTGTTGCCTGGTCAAAAGCGCTGGTGACCGTTAACGTACTGACTCAGGATGAGCAGCAGCAGCTGGAAGTGGCGCTGAATACGCTGCTGGAAGAGGTGCAAGCCGATCCGCAGCAGATTCTGCAAAGCGACGCTGAGGATATCCATAGCTGGGTTGAAGGCCGTCTGATTGAAAAAGTGGGCGCGTTAGGCAAAAAGCTGCATACCGGACGCAGCCGTAACGATCAGGTTGCGACCGATTTAAAACTCTGGTGTAAAGAGCAGGTTTTACTGCTGCTGAGCGCGGTGCGTGAGCTGCAACAGGCGTTAGTCGCAACCGCCGAGGCCAATCAGGATGCGGTGATGCCGGGTTATACGCACCTGCAACGCGCGCAGCCGGTGACCTTCGCGCACTGGTGCCTGGCCTACGTTGAGATGCTGGCGCGTGACGAAAGTCGCCTGCAGGATACCCTGAAGCGTCTGGATGTCAGCCCGCTGGGCAGCGGCGCACTGGCGGGAACCGCTTATGAGATCGATCGCGACCAGCTGGCGCAATGGCTGGGTTTTGCCAGCGCCACCCGCAACAGCCTGGACAGCGTTTCCGATCGCGATCATGCGCTGGAGCTGCTTTCGGATGCGGCGATCGGTATGGTGCATCTGTCGCGTTTTGCGGAAGACCTGATCTTTTTCAACACCGGCGAAGCCAACTTTGTTGAGTTATCCGATCGGGTAACTTCCGGCTCATCGCTGATGCCGCAGAAGAAAAACCCGGATGCGCTGGAGCTGATTCGTGGCAAATGCGGTCGGGTACAGGGCGCGCTCACCGGCATGATGATGACGCTGAAAGGGTTGCCGCTGGCCTATAACAAAGATATGCAGGAAGACAAAGAAGGGCTATTTGACGCGCTGGATACCTGGCTCGACTGCCTGCATATGTCGGTGCTGGTGCTGGATGGCATTCAGGTAAAACGTCCGCGCTGTCAGGAAGCGGCGGAGCAGGGCTACGCCAATGCGACCGAACTGGCGGATTATCTGGTGGCGAAAGGTATCCCGTTCCGCGAAGCGCATCATATCGTGGGCGAAGCGGTAGTGGCGGCCATCGGCCAGGGCGTGGCGCTGGAAGCGTTGACGCTGGCACAGCTTCAGCAGTTCAGTCCGCAGATCGAACAGGATGTGTATCCCATTCTTTCGCTGCAGTCCTGTCTGGATAAGCGTAATGCCAAAGGGGGCGTGGCGCCGCAGCAGGTGGCTAACGCCATTGCAGCAGCCAAACAGCGCCTGCAATAGCCCTGTTCAGCGGGCAAAAAAAGGGCGGGCATACTAGCCCGCCAACCTCTGACTTCAATTATTTTTTGTTATGGGCACATCTGAAAGCCGACCAGGGTAACGGGGTCGGCTCCCGAATTTTTAAACAAGGTTAAAGAATTTTTCCAGATCGTCGCTGCCGCCAATGTGGCGTCCGCCGATAAAGACCTGCGGCACGGTCGCACGACCGGTCACAGCGCGCAGGCTAACGGTAGTGGCATCTTGTCCCAGCACAATTTCTTCAAACTGAATGCCGCGATCGATCAGCATCTGCTTCGCTTTGGTACAGAACGGGCAGCCCGGTTTAGTAAACAGCGAGACCGATTCCTGCACTTTAAATTCCGGTGCCAGGTAACGCAGCATGGTATCGGCATCAGAAACTTCGAACGGGTCGCCCGGCTTGTTCGGCTCAACGAACATTTTTGCTACCACGCCGTCACGCACCAGCATTGAATAACGCCATGAGCGCGGACCGAAACCTAAGTCAGCCTTCTCAACCAGCATCTCCATGCCACGGGTGAAATCACCGTTGCCATCGGGAATAAAGGTGATGTTTTCTGCGTGCTGATCGGCTTTCCAGGCATTCATAACGAAGGTGTCGTTAACGGAAACACACAGTACGCTGTCCACGCCGTGCTGTGCAAACACGCTCGCCAGCTCGTTGTAACGCGGCAGATGGCTGGAGGAGCAGGTAGGCGTAAAGGCGCCCGGCAGCGAAAATACGATAACGGTTTTGCCCTTAAACAGCTCGTCAGTTGTCACATCGACCCAGCTATCGCCCTGACGCGTATGAAAAGTTACCTGTGGGACGCGTTTACCTTCCTGACTTGCAAACATAAGAATCAATACCTCTTCGTTAACGTTGCGTTTGATATGATGAACTTCTGGTGTGCATTATTCCCATCACCGCTTGATAGGGCTAATCGTTCATTGCTATTCTATTCATTGCCACGGGCTATCGTGGCTCGGAGGATAAAATGAATATTCGTGATCTTGAATACCTGGTCTCTTTGGCGGAACATCGCCATTTCCGTCGCGCCGCCGACGCCTGTCATGTCAGCCAGCCGACCTTAAGCGGTCAGATCCGTAAGCTGGAAGATGAGCTGGGCGTGATGCTGCTGGAGCGCACCAGCCGTAAAGTGCTGTTCACCCAGGCGGGCATGCTGCTGGTGGATCAGGCGCGCACCGTGCTGCGTGAAGTGAAAGTGCTGAAAGAGATGGCCAGCCAGCAGGGCGAAGCGATGTCCGGCCCGCTGCATATCGGCTTAATTCCAACGGTTGGGCCTTATCTGCTGCCGCACATTATTCCTCAACTGCATCAAAGCTTCCCTAAGCTGGAAATGTATCTGCATGAAGCGCAAACGCAGCAGCTGTTAAGCCAGCTGGATAGCGGTAAGCTCGACTGCGCGATCGTTGCGCTGGTTAAAGAGAGCGAAGCCTTTATCGAGGTGCCGTTGTTCGATGAGCCAATGAAGTTGGCGATCTGGCAGGATCACCCGTGGAAAGATCGCGATCGTGTGCCGATGTCCGATCTTTCTGGCGAGAAGTTGCTGATGCTGGAAGATGGGCACTGCCTGCGCGATCAGGCGATGGGCTTCTGTTTCCAGGCGGGTGCCGATGAAGATACGCATTTCCGTGCTACCAGCCTCGAAACGCTGCGCAATATGGTAGCGGCAGGAAGCGGCATTACGCTGCTGCCCGCGCTGGCGGTGCCGCAGGACCGCACCCGCGACGGCATCACCTACGTTTCCTGCTACAAGCCGGTGCCGCAGCGCACTATCGCGCTGGTTTATCGCCCGGGATCGCCTCTGCGCAGCCGTTATGAGCAACTGGCCGAGGCTATCCGTACCCAAATGCAGGCCTATATGGAAACCACGTTAAAACAGGCGGTTTAAGCCGTTCAGCGCGGCAACGCGATACGCTTCCGCCATCGTGGGATAGTTAAAGGTGGTATTCACGAAATATTCGATCGTGTTGCCACCATTTTTTTGCTCCATAATCGCCTGGCCGATGTGAATAATCTCCGCTGCACGTTCGCCAAAGCAGTGAATGCCGAGGATCTCTTTGGTATCGCGATGGAACAGGATTTTCAGGCTGCCAACATTCATGCCGACAATCTGCGCGCGCGCCAGATGTTTAAACTGCGCCCGGCCCACTTCATAAGGCACTTTCATCGCCGTCAGCTGCTGTTCAGTTTTCCCTACCGAACTGATTTCAGGAATGGTATAGATACCGGTCGGAATGTCTTCAATCAGATGCGCCGTCGCTTCGCCTTTAATCACCGCCTGCGCGGCAATGCGCCCCTGGTCGTAAGCGGCGGAAGCCAGGCTCGGATAACCGATAACGTCGCCTACCGCATAGATATGCGGCTGCGCCGTCTGGTACATGCTGTTAACTTTTAACAGGCCGCGACCGTCAGCTTCCAGCCCAACGTTTTCCAGTGACAGAGAATCGGTGTTGCCCGTGCGTCCGTTGGCATACAGCAGGCAATCCGCCTTCAATTTTTTGCCAGACTTCAGGTGCATCACCACGCCGTCATTCACGCCTTCGATTTTCTCGAACTCTTCGTTATGACGAATCACCACGCCGCTGTTCCAGAAATGGTAGGAGAGCGCATCGGACATCTCCTGATCGAGGAACGCCAGCAGGCGGTCGCGCGTATTGATCAAATCCACTTTTACATTCAGGCCGCGGAAAATAGAGGCATATTCACAGCCAATCACCCCGGCGCCGTAGATAATGACGTGGCCCGGCTCGTGGTGCAGGTTAAGGATCGAGTCAGAGTCATAAATGCGCGGATGGGTAAAATCAACGTCAACCGGATGATAAGGACGCGAGCCGCAGGCGATAACGAATTTCTCTGCCGTCAGGCGCTCAACGGAACCATCAGGACGGGTTAACGCGATGGTGTTCATATCAATAAAGCGCGCGTCGCCCTGATGAAGTTCGCAGCGGTTGCGCTCATAAAAGCTTTGGCGCATACGCGTCTGCTGACTGATAACGTTTTCTGTATGGTTAAGGATATCGGCGAATGAAGAGCGAAGGTGGCGGGAGTGATCGCTGTATAAAGGGTTTTGGTTGAATTCGATGGTACGGCTGACTGCATGGCGTAAAGCTTTGGACGGTATCGTCCCCCAATGTGTGCAGCCGCCGCCAATATTGTGATAGCGCTCAATAACGGCGATATGGGCCCCTTGTTTGACCAGGCCCATCGCGGCGCCTTCACCGCCGGGACCGGACCCAATCACAATAACATCGTAATCGTAAGCATGTTGCATACCGGCACTTCCTTTATTTTATATACATTTTAGCAACGAGATTCTAACATTCCCGACGCCGACATCCCAATTCTTCGAGTGATTTTAGACGCAATTCGCTAAACATGGAGGGTTAACAGTCGGTCACAAACTTTGCCGGACTGTACGCTGAGTTATTTGTTATAGTGAGCATTCGGCAGGCTAACAGGCGGAAAAATGGGCGTTAGAGCACAGCAAAAAGAACGTACACGACGTTCGCTAATTGAAGCAGCATTCAGCCAATTAAGTGCCGAACGCAGTTTTGCCAGCCTGAGCCTGCGTGAAGTTGCGCGTGAAGCCGGAATCGCGCCAACCTCTTTTTACCGCCATTTCCGTGATGTCGATGAGCTGGGTTTAACCATGGTGGATGAAAGCGGCCTGATGTTAAGGCAGCTTATGCGTCAGGCGCGTCAGCGTATCGCGAAAGGCGGCAGCGTCATCAAAACCTCCGTCGCCACCTTTATGGAATTTATCGACAGTAATCCTAATGCGTTTCGCCTGTTGCTGCGCGAACGCTCCGGCACCTCTGCCGCTTTCCGCGCCGCTGTCGCACGTGAAATTCAGCATTTTATCGCCGAACTGGCGGACTATCTCGAATTAGAAAATCGTATGCCGCGTAGCTTTACCGAAGCGCAGGCGGAAGCGATGGTGATTATTGTTTTTAACGCCGGTGCCGAGGCGCTGGATATCGATGTTGAACAACGACGTAAGCTGGAAGAGCGTCTGGTTTTACAATTGCGCATGATTTCTAAAGGCGCCTATTACTGGTATCGTCGTGAACAAGAACGCACGGCCGTTACGCTTGATAACCATAACTAAATGCAAAAGGAGATGACATGACAGACAAGCATTCACGTGACAAAGGAACATTAGCGCTGGCGTTTATTACCGGCCTTGCGATCAACGGCTCCTTTTCAGTGCTTTTCAACTCTTTTGTGCCGTTTTCAATTTTCCCGCTGATTGCGCTGGGCCTTGCCGCCTGGTGTTTGCATCAACGCTATCTTAATCGCGCCATGCCGGACGGAATGCCTTCGCTGGCCGCCGCCTTTTTCCTGCTGGGAATCCTGGTTTATAGTGCGATTGTGCGTGCCGACTACCCGGAGATTGGTTCTAACTTCCTGCCCGTGGTATTAATGGTGGCACTGATTTTCTGGATTGGTACCAGGCTGCGTCGTAGAAGCTAACGCGGCTTGCGGCGCAGCCAGGGTGGCTGCGCTGAAATAAATAAACTTACAGGGAGGTAAGTAATGCGCAAATATAGCTTGTTAGTCGTGATGTTTTTAGGTGTGAGCTGCAGCGACTATCACGGTAGAGAATGGTCGCCGGGCAATGCTGTTTATCCGGCTTCGACGCCAGGCCGCATCCATGGCGATGAACGCAGCCAGACACAACGATACCAGGATTGCCTTTCCTCCAGCAGGAAAGCGGATAGCAAGGCCGAGCGCAGCCGCTGTTCAGCGCGCTCGCACTACCCCGATCCTGACTATGTCGGTGTCTCTTTCCCGTTTCAGTTTTAGCGTCGGGTCAGCAGGACGCCGCACTCCATATGATGGGTGTAAGGGAACTGATCGAACAGCGCCAGACGCGTGATCTCATGCGTCTGCGACAACGTTTCCAGGTTCGCGCACAGCGTTTGCGGATTACAGGAAATATAGAGAATCTGCGGATAGTCCTGCACCAGTTTTACCGTCTCTTCATCAAGGCCACTACGCGGCGGATCGACAAAAATGGTTTCGCACTGATAATCCGCCAGATTGATGCCTTGCAGGCGGTTAAAGGTGCGCACACCTTTCATTGCCTGAGTAAACTCTTCTGCTGACATACGGATAATCTGCACGTTATCGATCTGATTCGCCGCAATATTATACTGCGCCGCCGCGACCGATGGTTTCGCGATCTCGGTAGCTAGCACCCGGCGGAAATTGCGCGCCAGCGCCAGAGAAAAGTTACCGTTGCCGCAGTAGAGTTCCAGCAAATCGCCAGAGGCATCTTTGGTCACATCCAGCGCCCATTCCAGCATCTGAATATTCATGGCGGCATTAGGCTGGGTAAAGCTGTTCTCAATCTGGCGATAAATCATATCGCGGCCCGCCACCGGCAAACACTCATCGACATAATCGCGGTCGAGAGAGATTTTGGTTTTCGTCGCCCGGCCAATCAGTTGCAGATCAAAGCCCTGCGCCCGCAGTTCATTACGCAGCGCTGCCGCCGCCTGCTGCCAGATATCATCCAGTTTGCGATGATAAATCAGCGTGATCACCACCTGGCCGCTCATCGTCGAAAGGTAGTCGATCTGGAAAAGCTTACGACGCAGCGTATCGTTATCGCGGATTCTGCCTATCATCAGCGGCATAAGCTGGTTAATCAGTTCGCTTGCCGCCGGGAATTGATCAACGCGGATACGATCGCGCGTCTGCTGATCAAACATGATGTGGTAAAGGTCGTTGCCCTCATGCCAGATACGAAACTCGGCGCGCATACGATAATGGCTGACCGGCGAGCGATAGACCTCAACGGCGGGCGCAGCAAAAGGGGCCATCATGTTTTGCAGGCGCGTGGTTTTCTCCGCGAGCTGGGTTTCATACTGTTCGACAGGCAGTTTTTCGGGCGTCATGGCTTTTCCTGATTGAGTGGCTAACTTGCCGGGCGATTGTAGGGATTCACCAGGTGATGTCCAGTACTGTGATCGACACGCGTCTGGCTGGCCGGAAGTCTGGACTTCCATAAACCTCAATTGTAGACTGCGCGAGCCGGCCTCTTGCTGAGTTAATAGGGAATCCAGTGAAACTCTGGAGCTGACGCGCAGCGGTAAGGAATGTCGTGGCGATTGCTAACGCAGACACTGTCATTTGATGGGAAGTCTTCGCCATTTAATCGATTCCAAGCCCGAAGACCTGCCGGTAATACGTCGCACTTTACGGCTATCGCGTACTATCAGCCGTATGCCTGCGGCATCCTGCTGTGTTTTTTGGATGCTTGAAATCGATGATCATAACAAAAAAAACGCCGTTGGCACTTGCTGTCACGGCGGTTTCTCTCTGGGCGCAATCCGCCGTTGCTGCAAAAAGCGATGCGATGACGGTGACGGCTAACCGCTATGCTCAGCCCGTTTCCTCTGTACTAGCCCCAACAACTATTGTTACTCATGAGGATATCGATCGCTGGCAGGCGAAGACTCTGGTCGATGTTATGCGGCGTCTGCCCGGTGTTGACGTCGCTGTAAGCGGCGGTATGGGGCAGCTCAGTTCGTTATTTATTCGGGGTACCGAATCGAGGCATGTCCTGATTCTGATTGATGGCATTCGACTGAATCAGGCGGGTATTAGCGGTTCTTCCGATTTGAGTCAAATCCCAATTTCGTTGGTGCAGCGTATCGAATATATCCGCGGCGCGCGTTCAGCCGTGTACGGTTCCGATGCTATTGGCGGCGTTATTAACATTATTACCGGGCGTGATCGGCCGGGCACAACTTTAACTGCGGGCCTGGGCTCCAATGGCTATCAATCCTACGATGCTGCAACACAACAAATGCTGGGCGACGCAACCAAACTAACGCTGGCGGGTAATTACACCTACACCAAAGGCTATGATGTTAAAGCGGGATTTCCAAGCAGCAGTGGCCCGGTGCAGCCAGACCGCGATGGGTTTATGAGCAAAACGCTTTATGGCTCACTGGAACATCAGTTTGATGATCGATTCAGCGGCTTCGTGCGTGGATATGGTTTTGATAACCGTACAGATATTGATGCGTCATATACTTACGACTCAAATAATCAGTTGGTTCCTGGCGTACTGCAGGATACGCGCCAGCTCTATAGCCGAACATGGGACAGCGGCCTGAAATTCCAGGATGGCATCTATTCTACTCAGTTAATAGCCAGCTACAGCCATAGCAAAGATTATTACTATGATCCTCGTGTTGGTCGCTACAGCGCTTATGGCACGTTGGATGATCTTGAGCAATATAACTTGCAGTGGGGCAATACTTTTCAGGTGGGTAATGGTGCGTTAAGCGCTGGCGTCGACTGGCAAAAAGAAACGACCAAACCCGGCACTAACTATCTGGATGAGGGCTATGAGCAGCGTAATACGGGCATCTATCTTACCGCTCAGCAGCAGTTAGGCAGCGTGACGCTGGAAGGCGCATTGCGTGGCGATGATAACAATCAATTTGGCTGGCACAGCACATGGCAAACCGCCGCCGCTTGGGAGTTTGTGGAAGGCTATCGCCTGTTTGCTTCTTACGGTACGGCGTTTAAGGCCCCCAACTTAGGACAGGTTTATAGCCAAAATTATGGCAACCCTGACCTTAATCCAGAGAAAAGTAAACAGTGGGAAGGGGGCGTAGAAGGGTTGACCGGTGCGGTGAACTGGCGTGTTTCCGCGTATCGTAACGATATCGATAATTTGATTAGCGGCGATCCGGCAACGTTCCGCTATTACAATATTGGAAAAGCTCGTATTAAAGGAGTTGAGGCAACCGCACAGTTTGATACCGGGCCGCTTAGTCATCAAATATCTTATGATTATGTGGATCCGCGCGATGGCGAAACCAATGAGGTATTGCTTCGCCGTGCTAAACAGCAGGTTAAATATCAAATGGACTGGACGTTCTATCAGTTTGACTGGTCCTTAACCTGGCACTATTTAGGTCAACGTTACGATCAGGACTTTAACAGCTATCCAACTCGTCGCGTAAAACTGGGCGGCGTCAGCCTGGTGGATATCTCCGCTTCTTATCCGCTCACCTCTCGCCTGACGGTTCGTGGTAGAATTGCCAACCTGTTCGATAAAGATTACGAGACAGTGTATGGCTATCCAACTGCAGGAAGAGAGTACTACCTCAGCGGAATCTACAGCTTCTGAGTTACGGCCTACCGTGCTGGTGTTTGATTCCGGCGTGGGCGGCCTCTCTGTCTATAATGAGGTTCGGCAGCTGTTGCCGAACCTTCATTACATTTACGCTTTTGATAATGTCGCTTTTCCTTATGGGGAGAAAAGCGAAGAGTTTATCGTCTCCCGCGTGGTGGACATTGTTGATGCGGTGGTAAAGCGCTATCCACTTGCGATGGTCGTTATTGCCTGCAACACGGCCAGCACTGTTTCCCTGCCTGCATTACGCGCGCGCTTCGCTTTTCCGGTTGTCGGGGTGGTTCCGGCGATTAAGCCTGCCGCCAGACTGACCCGCAACGGTATTGTCGGACTATTGGCGACGCGGGCAACGGTACGTCGTCCTTATACACGCGATCTGGTGGCGCAATTTGCCAGCGAGTGCAAAACCGAAATGCTCGGGTCAGCAGAGCTGGTGGAACTGGCCGAAATGAAGCTCCACGGGCAAGTTATTCCTCTTGAAGCGATTCGTCGCATTTTACAGCCCTGGCTGCGTATGTCTGAGCCGCCCGATACCGTTGTGCTGGGATGTACGCACTTTCCTCTATTAGCCGATGAGCTGCAGGCGGTGCTGCCGGAAGGCACCCGATTGATTGATTCTGGTGCGGCGATAGCCCGACGAACCGTATGGCTGCTGGAACATGAAGCGCCAAAGGCCTGCTCAACGCATGACAATCTGGCGTTGTGTATGGAAATAACGCCGGAAACAGTACAATTAATGCCCGTTTTACAGCGTCATGGCTTCGAAAAGCTGGAAAAACTCGCACTTTGATGAAAAAAACAACATCCGAATTTATTTTTGAAATTAGTGCTTGTCAGGAAAAAAGAACTCCCTATAATGCGCCTCCACTGACACGGAACAACGACTTCTTAGTCGGCCATGTCAGGAAGGGAAAAGAAAATAAACTCTTGACTCTTCAGCGGGAAAGCGTAATATACGCAGCCCGCGCCACTGAGAATGTGGCGCCGCTCTTTAACAATTTATCAGACAATCTGTGTGGGCACTCACGGACGGGATATCGCAAAAAATATTGCAGTATCAAGTCTCAGAGTGAACACGT
>NZ_JAVDXN010000008.1:0-151540 GCF_031457955.1 Mixta sp. BE291 | reverse complement strand
CCTGACCCCATGCCGAACTCAGAAGTGAAACGCCGCAGCGCCGATGGTAGTGTGGGGCCTCCCCATGCGAGAGTAGGGAACTGCCAGGCATCAAACAAACGACGAAGCCCCAGCGAAAGCTGGGGCTTTTTCGTGTCTGCGGTCCGGCGGAAAGCGGCGGATTGCTGCCCGCTATATACCTGTGACCTGCAAAAAAACTCCGGTTAACTCTCCCGATTACCACCTTTAAACATAATAAATACCCCATACCCCATACCCCATACCCCATACCTCAATGAAACAGACGAACGTCGCGATGCGCTAAACATCCATGCGTCTGGCGAGCCTGGTCGCCTGCCCGTTAACAACCTTTTCTTTGCATGCTCCGCCTTCATCAGCCACCCAACGCGCCATAATGAAACATTTTCAATTACTGGATGAGGTCTCGACATTCTGACGCCATCAGGCTATCTTCAGGCATCTGGATGTCTAAACGTATAAACGTATATAGTGGGGAAGAGAGGCAATGCCAATTCGGGTACCTGATGAATTACCAGCCGTAAACTTTTTACGCCATGAGAATGTCTTTGTGATGACGCATTCTCGCGCCAGCGTGCAGGAAATTCGCCCGCTTAAGGTGCTGGTATTAAATCTGATGCCAAAAAAGATTGAGACGGAAAACCAGTTTTTGCGTCTACTCTCTAACTCCCCGTTGCAAATAGATATTCAGCTGTTACGCATCGACAGCCGTGAGTCACGTAACACGCCGATGGAGCACCTCAATAATTTCTACTGCAACTTTGAAGATATTGAGCATGACAATTACGATGGCTTGATTGTTACCGGTGCGCCGCTGGGCCTGGTTGATTTCCATGATGTGGCCTACTGGCCGCAGATACAGCGCGTACTGCACTGGGCGAAAGAGCATGTCACCTCGACGCTGTTTGTCTGTTGGGCAGTCCAGGCGGCGCTTAATATTTTATACGGTATCCCGAAACAGACCCGTGCCACCAAGCTGTCAGGCGTTTATGAGCATCAAATCCTCTCTCCGCATGCCTTGTTAACGCGCGGGTTTGACGATACCTTCCTTGCGCCGCACTCCCGCTATGCAGATTTTCCCGCTCAGCTGATTCGGGACTATACCGATCTGGAAATCTTCGCAGAATCTGAGCAGGCCGGGCCTTACCTGCTGGGAAGTAAAGATAAGCGGTTAGCCTTTGTCACCGGTCATCCTGAATATGATGCATTAACGCTGGCAGGGGAATTCCAGCGCGATAGCGAAGCGGGATTAAACCCGGCGATCCCGCACAACTATTTCCCGCACAACAACCCGGCACTGCCGCCAAGCGCCAGCTGGCGCAGCCACGGAAACCTGCTGTTTTCCAACTGGCTCAACTATTACGTCTACCAGATAACGCCTTATGACCTGCGGCGTATGAATCCCACTCTGGAATAACGCCAGCTTCGCATTAATAAAGCCGCCTTTCCTGGAAAAATCGCCCGTCAGCGGCGGCTTTGAGTCGTACAAAAATTATGCCAGACTGAGCCACAAACGCGGCCAATAATAATCGACACAGGTGAGCAAGAGTGACTGACAGAATCGACATGCTGCATCGGCAGCTTGCACAGCGCATCATGGTGCTGGACGGCGGCATGGGCACCATGATCCAGAGCTATCGCCTGGAAGAGCAAGATTATCGGGGCGACCGTTTCGCCGACTGGGCCAGCGATCTGAAAGGCAACAACGATCTGTTGGTGCTGACGCAGCCTGAGATTATTCGCGCTATTCACAACGCCTATCTTGAAGCGGGCGCGGACATCCTGGAAACCAATACCTTCAACGCGACCACCATTGCGATGGCGGATTACCATATGGAATCGCTGTCGGCAGAGATCAACTATCAGGCGGCAAAGCTGGCTCGCGCTTGTGCCGATGAATGGAGCGCGAAAACACCGGAGCGTCCGCGCTATGTTGCCGGTGTGCTGGGACCAACTAACCGTACCTGCTCTATCTCACCCGACGTTAACGATCCCGCTTTCCGTAATGTCACCTTTAATGAACTGGTCACCGCCTATCGTGAATCGACACGCGCGTTAGTTGAAGGCGGTGCCGACATCATCATGATCGAAACCGTTTTCGACACGTTGAATGCTAAAGCCGCGGTTTTCGCGGTGCAAAGTGAATTCGACGCGCTGGGCGTAACGCTGCCGCTGATGATTTCCGGCACCATTACCGATGCATCAGGCCGTACGCTGTCGGGCCAGACAACGGAAGCCTTTTACAATTCGCTGCGTCACGCTGAACCGCTCTCATTTGGCCTGAACTGCGCGCTGGGGCCGGATGAGCTGCGTCAGTACGTGGCTGAAATGTCGCGCCTTGCTGAATGCTACGTCACCGCTCACCCTAACGCCGGTTTACCAAACGCCTTTGGCGAGTACGATCTGGATGCTGACGTGATGGCAGAGCAGATCGCCGAGTGGGCGCACGCGGGCTTTTTAAATATTGTCGGCGGCTGCTGCGGCACCACGCCAGCCCATATCGCCGCCATGGCGCAGGCGATTGAAGGCGTTGCGCCGCGTAAGCTGCCAACGATACCGGTAGCCTGTCGTCTGTCAGGGCTGGAGCCGTTGAATATCGGTGCGGATTCACTGTTTGTGAACGTAGGCGAACGTACCAACGTTACCGGCTCAGCAAAGTTTAAGCGACTGATTAAAGAAGAGAAATACAGCGAAGCGCTGGATGTGGCGCGCCAACAGGTAGAGAGCGGCGCGCAAATCATCGATATCAATATGGATGAGGGCATGCTCGACGCGGAAGCGGCGATGGTGCGCTTCCTTAACCTGATTGCCGGTGAGCCCGATATTGCCCGCGTGCCAATCATGATCGACTCCTCAAAATGGGACGTGATTGAAAAAGGGCTGCAGTGTATTCAGGGCAAAGGCATTGTTAACTCGATTTCGATGAAAGAGGGCGTAGAGGCCTTTATCCATCATGCGCGGCTGGTACGTCGTTATGGCGCGGCAGTGGTGGTGATGGCGTTTGATGAGGTCGGACAGGCGGATACGCGGGCGCGTAAAATTGAAATCTGCCGACGCGCTTATCGCATTCTGACGCAGGAAGTGGGTTTCCCGCCGGAAGATATTATTTTCGATCCCAACATCTTTGCCGTGGCCACCGGGATTGATGAACACAATAACTACGCGATGGACTTTATCGGCGCCTGTGAAGATATCAAACGTGAATTGCCGCACGCATTAATCTCCGGCGGTGTCTCCAACGTCTCGTTCTCTTTCCGTGGCAACGATCCGGTACGTGAAGCCATTCACGCGGTCTTCCTTTATTACGCGATCCGTAACGGCATGGATATGGGCATCGTAAACGCCGGTCAGCTGGCGATTTATGACGATCTGCCTGCTGAACTGCGCGATGCGGTCGAAGATGTGATTTTAAATCGCCGCGACGATGGCACCGAACGCATGCTGGAGCTGGCGGAAAAATATCGTGGCAGCAAGGCGGCGGACGACAGCACCAAACCGCAGGCGGAATGGCGCAGCTGGGACGTGGCGAAGCGGCTGGAATATTCGCTGGTTAAGGGCATCACAGAATTTATTGAACAGGATACCGAGGAGGCGCGCCTGCAGGCGGCACGGCCTATCGAGGTGATCGAAGGGCCGCTGATGGCCGGAATGAACGTGGTGGGCGATCTGTTTGGTGAAGGAAAGATGTTCCTGCCGCAGGTGGTGAAGTCGGCGCGCGTGATGAAACAGGCGGTCGCCTGGCTGGAACCTTATATTCAGGCCAGCAAGGCGGTCGGCAGCACCAACGGTAAAATCGTGCTGGCAACGGTAAAAGGCGATGTGCATGACATCGGCAAAAATATCGTTGGCGTGGTGCTGCAATGCAACAACTATGAAATTATCGATCTTGGCGTGATGGTGCCGACGGAAAAGATCCTGAAAACCGCACGGGAAGAGCAGGCGGACATGATTGGCCTGTCAGGGCTGATTACCCCTTCGCTGGATGAAATGGTTAACGTGGCGAAGGAGATGGAGCGTCAAGGCTTTACGATGCCGCTGTTGATTGGCGGCGCAACTACCTCTAAAGCGCATACCGCAGTAAAAATTGAACAGAACTACAGCGGCCCGACGGTTTACGTGCAGAACGCTTCGCGTACCGTTGGTGTCGTCTCGGCGCTGCTGTCGCCTGAGCAGCACGATAGCTTTGTCGCCCGTACGCGCAAAGAGTATGAAACGGTGCGCATTCAGCATGCGCGGAAAAAACCGCGTACGCCGCCGGTTACGCTACAGGCCGCGCGTGAAAATGATTTTGCCTTTGACTGGCAGCACTATACGCCGCCAGCGGCGCATCGGCTGGGCGTCAGCGAAGTGAAAGCCTCGATTGAAACCCTGCGCCACTATATCGACTGGACGCCGTTTTTTATGACCTGGTCGCTGGCGGGTAAATATCCGCGCATCCTTGAGGATGAGGTGGTCGGTGAAGAGGCGCAGCGCCTGTTTGCCGATGCGAATGCCATGCTCGATCGGCTCAGTGCGGACGGCAGCCTGACGCCGCGCGGTGTGGTGGGTCTCTTCCCGGCGAACCGTGTCGGCGATGATATTGAAATCTATCGGGACGAAGCGCGTTCGCAGGTGATTGCCGTCAGCCGCCATTTGCGTCAGCAAACGGAAAAAGTGGGCTTTGCCAACTACTGCCTGGCGGATTTTGTTGCACCGAAGGCGAGCGGGAAAGCCGATTACCTCGGCGCATTTGCCGTTACCGGCGGGCTGGAAGAGGATGCGCTGGCCGAAGCCTGGGATCGTCAGCACGATGATTACAATAAGATCATGGTCAAGGCGCTGGCGGATCGTCTGGCTGAAGCCTTTGCCGAATATCTGCATGAACGGGTGCGTAAAGTTATCTGGGGCTATGCCGCCAACGAGAACCTCAGCAATGAGGAGCTGATTCGGGAAAACTATCAGGGCATTCGACCCGCGCCGGGCTATCCGGCCTGCCCGGAACATACCGAAAAAGCCACCATCTGGCAGCTGCTGGATGTGGAATCTCATACCGGTATGAAGCTCACCGAATCCTTTGCGATGTGGCCCGGCGCGTCGGTTTCCGGCTGGTATTTCAGTCATCCTGACAGCCGCTACTTTGCCGTGGCACAGCTGCAACGCGATCAAATTGAGGATTACGCTGCGCGTAAGGGTATGACGGTAACCGAGGTAGAACGCTGGCTGGCGTCCCATCTCGGTTACGACGCCGACTAATCGCTCCACTGCCGGCCCACTCCAGGGCTGGCATAGGGCTACCATGTCGACTAACTACTTCACCGCCAGTCCATTCCAGGGCTGGCATACGTCAGCGGCGTTGCCTAATCCGCGCTACCTCTTGCCCTACCGCTGCTAACTTTCCTGCCTGCCCGCCTCGGGTGGTCTATATTTAATAGACTCATCCCCGCGTTAACCCCCCTGAAAAATAAACGAAAACAGGACCCTGCGGCGCGTATAAGAAACGTTTTTTATTGGTCACATTTCCCGCTGGGCGGATTGTCAGCACTTTTGCAATCCGACATGAAGGAGTCAGATAGCCGTGTTAACTCTGCTTAATTTACTTTCTGCGGTGGCGCTGCTGATATGGGGAACCCATATTGTACGCACCGGCATTATGCGCGTTTACGGCGCTGATTTGCGGCGCGTGCTCAGCCGCAGCGTAGAGAAAAAACCGATGGCGTTTATTGCCGGTATCGGCGTCACGGCGCTGGTGCAGAGCAGCAACGCCACCACGCTGCTGGTCACCTCATTTGTGGCGCAAAACCTGGTTGGCTTGACGCCCGCGCTGGTGATCATTCTGGGGGCCGATGTCGGTACGGCGCTGATGGCGCGGCTGCTGACCTTCGATCTCGCCTGGCTGTCGCCGCTGTTTATCTTTTTCGGCGTGGTGTTCTTTTTAGGGCGGAAGCAGACGCGCGCAGGTCAGCTGGGGCGCGCCAGCATCGGGCTTGGCTTAATCTTGCTGGCGCTGCAGCTGGTGGTTGAGGCAGCGCGGCCCATCACGCAGGCCTCCGGCGTTCAGGTCATTTTCTCCTCGCTGACCGGCGATATTATGCTGGATGCGATTATCGGCGCGGTGTTCGCCATTATCAGCTATTCCAGCCTGGCAGCGGTGCTGCTTACCGCAACGCTAACGGCTACCGGCGTCATCTCGTTTCAGGTCGCCCTGTGTCTGGTTATCGGTGCCAACCTCGGCAGTGGGCTGCTGGCGGTACTGAATAACAGCGGATCCAACGCCGCCGGCAAGCGCGTGGCGCTCGGCAGCCTGCTGTTTAAGGCGATTGGCTGCGTGCTGGTATTGCCGTTTATTCAGGTGCTGTCGCCGTGGCTGGATAAATTGCCGGTAGACGATCAGGAGCTGGTGATCTTTTTCCATGTGTTCTACAACCTGATCCGTTGCGTAGTCATGGTGCCGTTTGCCGATCCGATGGCGCGATTGTGTCAACGCCTGATCCAGGACGATCGGGAAAACGATGCGCGCCTGAAGCCAAAACATCTCGATCGCAGCGCGCTGGATACCCCGGCGCTGGCGCTGGCTAACGCCGCACGTGAAACCCTGCGTATGGGCGACGTGCTGGAAATGATGATGGATAATTTCTATAAGGTTATGCATGGCGAACCGCGTCAGGAGCGCGAAATTCGTCGGCTGGATGATGATGTAGATGTGCTGTATACCGCCATCAAACTCTATCTGGCGCGCATGCCGAAAGAGGATCTGCCTGAGGAAGATTCGCGCCGCTGGGCTGAAATTATCGAAACGGCGCTTAATCTGGAACAGGCGGGCGATATTATTGAGCGCATGAGCGGCGACGTAGCGGACAAGTCGCTGGCGGCGCGGCGCGCTTTCTCGCCGGAAGGGTTAAAAGAGCTGGAGCAGCTGCATGAACAGCTGCTGAATAACCTGCGGCTGGCGCTGTCGGTGTTTTTGTCGCGTGATATCGCCAGCGCGAAGCGGTTGCGTCGAGCCAAGCACCGTTTCCGTATTATGAACCGGCGCTTTTCCCACGAGCATGTGGATCGTCTGCATCAAAAAAACGTGCAAAGCATCGAAACCAGTTCGCTGCATTTGGGGTTGCTGGGCGATATGAAGCGGCTTAACTCGCTGTTTTGCGCGGTGGCTTACAGTGTGCTGGAACAGCCAAACGATGAACGCGATGAAGAGTAAGCGTTTGGGAACAGCCAAACAGTGAACGCGATGAGGAATCAGCGTTTGGGAACAGCCAAATGATGAGCGGGATGAAGAGTCAGCGTTTGCCAGCGCATAAGGCTGGCAAACGCTTGATGGCTTACTTTTTATTCACCGGCTTACCGGACCAGTAACCCGCCAGCAGCGAGCCGGAAAGGTTATGCCAGACGGAAAACAGCGCGCCGGGCAGGGCCGCCAGCGGTGAGAAGTAGAGCTTGCCGAGCGTGGCCGCCAGCCCGGAGTTCTGCATACCCACCTCCAGCGCCAGCGTACGACAGGTTGACTCATCAAAGCCAAACAGCTTACCGCCCCAATAGCCGCCGAGCAGCCCGATAGCGTTGTGCAGCATCACCGCTGCAATCACCACCAGCCCCACCGACCCGATAAAGCCCTGGCTACCGGCCACCACCGCGCTGATGATCAGCAGAATACATACCATGGAAAAGGCGGGCAGCCACGGCTCCACGCGCTTCACCACGCGATTCATGCTGTGATGCACCATCAGGCCAAGGCCGATTGGGATCACCACGATTTTAATAATGCTCAGCAGCATGCCGACCACATCCACCTCAACGTGGGTATCCACATAGAAACGCGTCAGCAGCGGCGTGGCAAACACGCCGACCAGCGCGGAAACCGAAGAGATGGTGACCGACAGCGCCACGTCGCCTTTCGCCAGATAGATCATCACGTTAGAGGCCGTACCGCTGGCGACGCTGCCCACCAGAATCATGCCCGCAGCGAGATCGGGCGGCATCTGAAACAGCTTAGCCAGCCCCCATGCTGCCAGCGGCATCACCAGATAATGCAAAAAGGTTCCGGCGATCACCGGCGCCGGGCGCACCAGCACGCGTTTAAAATCATCGATATGCAGGGTCACGCCCATAGCGAACATAATCAGCATCAGCAGATAAGAAACCCACGGGCCGATGCCGATAAAGGTATGAGGGAAAAAATAGGCCGCCACCGAGAGCAAAACAGCCCATAGTGGAAACAGTCGGGTGATACTGGCGAGCATAAAACGTCCTTATAAAAGTACCGGAGAACGGCCGCCAGAGCGCGTATGCCTGCACGTAACCCCGGCGTTAAACATTAGCATTTAAATAAATTGTGATGCAGCGTACGCACCACCTGTTCCGCATCATTGCCCGGCACCAGGAAACAGAGGTTATAGCTGCTGGCGCCGTAGCAGATCATGCGCAGGTTAAAGGGTTCCAGCACGCCGAAGACCTCTTTGCCGACGCCGCACGCCTGCGACAGCTTATTGCCAATCAATGCCACTAGCGCCAGATTCTCTTCGACTTCAACCCGGCACAGCGATGAAAGCTCGGTCAGCAGCCCCTGGGTTAACAAACTGTCGCCGGTAGAGGTAGAACCGGTGGTATCCAGCGTCAGCGCTACGCTCACCTCAGAGGTGGTAATCAGATCCACGGATATATGGTGGCGCGCCAGAATTGCGAATACCTCAGCCAGAAAGCCGCGTGCGTGCAGCATGTTCAGGCTGTGCAGCGTCAGCAGCGTTTGCTTACGGCGTAGCGCCAGCGCGCGGAACAACGGCGGATTTTCCGTCTCGTTGCAGACCAGCGTGCCACCGGCCGCAGGATCCTTGCTGGAGCCGACAAATACCGGGATATCGTTACGCACCGCAGGCAGCAGCGTTGCCGGATGCAGCACTTTCGCGCCAAAGGTCGCCATTTCCGCCGCTTCGCCAAAGGTAATTTTATCGATACGCTGCGCGGCCGGAACGATGCGCGGATCGGTGGTATAGATACCGGGCACATCGGTCCAGATATCGATGCGCTGCGCCTGCAACGCTTCGCCCAGCAGCGCGGCGGTGTAGTCGCTACCGCCCCGGCCCAGCGTGGTGGTGCGGCCTTTCGCTTCGCTACCGATAAAGCCCTGGGTAACGATCAGCGCCTGCTCCAGCCTTGGCGTCAGCTGCTGGCGGCTTAATTCAGCCAGCGCGCTGACATCGGGTTCGGCACGGCCAAAACGATCGTTGGTACGCATGATTTTGCGCACGTCGAACCATTCGGCAGCGACGTTGCGCTCGCGCAGGATCTCAACAAACAGCAGGGTGGACATCAGCTCGCCGTGGCTCACCAGCTCATCGGTCAGCGGTGCTGAAGGCGTCAGCGCCGCCGCCTCAGACAGCATGGCGATATTCTCCAGCATGCGGTCGATCTCCTCGCGGATCACCTCCGGCTGCTGTAGCCGATCGACAATGGCGTACTGAATACGGCGAATCTCATCCAGCAGCGCATAGCGTTGCGGCGGTTCGTGGCCTTCAGCCAGCGCCACCAGCAGGTTGGTGATCCCGGCGGAGGCGGAAAGCACCACCAGACGCACACGATCGTTACCCAGCACCACATCGGCGCTGCGGTTCATAGCGGTAAAATCGGCGACGCTGGTGCCGCCAAATTTTGCGACGATTAATTCAGATTGCAACATAGATACCCCGTGTCAGGTTCAATTCCATCAGCCTTGGCACAAGGGAAGAGCAGAAACGGGGCAGACGTAGAGAGGAACAACTACGAGCACCCAGAAGCGCCCCACCTTGCGGCGCGTCCGACTGTCGCACGCGCCTGGTGACAACCCAGAGGATTCAGCCTCTGCAGTCGACCTTCTTTCCGCCGTGGAGAGAGGGCCTCGGCGTCGCTCCCCCTGATGTGTCTTCACCGGATACGGCTCCTCTGACACACTACCTGGGCGACGCGCCTCTTCTGGCTTGCGCATCGCTGCGCAAGTAACCGTTTACAAATATCGGGTTCTGCCGCCGCTGTCAATCACTGGCATTTGAAGAATTCTCAACTTGTACCAGCGCAATCAGCGTACAGGGCACTTCCGGCGGCGGCGCGTTGCCCATAATCGCCAGCTGGCCGTTCTCTTTCAGCGCAAATAGCGGGACCACGCCTGGGTGCGTTGTCAGGTAATCCTGCCAGCCGAAATTTTCCGTCAGCTGCGTCGCTTTGATGGTCGCGCCTTTCGCCAGCAGCGTGCTCAGATGGCCATAGGTTTGCTCTGCGCCGAACAGCGTTTCATGGCGGCGGAAGCGCGGGCTTTCGCTGTCGCGGCGACCGAGCAGCGACGAGCCAGAGCGCACAGAAGCCACCTTCGTCGCGCCGAAAATATGACTGAAGTGATAAACCGCCAACGCATTTTGATGTCGGTTCGGCGACAGCGCCAGCACTTGCGCGATATCGCTGAGATCGAGGTAGTTCTCCGCATGTTCAGACCAGGCATTGCCATAATAAGCGGGAATCCCTTCCATTCTGGCCTGACGATAATATTCCCAACTGCTGTCGGTAAGCATCACCGGGATCTCCAGCCGCTGTAACGCCAGCGCCAGCGCCCGCGCGACGGCGTTGGCACCGATAATCAACACGCCACGCGGGCGCTGCTGCTGGACGCGCAGCCAGCGCGCCAGCGGGGCGCTGGTCAAACTTTGTAAAACCACGGTGCCGATAATCACGGCGAACACCACCGTCACCAGCCGGTCAGCCTGCGCGTAGCCGCTACGCGCTAACGTCAGAGCAAACAGCGAACTGACCGCCGCCGCCACAATGCCGCGCGGGGCGATCCAGCTTAGCAGCATCCGATCGCGCCAGTGCAGCGACGATCCCCAGGTAGAAAGCGCGATACACAACGGCCGGGCGACAAACTGCACCACCAGCAGCACCGCCACCAGCGGCCAGCCCAGAGAGAGCAATGCGCCAATATCCAGCCGGGCGGCGAGAATAATAAACAGGCCGGAGATCAGCAGCGCTGATAGCTCCTCTTTAAAGGCGATAATGTCGCGCAGATCCACATCGCGCATGTTAGCCAGCCAGATGCCCATGACGGTCACGGTCAGCAGGCCTGACTCATCGGCCAGCGCGTTAGAAACGCCGAACGTGGTCAGCACAATCGCCAGCACGCCGAAATTTTGCAGGTAACCCGGTAGCCAGACGCGCTTCAGGGCGATACCCAGCAGCCAGCCGACCAGCGCGCCGAGGCTAAGCCCCACCGCCGCCGTAACGCCCAGCGTCCAGAACAGATGCGATAGCGATTCAGCATGCTGACGCAGCACAATGAATTCAAACACCAGCAGGGTAAAAATAGCGCCCACCGGATCGATAACGATACCTTCCCAGCGCAGCACCTGGTTAATCGCCGCATTGGGGCGCACCACGCGCATCAGCGGCGCGATCACTGTCGGCCCCGTGACTACCGTCACCGCGCCAACCAATGCCGCCAGCTCAGGGGGAAAGTTCAACAGCAGCCAGCAGGCGAGGCTGATAACAATGAAGGTCACCGGCATGCCGATCACCATCAGGTTGCGCACCACGCCGCCAAGGCCGCGAATTTCATCAAGGCGCAGCGTCAGCGCGCCTTCGAAAAGAATGATCGCCACTGACAGCGAAACCAGAGGGAACAGCAGGTCGCCAAATAGCGCATCAGGCTGCAAAACGTGCGTTACCGGACCCAGTATGATTCCGAAAACCAACAGCGGTAAAATCGCTGGCAGCCGCAGTAACCAGGCGATCCACTGGGCCATCAGCGAACTGAAGCCGATGATCACCAATAATAATGGAGCAGAAAGCGGCATAAAATTTTTTCCTTTCAAGGGTAAGAATCGTCATACTGAAATACCTTGCGGCTATTGTCGTCGCAGCCTGAATTATAATGAGTCCCGGGCAAAGGGTGAGAGAAAGCTAGCATGCGCTCACCGCTACAATCGTCGTAACCTGTTGCAGGAAAAGGAAAGTCAGTCATGCTCAACAGGTAAGATGACGTCCGGTCAGAATTACGGTTGTTAAAACATAAGAGTGTTGCCATGAAAAATATTAATCCGACGCAAACCGCTGCCTGGCAGGCCCTGCAGCAGCATTACGAACAGATGAAAGATGTACGCATTGCCGACCTGTTTGCTCAGGAAAGCGATCGTTTTGCGAAATTCTCCGCCTCCTTTGATGACCAGATGCTGGTGGATTTCTCAAAAAACCGTATCACGACAGAAACCCTGGAAAAATTACAGGCGCTGGCAAAAGAGACGGATCTGGCGGGTGCGATCAAATCGATGTTCTCCGGCGAGAAGATCAACCGCACTGAAGATCGCGCGGTACTGCACGTGGCGCTGCGCAACCGCAGCAATACGCCCATCCTGGTGGATGGCAAAGATGTGATGCCGGAAGTGAACGCGGTGCTGGAGAAGATGAAATCCTTCTCTGAACGCATCATCAGCGGCGAGTGGAAAGGTTATACCGGCAAGGCGATTACCGATGTGGTTAACATCGGTATCGGCGGTTCCGATCTCGGCCCTTATATGGTGACCGAAGCGCTGCGCCCCTACAAAAACCATCTGAACATGCACTTTGTTTCTAACGTGGACGGCACCCATATCGCCGAAACGTTGAAAAAAGTGAGCCCGGAAACCACGCTGTTCCTGGTTGCGTCTAAAACCTTTACCACGCAGGAAACCATGACCAACGCCCATAGCGCGCGTGACTGGTTCCTGAAAGCGGCGGGCGATGAGCAGCAGGTGGCGAAACACTTTGCCGCGCTCTCTACCAACGCGCAAGAAGTCGCTAAGTTCGGTATTGATACCGCCAATATGTTTGAGTTCTGGGACTGGGTTGGCGGCCGCTATTCTTTGTGGTCAGCGATTGGTCTTTCTATCATCCTTTCCGTGGGCTTCGAGCATTTCGAACAGCTGCTGAGCGGCGCGCATGCGATGGATCAGCACTTTGCGCAAACTCCGGCGGAGCAGAACTTACCGGTACTGCTGGCGCTGATCGGCATCTGGTACAACAACTTCTTCGGTGCCGAAACCGAAGCGATCCTGCCGTATGACCAGTACATGCATCGCTTTGCTGCCTACTTCCAGCAGGGCAATATGGAGTCCAACGGTAAGTATGTCGATCGCAACGGCAATCCGGTCTCTTATCAAACCGGCCCGATTATCTGGGGCGAGCCGGGCACCAACGGTCAGCACGCGTTCTATCAGCTGATCCATCAGGGCACCAAGCTGGTGCCGTGTGATTTTATCGCTCCGGCGATGACCCATAACGCGCTGGGCGATCATCACGCTAAGCTGCTTTCTAACTTCTTCGCTCAGACCGAAGCGCTGGCCTTTGGTAAATCACGCGACGTGGTGGAAAAAGAGTTTGCCGATGCGGGCAAAGATGCGCAATCCGTTGAACATGTTGCGCCGTTTAAAGTGTTTGAGGGCAATCGTCCAACTAACTCTATTCTGCTGCGTGAAATCACGCCGTATAGCCTGGGCGCGCTGATTGCGCTGTATGAGCATAAAATCTTTACCCAGGGCGCAATCCTCAATATCTTCACCTTTGACCAGTGGGGCGTTGAGCTGGGCAAACAGCTGGCGAACCGTATTCTGCCTGAGCTGGAAAGCAATGAAGAGGTGAACAGCCATGACAGTTCCACCAATGGCCTGATCAACCTCTACAAAGCCTGGCGTTAAGCGCAGCTGAAATTGATAAAGGCGCCCTGACCGGCGCCTTTTTTGTTACTCGCGCCAGTTGAAGAGTAAAAAAGCGGTTTTTTGCCATTGATGCCTGGCTGCATCGTTAGCGAAATTTGCCGTTTTGCTTTAAGCAAATTCCTAAAAAGCGATTTAGCGCCGAAAATTAACGCAGGATTACTCCTAAAGCTGTCTGGTTAAAAGTGGCACTAAAAACAGGCTCATTTAAGTTTAATGCATTGAAAAGTAGCGATAAACCTATTTTATTTGCCGGGTAAATGACCAGAGGTGAATGTTATTTAACCAAAATGCACCTGTAATTGAATTATCCTTAATATTATTTATATTATGGTTTTTAATTTCAGATAATTACTTATTTCTGGTTTTTTAATTAAGTTTCTTGCTTATTTTATAGTTTTTCATGCCAGTTTCCATTCGCTTGTTCTCCGCACCGCTGCGCTCTAATTTCTGGTAATTTGTTGCCCTATACTGGGCCCGCCTGGAACACTCCAGGCAGGTAATCCATTCATTTCATGAAGGGACATTCAGTATGAAAAAAATAGTCTGTGCCACAGCCGTTGCGCTGTATCTGGCATCCGGTTCGGCCGCCTTTGCCGCTCCGGTTGAAGCCGGGGCAGCCGCGGGCGCTGAAGCGGGAGCCATTTCCGCAGGCAGCACCACAGCCGTGGGTATCGGAGCCGTTGGCGCGCTGTTAGGCGTTGGCCTGGTGGCATCCGGCGGCGGAGATGGAACCAATACCGGAACCACCACCACAACCACGACCAGCACCACCCGCTAACGCGGTTTTTAATCATAACCACACGTCCGTGTGGTTATTTTTTGACTTTGCTGAATTCACACAGGGATAGACAGGTGCGCCATATTCCATTGCTGTTTCTTTGTCTGTTGTTACAAGCGTGCTCACAAACGCAACAGGGGCTGGTTGATACCGCGAAGCTGGCGGTGATGGGCCCGGACGATGTCACCGTATCGGATGAAAAAATAGAATCATTGCCTTACGCCAGCATGTATTTGCGTATCAACGGCGGCCAGCGCATTTTCCTGGTGCTGGGCTACGCCGAACAGGGCCAGCAGAAATGGGTCACGCAGAATCGGGCGATGCTGGTTACGCAGCAGGGCCGCCTGGTGAAAACGCTTGGCCTGAGCGACAACCTGCTGGAGGTGGATAACCTGCAACAGGATCCGTTAGCGCATCCGCTACGCATTCATGAAGGCGACAGCTGGACGCGCATCATGAGCTGGACAGAGAACGGTCAGCTACGCGCCAGCAGCGCGGTTTCACGTTTCAGCCGGGGCCAGGACGACGTGCTGACGCTGGCGGGCCATCAAATTCCCTGCCGCGTCTGGCATGAAGAGATCACCCTCACGGCGAGCGGCGCGCAATGGCAAAACACCTTCTGGATTGATGCCAGCAGCGGCGAGGTGCGCCAGAGCGCACAGCAGGTGGGAGCGGATACGCTGCCGGTCGAGATCACCATTCTGAAGCCAGCAAAATCATGAAAAACATTCTTGCTTTAGCCGGTCTGCTTACCGGCCTCTCATTTAACGCGTTGGCGGATAGCCAGGTCACGATCTATTACCCCGGAAGCGCGCAAACCGCCGTGGTTAGCGATGCGCAAAACCTCGCTCAGCTGCTTGCCAGCCCGGCGCTGAAAGATCGCAGCTGGTGGCCCGGTACGGTGATTGCCGAACCGCTGGCAACCGCAGCGGCGCAGCAGCACTATCAGCAGACGCTGGCACGATTACAGCGCTGGGCGGCAAGCGAAGAGGGCGAGCGGGCGGCGGCGATCAATACCGTCTTGCAGCAGCTCAAAACGGTGCGGGTTACCGGAAGGCAGTTTACCTCGCTCGATCCTGACTGGGTACGGCTGCGTCCGGAGGCCAACCGTAGCCTGCAAGGGGAGTACAGCCTTTATACCCTGCAACGGCCTACCCGCATCACGCTGGCAGGCGCCATTAGCGGCAGCGGCAAAGCGGTATGGCAGCCGGGGCGCGCGACGCGCGATTACCTCGCCGGGCATGCACGCCTGAGCGGCGCAGAGCGCAATATGGCGACGGTGATCGCGCCCGATGGCGCCACGCAAGAAGTGCCGATTGCCTACTGGAATCACCGCCATATCGAAGTCGCGCCGGGCAGCACCATCTATCTTGGCTTCTCTTCCTGGGCGCTGCCGGGCGAATACCACGACCTTAACCAGCAAATCATTTCTGTTTTGACGCACCGGATCCCTGACTGATGAAAACACATATGCTTCTCAGCCTGCTCGCTGTTTGCGTAGCGGCGGCCTGCCAGGCGCAGGCGGCGACATGGGGCGAGCCGATCGGCCCTTCACAGTCAGATTTCGGCGGCGTCGGCCTGATGCAGGTGCCAACGGCGCGCATGGCGAAAGAGGGCGAGTTCAGCCTTAACTACCGTAATAACGATCAATATCGCTTTTACTCCGCTTCGCTGATGCTGTTTCCGTGGCTGGAAACCACCGTACGTTATACCGATGTTCGCACGCGGCTTTACAGCCGGGTAGAGGGCTTTAGCGGCGATCAAAGTTATAAAGATAAGGCTTTCGATCTCAAACTGCGGCTCTGGCAGGAAGGTTACTGGCTGCCGGAAGTGGCGGTGGGCACGCGTGATTTAGGCGGTACCGGGCTGTTCGACAGCGAATATCTGGTGGCGAGCAAGGCCTGGGGACCGCTCGACTTCACCCTGGGCATTGGCTGGGGCTATCTCGGCAACAGCGGCAATATCAAAAACCCGTTCTGCAGCTATGACGATAAATACTGTCATCGCCGCACCGGCTTCGGCTCGGCGGGTTCGGTAAACGGCGATGATCTGTTTAAAGGACCGACCTCGATTTTCGGCGGCATTGAATATCAGACGCCGTGGCAGCCGCTGCGCCTGAAGCTGGAATATGAAGGCAACGACTATCAGGGCGATTATGCTGGCCGTCTGGAGCAGCGTAGCAAAGTTAACGTCGGCGCAATCTATCGTCTGACCGACTGGGCCGATATTAACGCCAGCTATGAACGTGGCAACACCTTCACCTTCGGCTTTACTCTGCGCAGCAATTTCAACGCGTTAAACACGCATCATGTCGACAGCGCCAGGCCGCGCTATCAGCCGCAGCCCCAGCCGGAAACGCTACAGCATACAACGGCGGCGAACCAGCTAACGCAGCTGAAATATAACGCCGGTCTGGATGCGCCTAATCTGCAGGTGAAAGATCGCACGCTCTATGTCACCGGCGAGCAGGTGAAATATCGCAATACCCAGGAGGGCGTCGATCGCGCCAATCTGATCCTGATGAATGGCCTGCCGGAAAATGTCGATACGCTGCGCGTGACGCAAACGCGTTACAACCTGCCGCAGGTCACCACGGAAACCAACGTCAACAGCCTGCGTCAGCAGCTGGAAGGTTATCCGCTGGGACATGAGCAGCCGCTGGCGCAACGCCGCGTGAATCCGATCGATCCGGGTGAAACCGAGCAGGGCTACTATATCGAGAAAGCGCGCTTCAGCTACGGCATTTCGCCGGTACTGAATCAGTCGGTCGGCGGCCCGGAAAGCTTCTACATGTATCAGGCGGGCGTCAATGCCAATGCCGATTACTGGCTGACGCAGCATCTGCTAGTGGGCGGCGGCGTCTTTGCCAACCTCGCCAATAACTACGATAAATTTAATTATGACGGACGGCCGAACGACTCTTCGCTGCCGCGCGTGCGCACCCACATTCGCGACTATGTAGAAAATAACGTTTACGTGAATAACCTGCAGGCGAACTGGTTCCAGGCGCTGGGCAACGGTTTTTATGGTCAGATGTATGGCGGCTATCTGGAAACCATGTATGGCGGCGTGGGGGCGGAGGTGCTCTATCGTCCACTCGATTCCAGCTGGGCAGTGGGCGTCGATGCCAACTACGTTAAGCAGCGCGACTGGAACAACATGATGAAGTTCACCAACTACAAAGCGCCGACCGGGCATCTTACCGCCTACTGGCAGCCGTGGTTTATGAATAATGTGCTGGTGAAAATGAGCGTGGGCGAATATCTGGCGAAGGATAAAGGCGGCACCATCGACATCGCAAAACGCTTCGACAGCGGCGTGACGGTGGGCGCTTATGCCACCTTAACCAACGTTTCCGGCGACGCGTATGGCGAAGGCAACTTCACCAAAGGGTTCTATATTTCCGTGCCGATGGATCTGTTTACCGTTACCCATAACCGTGGTCGCGCTCAGGTTAACTGGACGCCGTTGACGCGCGATGGCGGACAGATGCTGGGCCGTAAATATCAGCTGTATGACATGACCAGCGACCGCGATAGCCACTTTCGTTGATTAGTGCTTTGGTTGTGCGTTTATCACAACGCTCTGGCTACGGTCAGGGCGTTTTTTTATGCAGCGCATAATGTGATGTTGGTCACATTCTGTCATGATGTCAGCACGGCAGATGCCGGTTACCTTGCACGCAAAAAGGACCAACAATGAGTAGTGAGAAAATGATTGCCACTGTTCTGCAGTGGATATTAAACGTGGGACTGTTGTTTCTGGGGATCATTTTGATCGTTTTCCTCGGCAAAGAGACCATTCACCTGGCTAACGTATTACTGAATACCGGCGAAGCCGCCTCGGCCTATTTGTTGGTGGAAGGCATTGTGATTTGGTTTCTCTATTTTGAGTTTCTTGCTCTGATCGTGAAATATTTCCAGTCGGGATACCATTTTCCGCTGCGCTATTTTATCTATATCGGCATCACGGCGATTATCCGGCTGATCGTGGTCGACCATAAAAACCCGTTCGACACGCTCTGCTATTCCAGCGCTATTTTGATTCTGGTGATCACGCTATGGCTGGCCAACAGCAATCGCCTGAAACGCGAATAAAAAAAGGCGGCCTCTTGGCCGCCTGAATATACACAGGACACAACTTAGCAGTGGCAATAACAACAAAGGCAACAACGGCAATAAAAAAGCTTAACCCTTCACGCCGCCAGCGGTCAGCCCGCTAACCAGCCAGCGCTGCGCCAGCAGGAACACCAACGTAATCGGCAGCGCAGACAGCACCGCCGCTGCGGCAAAATCGCCCCACAGATAGTTCTGCGGATTCAGGTATTGCTGCATCCCGACCGCCAGCGTATAGCTGTTCACATCACGCAGCAGCAGCGAAGCGACGGGAACTTCCGTCACGGCAGCGATAAACGACAAAATAAACACCACGGCGAGGATGGGCACGGAAAGCGGCAGTAAAATCAAGCGGAAAGCCTGCCATGGCGTCGCGCCGTCCAGCGCCGCTGCTTCTTCCAGCGAACCGTCAATGGTTTCAAAGTAGCCTTTAATCGTCCAGACGTGTAACGCGATACCGCCGAGGTAAGCAAAGACCAGCCCGGCGTGGGTATTCAGGCCGAGAAAGGGAATGTACTGCCCTAAACGGTCGAACAGAGCATAAAGCGCTACCAGCGAAAGTACAGCGGGAAACATCTGAAATATAAGCATTCCTTTCAGCAACGTCGCCTTGCCGCGAAAGCGCATGCGGGCAAAAGCATAGGCGCAGGTGGTGGAAAGCGCCACAATCCCTACGGCGGTGATGGCGGCAACTTTTACCGAGTTCCACAGCCATAGCAGCACCGGAAACGGCGGCGGCGTCACGCTGCCGTTTTCGTGCGTAACGGTGAAGCCCAGCGCCAGCTTCCAGTGATCCCAGGAGATATGCTCCGGCAGCAGGCTGCCGATGGCATAGTTGCCGGGGCGCAGGGAAATCGCCACCACCATCAACAGCGGATACATAATCAACACAATAAAGCCGAGCAGCAGCAGATGTGTCAGCGCCAGCCGCAGCTTTTGTGATTTAGGTTGCACCATCGCCATATTTCGCTCCTTAATCCGTTTTAATGCGGGTGAATCGCAGGTTAAACAGCGCCAGCGCGCCGACCAGCAGGAAAATCAGCGTGGCGATGGCGGCCGCCAGACCGAAATCCTGACCGCCGCCGCCTTCAAAGGCGATGCGCCAGGTGTAGCTGACCAGCAGGTCGGTATAGCCCGCCGGGGTCGTGGTGCCCAGCCGGTCTGGCCCGCCGTCGGTCAGCAGCAAAATCAGTACGAAGTTATTAAAGTTAAAGGCGAAGCTGGCGATCATCAGCGGCGTTAACGGCTTAATCAGCAACGGCAGCGTAATGCGGAAGAAGTTCTGCATCGGCGTGGCGCCATCCAGCGCCGAGGCTTCATACAGATCATCGGGAATCGCTTTCAGCAGCCCCATACAGAGAATCATCATGTAGGGGTAGCCAAGCCAGGTATTCACAATCACCAGCATGGTGCGCGCCATCGCCGGGTCGCTGAACCAGGCAGGTTTGATGCCAAACAGGCCATCAAGCATCATGTTGATCTCGCCAAAGCTCTGGTTAAACAACCCTTTGAAAATCAGGATGGAAATAAAGGCCGGAACCGCATAGGGCAGGATCATCAACAGGCGATATACCGCACGTCCTTTGAGCGCTTCCCACTGCATCAGACAGGCCAACACCATGCCGACCGCCACGGTCAGCAGCACCGTGAGCGCGGCGAAAATCACCGTCCAGATAAAAATAGCGATAAAAGGCTGCTGAATGCCTTTATCCGTTAATACGCGCAGGAAGTTGTCCCAGCCGACCGCGACCGTATAGCCTGGGCTGAGCTTTTCGCTGGTCCACTGAAGATTTGCATCTTTCGCCTGCCAAAAACCGGTATCGTCATTGGCATACCAGACTTTGCCGGTTTGCTTGTCGGTCAGCGAATTATCCTCGCCGAGACGATAAAGTGGCTGGGTGCCGGAGAACTGGCGCAGCGAACTCATGCGCAGCTGGGTGCCGTCCGGTAAGTGAGCGGTTAACTGCGCAAGCGCCTGCCGGTTTTGGGTAATATCACGCAGCATGGCGCGCTTGCCCGCAGGTTCCTGCTGTGTTTGCGTAAGAGTAAGTGTTTGCTCACCTTTACCGGCAAGCGAGAAGGGCGGGGTAATAAACTGTTTATCTTCCGGGCTTTTTAGCAGCAGTCGCCACTCTTTATCCGCCGTTGACCAGAGGGAAAAAGCGTAGCTGTCGCCTGCCTGAAACTGGCGATCCATCAGCACCTGACGCGCCCGCTCAAAAGAGAGCTGGTTAGTGCTGCTGTAGTTGGTAAAGGCGATGGCGATAGTGCAGGCCAGCGGGAACAGGACAAACAGCATCATACCTGCCAGTCCGGGCCAGACGTAGCGCCACGCTTGCGCACGGCGGCGGAAGAACACAATCAGGCCGCTGCTGAGCAGTATCAGCGTGACAATAGCGAACAGGTATTCGCCCTGGGCATACATCAGAACAACCAGATAGCCGGTTATCATCACACACAGGGCAAGAACCAGCCACTTCAGGGCGTCACGCTGCCACCACAATGCGGATTTTGCCATTTCAGGATCCTTCTGCAACAGATGAAAAGAGGAGAGCAGGCCAGCCGCAGCACCGGGCCACCTGGCGGTAGCAACCGCAGGTGGCCGGGAACAAAACGATAGCAAGCCCTTACTTGGTTAAACGGTTTTCCGCATCTTTCAGCGCGGCATCCACCGTCTGACGACCGTTGATCGCATTCATCACCGCGCTACGCTCGGCGTACCAGAAAGCGGACATCTGCGGCACATTCGGCATAATCTCGCCTTTCTGCGAGTTCTCCATAGTGGCGGCAATCTTCTCATCCTTCGCCAGCGTCTCCTGATAGGACTTCAGCGCCACCGCGCCCAGCGGCTTGTCGGCGTTCATTTTGGCCAGGCCGTCGTCGGTCAGCAGATAGTTTTCCAGGAACTCCTTCGCCAGTTCTTTATTCGGGCTGGCGGCGTTGATACCGGCGCTCAGCACGCCGACAAACGGCTTCGACGGCTGACCTTTAAAGGTAGGCAGCAGCGTGACGCCATAATTGATTTTGGCGCTGTCGATATTGCTCCATGCCCAGGGACCGTTAATGGTCATCGCGGTTTCGCCTTTATTAAAGGCCGCTTCAGCAATGGCGTAATCGGTATCAGCATTCAGCTGTTTATTTTTAATCAGGTCGATCAGGAATTGCAGGCCGTCTTTCGCGCCCTGATTATTCACGCCGACATCTTTTACGTTATAGCTGCCGTTCTCTTTCTTAAAGGCGTAGCCGCCGTTCGCTGCCAGCAGCGGCCAGGTGAAGTAGGGTTCCTGTAGGTTAAACATCAGCGCACTTTTGCCTTTGGCGCGCAGCTGTTTATCCAGCGCCGGGATCTCTTCCCAGCTTTTCGGCGGGTTAGGCAGTAGATCTTTGTTATAAATCAGCGACAGCGATTCCACCGCCACCGGATAGCCGATCAGCTTGCCGTTAAAGCGCACCGCATCCCAGGTAAAGGGATAAATCTTGTCCTGCAGCGCTTTATCCGGTGAGACTTGCGCCAGCAGGCCCGATTGCGCATAGCCGCCGAAGCGATCGTGCGCCCAGAAGATAATGTCCGGGCCATCGCCGGTCGCCGCGACCTGCGGATATTTCTCTTCCAGCTTATCAGGATGCTCAACGGTGACTTTAATGCCGGTATCCTGCTCAAACTTTTTGCCCACTTCTGCCAGGCCGTTATAGCCTTTATCGCCATTAATCCAGATGACCAGCTTGCCTTCTTCGATCTTCGCCAGCGCAGCGCCCGGTAACAGCGCGGCAGAGATGGCGCATAACAACAGCGTTTTGCCATTAAGTTTGAACTTTGACATTTCCCTTACCTCTAAACGTGAGTGGTTGTCGTTAGGCAGGAGTCTGCTGATAAGCGACGGCTGACTCATCCTCCCTGTTTCTACGCCCCACCGGTCAGAAGTGTGATCGCCATAGCTTTTTAGTCACTTTCTGCGTGCCAGCACACAAAAAACAGCCCCTTTTCCTGCCGTTTCGATCACGAAAAAGCCTGACGGGTCACGCCGATCCCCCTTTGCACCACAATCTCATCCTCCTGCCTCCTCCCCCGTAAAAAAGCGGATGGTGGAGGATTTTTCCTCCCCCGCCTTCGCGCACACTCCAGCCATTCAAAAGGTGTCCTGGAGTTGGGAGAAGGCAATGACGAATGTGGTGCTGAAAGAAGTCACCAAATCCTGGGGCGATGTGGTGGTATCGAAAGATATCAATCTCTCCATTGCCGAAGGGGAGTTCGTAGTGTTTGTCGGGCCGTCAGGCTGCGGCAAGTCAACGCTGCTGCGCATGATTGCCGGGCTGGAAGAGATTACCTCCGGCGAGTTGACCATCGGCGGTAAACGCATGAACGAAGTACCGCCAGCTGAACGCGGCGTGGGCATGGTCTTTCAGTCTTATGCGCTTTATCCCCATCTGACGGTGGCGGATAACATGTCATTCGGCCTTAAGCTGGCCGGCACCAACAAAAAAGAGATTCAGCAGCGCGTTTCGCAGGTCGCGGAAGTGTTGCAGTTAGCGCACCTGTTGGATCGCCAGCCGAAGGCGCTTTCCGGTGGGCAGCGTCAGCGCGTCGCCATTGGGCGCACGCTGGTGGCGGAACCGCAAGTGTTTCTGCTGGACGAGCCGCTTTCTAACCTTGATGCCGCGCTACGCGTACAGATGCGTATCGAAATCTCCCGTCTGCATAAGCGCCTGAAGCGCACCATGATTTACGTCACCCATGACCAGGTGGAAGCGATGACGCTGGCGGACAAAATCGTGGTGCTGGAAGGTGGGCATATCGCACAGGTCGGCAAGCCGCTGGAGCTGTATCACTACCCGGCCAACCGTTTTGTCGCCGGTTTTATCGGCTCGCCAAAAATGAATTTCCTGCCGGTAAAAGTCACCGCTACCGCCATCGATCAGGTGCAGGTTGAGCTGCCTAACCGCCAACAAATCTGGCTGCCGGTAGACAGCACCGACGTGCCGGTCGGCGCCAATATGTCGCTGGGCATTCGCCCGGAACACCTGCTGCCCAGCGAAGTGGCGGACGTCACGCTACAGGGCACGGTGCAGGTGGTCGAGCAGCTCGGTCAGGAAACGCAAATCCATATCCAAATTCCTGCGCTGCGTCAGAACCTGGTTTACCGCCAGAACGACGTGGTGCTGGTTGAAGAAGGTGCCCAATACGCCATCGGACTGCCGCCACAGCGTTGCCATCTGTTTCGCGAGGATGGACGCGCCTGCCGTCGGTTACACAGCGAACCCGGCGTAGAAGCACACATAACAGTAAAATCATAACAGGAGAACAGCGATGTTAACGCGCTCTAAGTACCCTCTGGCCGTGGCAGTGGCCCTCGCAGTTGTCGCACCGCACGCCAGCGCGGTGGATTTCAAAGGTTACGCCCGTTCCGGCATCGGCTGGACCGGCAGCGGCGGTGAGCAGCAGTGCTTCCAGGCGACCGGCGCTAACTCTAAATACCGTCTTGGCAACGAATGTGACACCTATGCGGAAATTCAGCTGGGCCAGGAAGTGTGGAAAGAGGGCGAGAAAAGCTTCTATGTCGATACCATGATCGGCTATGGCGTATCGCAGGAAAATGACTTTGAAACCACGGATCCTGCGGTACGTCAGATGAACGTCGTGGGTAAAAACCTGTTTGATGCGCTGCCGGGCGCCAATATCTGGGCCGGTAAGCGTTACTACAAGCGCCATGACGTCCATATGATCGACTTCTACTACTGGGACGTTTCTGGTCCTGGCGGCGGTATCGAAGATATCGATCTTGGCTTTGGTAAGCTGTCACTGGCAGCCACCCGCAGCACAGAGGCTGGCGGTTCGGAAGCATTTATCAATGGCAGTACGCGTGAGAAAAACCGCGCCAACGATATTTTCGACGTGCGTATCGGCGGTATGGAAGTGAACCCCGGCGGCTCGCTGGAGCTGGGCTTTGACTACGGCAGCGCCAACGATACCGACGACTATCGTGCAACAAACGAAGATGCCTCAGATAATGGCTGGATGGCGACCCTTGAGCACACCCAGACCTTCTACGGCACCAGCCTGAACAAATTTGTTGTGCAGTACGCGACCGATGCGATGACCCAGAACCGCAACGGCCGCCCGGGCACCGCTGAGAGCAACAACGGCTCAATGATCCGCGTCATCGACCACGGCGCGATTGATTTCAATGACACCTGGAGCCTGATGTATGTGGGCATGTATCAGGACGTGGATCGCGATAACAACAACGGCACCACCTGGTACACCGTGGGCGTTCGTCCAATGTACAAATGGACGCCGATCATGAGCACCTTGCTGGAAGCGGGCTATGACAACGTTAAGTCTCAGCGCACCGGCGATCGCAACAGCCAGTATAAAGTCACCCTGGCCCAACAGTGGCAGGCAGGCAACAGCATTTGGTCACGTCCGGCCATTCGCGTGTTCGCGACCTATGCCAAGTGGGATGAGAAATGGGGCTACTCCTCCGATAATACGAATAACGACAACTATGTTGCTGGCGTGGCCAATAACACCGCCTTCAGCGATACCAGCGCCCGTACCTTTAGTCGTGGCGACAGTGATGAAGTCTCCTTCGGTATTCAGATGGAAGCCTGGTGGTAATAAGACAATCTGACAGGGCATAGTCAGCCCTGCGTCCTGCCTTAGCCCGCCTCCCTATTGCCTGAGAGAGGCGGGTTTCTCTTGAGGATAAAAAAATGAAAAAACATCTGCTCGCGCTCTGCCTGTTTCCAGTCCTGAGCTTTACCGTGCTGCCTGCCTTCGCCGCCAGCACCAGCCTTAATCCGCAGAATGTCGCCACTGCGCCATCCATCGCCCCGGACAAGCTACAGCGCCTCTCCTGGCTGCCGCTGGCGCCGCCGGTGAGTCAGGATATTGTGCTGAACACCAGTTCGGCCAGCCTGAATGAAGGCGATATCAGCGGCCCGGTAGCCACCATTGCGCTACCCGCCGATCAGGGATCGCTGGAAGTCACGCTCGCCAGCATCATGAAAGATCAACGCGTCTATGCGCCAAACGTGTTGGTATTGGATAGCCAGCTACAGCCTGCCGCCTTTTTCCCCAGCAGCTACTTTACCTATCAAAAGCCGGGCATTGTCGCCACTAACCGGCTGGAAGGCACCATGAAGCTGACGCCGGTGCTGGGACAAAAACAGATCTACCTGCTGATTTACACCACCACGCGCGATCTGGCGCAAACTTCCACCATGATCAATCCGGCCAAACTCTATGCGGAAGGGGCCAACAATGCCATTCCTGACGTGCCGGATCCGGTGGTGCAGCATAGCAATAGCGGCACGCTCTCATTGAAAGTGAAGAGCGAGCAGAACAGCGGCAACATTATGATTGGTAAGCTGTTCGGTTCTGGCGAATCGAAGCCGGTGGTGGTGGGCAGCACCAGCGCCGCCACGGCATCGGCGCAGCCAATGGTTAACGCACCCGCTCCGGCACCGATGGCTGCGCCCGCGCCTGCCGCGAAGGCTGAGCCGATGCTGAATGACACCGAAAAATATTTTAACGATGGCATTCGTAAAGCTGCGAAAGCAGGCGATATCGATAAAGCGTTGAAGCTGATGAACGAGGCGGAACGCCTTGGCTCGAAATCGGCGCGCGCAACATTTATCAGCAGTGTGAAAGGCAAGGGATAACATCCCCATATTGTTGATCTTGCTGGACGATTGGTGCGCCACTGGCGCACCCTTTTTTTAATGTGCTTTCTACTGCAAGGAAGTATCTTTCCCCGGCATCGTCCGCCGTGCTGAATATTTGATTCCCTACTTTGGTTATGAATACGCTGGCGCATACCCTTTGAGAGCTGAACCGATCATGCCTCCAGGCATAAACCGCAGCAAGCTTGCCCGTTGAATTTCTTCTGCGTTGCGTGTTCTGCGCAAGGCTCTGCGCTACACTATGGCACCTGTTTTTTACCGGAGATGCCGTATGTCCGATAACGCGCTTTCCATGCTGCGCGCCATTGCCTGGCTTCCCGCCTCATCGCCTGCATTGTCAGCCTCTTTGCTCGACTGGCTGCTGGAAGAAGATTCAATGACGAAGCGCTTTGAGCGCCACTGCCAAAAAGTGACCGTAGAGCCGCAGTTTGAAGGCTTCGTCAGCGCTGACGATATCGCTGAAGAATTACCGTTTCTGCCGCTGGAACCGCGCTACTGGCTGCGTGAGATCATCTTATTGGGCGATGGCGTTCCCTGGCTGGCGGGGCGTACGGTGGTGCCGGAATCAACGCTGGACGGGCCGGAAAAGATGCTGAGTCAGCTGGGCACGCGTCCGCTGGGACGTTATCTTTTTTCTTCCTCTACGCTCACGCGTGATTTTATCGACCCAGGCATCTCTGATGCGCTGTGGGGGCGTCGCTCACGCCTGCGTTTATCGGGCAAACCGCTGTTATTAACCGAACTGTTTTTACCCGCTGCACCGCTTTATCAAAGCCCGTCTGGAGAACCAAGTGAGTGATTTAGAAAAAACACTGACGCGCAATAAGCTGCAGGCTTACAGCCGACTGATGCGTATCGATAAACCGATCGGTTCGCTGTTGCTGCTGTGGCCGACGTTATGGGCGCTGTGGCTGGCAGGCGAAGCCGTGCCGCCGCTGCAGGTGCTGATTGTGTTTGTGCTGGGCGTGTTTTTTATGCGGGCAGCCGGTTGTGTGGTAAACGATTTTGCCGATCGTAAAATTGACGGGCACGTAAAACGTACGCAGACAAGGCCGTTAGCCAGCGGTATGGTCAGCGAGAAAGAGGCAAAGGTGCTGTTTGTGGCGCTGGTGCTGATCTCATTCGCGCTGGTGCTGACGATGAACGCCATCACCATCTGGCTCTCATTCGGCGGGCTGGCGCTGGCGTGGGTCTATCCGTTTATGAAGCGCTATACCCATTTGCCGCAGGTGGTTCTGGGTGCCGCCTTCGGCTGGGCTATTCCGATGGGATGGGCGGCAGTAAGCGGTCACGTACCGCTGAACGGCTGGCTGCTGTTTTTCGCCAATATCTGCTGGACGGTGGCTTACGATACGCAGTACGCCATGGTCGACAGGGATGACGATGTGAAAATCGGCGTGAAATCCACTGCCATTCTGTTTGGCCGCTTTGATAAGCTGATTATTGGACTGTTGCAGCTGGCGACACTGCTGCTGCTGGTGATCGTGGGCCAGCGCATGGCGCTGGACGGCGCGTTTTACTGGTCGTTGCTGATAGCCGCCGCGCTGTTTGTTCATCAGCAGAAACTGATTGCCGATCGTCAGCGCGATCGCTGTTTTCAGGCCTTCCTCAACAATAACTATGTTGGGCTGGTTATTTTTATTGGCATTGCGCTGAATATGCCGCCCTTTAGCCAGTGGTAGCCAACCGACGTAGCCAGAAACAAAAAGCGGGCGCCATTGGCGCCCGCTCTGTTTTACGCTGCGATACGCCTTTAACCAGGCGTAACGGCATTTTCAATCGTCTGACGCACATCGCTGGTGATCAGTTCAGCCAGCATATGATAGGTGTTCTGCGTCTGCTCCAGCGCGGCATCGCCGGTGTCACTGATATAGCCTTCGTCACGTAACGTCAGCACCAGCGTTGAGAACACCGCTTTGTCGAAAAACTCCGGCGCGTTAATACCGTGCAGCACCGACAGACGCTGAGCCAGCGTGCGGCTCTCTTTCTCCAGTGAACCACGGTTAATTGCCGGATTCGCGCTAAGAATAGAGAACGTAATCGCGTAGCGCTGCAGCGTTTCACGCATACCTGCAGCCAGCAGCTGCAACGTGCGGAAACGCACCGCGTTCAGGCGCATCATATCGTTCTCAATGGTAATCAGCTGCTGGCGCGCCAGCTCGGCGACCAGCTGTTGCAGCAGCTGCGGCAGCTCTTCTTTATCCCAACGCAGGAACAGTTCGCTTTTCAGCAGCGGATAAAGCACCGATACCTGACGCAGCAGCTCGGCGGCGGAGATTTCACGGTGCTGCTGTACGATTGCGGCAATCAGCGACGGCATAACCAGCATGTGATGCACATTATTGCGATAGTAAGTCATCAGCACCGCCTGTTCGCGCGGCAGGATAATGATATCGCCAATAGTGTCTTTTTCCGTCTCGAACTTGTTCATGTTCAGCGCATGTTCCAGCAGCGCTTCCGGCGTCATATTTGGCACGGTCGCATCTGAGGAATAGGGCACGTTACGCAGCAAGTCGAGATAGCACTCCAGCTGCTCAATCAGCTGTTCGCGGGTAAGTGAGCGCTGACGCGAAGCGAGCAATGCGGTAACGCACAGGTTCATAGCGTTGGCGGCACCGGCGTTGTTGATCCGCACCATGATCTGCTGGGCGATATCGTTCACCGCCGGCGTCAGCCACTGCGGACGCTGCGCCACGATCGGATCGATCGAGTCACGCCATTCCGGCACCTGCTTGTTAAGGTAATTTACCAGCGGCAGTGGCTCGCCAAAGTTTACGTAGCCCTGACCCAGATTGCGCAGCTTGCTCAAACCACGCAGCATTTGCAGAAAGCTCTCTTTCTCTTTCGCCGCGCCGCGTAGCTCTTTCGCGTAAGTGCCCACTTCCATGACATGTTCATAGCCGATATAAACCGGCACCACGGTAATAGGACGGTTACCGCCGCGCAGCATCGCCTGAATCGTCATCGACAGCGTACCGGTTTTCGGATCGAGCAGACGACCGGTGCGTGAGCGCCCGCCCTCAACAAAATACTCAACCGAATAACCGCGGCTGAACAGCTCACCCAGATATTCGCGGAATACCGTAGAGTAGAGTTTGTTGCCTTTAAAGGTACGGCGAATAAAGAATGCGCCGAGGCGACGGAAAATCGGCCCGGCCGGCCAGAAGTTAAGGTTGATGCCCGCAGCGATATGCGGCGGCACCAGACCCTGATGATAAAGCACGTAAGAGAGCAGCAGATAATCCATATGGCTGCGGTGGCAGGGCACATAAACCAGCCCGTGACCATCCAGCGCCAGCTGACGAATGCGTTCGCCGCCGCTGACATTAATGCCCTGATAGATTTTGCTCCATGTCCAGCCAATCACGCGGTCGGTCAGGCGGATCATTTCGTAGGAAAAGTCTGCGGCGACCTCTTCCATCAGCTCAATGGCATTCTGCTGCGCTTTTTCCTGCGAGATTTTCTTGCTGCGCGCTTCGTCTTCTACCGCTTTCGCAATGGCTTTCGACTGCAGCAGCTTATTAAACAGATCGTGGCGCACCGGCAAACGCGGACCAACAGCGGCCAGGCGTTGACGGGCGAAGTGAATCCGCGCCACACGCGCCAGTTTCTGCGCAATGGTTTTATCGGTGCCGTGTTCGGTAGCCATACGACGCAGGGAGACCATCGGCGAGAAGCGGACAAAGCTATCGCGACCCAGCCACAGCACGGCAAAAAATTTCTGTATACCGTTCAGCTCACGCAGGTGAGGGGTTTGTTCGCCCTGTACCTCGCGTCCCGGCGCGCGGCCAAACATCACCGAAACCGGCACCATCTGCACATCTAACTCGGGGTTGTTGCGGTGCAAATCGAGGTAATCGTGAAACAGCTTCACCGATTCCTGATTCGGCACAAAATAGGGGAACACGCGCGGACCGTCATGAATAAAGACGTGACGCGGCAGCAGAGCGCCATCTATCTCCAGCGGCTCAAGCGGATCGGGCAGATCGTGCAAGCGACACTGGGTGCGCAGCGCAAGGAGATCGGCCTTTGAATCATAAGGCAATACATACATAATGGGGCGCGACGTATCGAGTCCCAGTTCTGCTACCGGATCGCCCGGAATTGCCTTACTCTTAACCAAAAATGTAAGTGGTAAATTCAGTAACTTATAATAAAGTTTACGCCAACCTGACATAGACAACATGAAGCCTCTTGTTAGCAAAGCGCCGCAAGCATACCAGAAAGCGCATTGAAGATCTGTGGTGTTGCATTTAGTGCTGCACCCTGACATTGACGTTAAACATTGCAAAGGGTTCCCTGAAGATGGCAAATAACGTAACGGGCCTGATCCGCATCATTAAAGCGGCCGGATACTCCTGGAAAGGCCTGCGGGCGGCCTGGCAACATGAAGCGGCGTTTCGCCAGGAAGCGGTTCTGGCGCTGGTGGCGATCGCGATCGCCTGCTGGCTTGATGTCGATGCCATCACGCGTGTGTTACTGATAGGCTCGGTATTTCTCATTATTATTGTCGAGATCCTTAACAGCGCTATCGAAGCGGTGGTTGACCGTATCGGCAGCGAGTTTCATCCGCTGGCGGGACGGGCCAAAGATATGGGATCCGCCGCGGTGTTGCTCAGCATCATACTGGCGCTTTTTGTGTGGGTAACCCTGCTATGGTCATATTTACGATAGCCTTTCCAGAATAGATAAAGAGTTGTTTTTTACACAGCATTTGGTTTCCATTCCACCAATACCTGTATATACTCACAGCGACTGTATAAACAACCAGGGGGCGGGATGAAAACCTTAACGGCTCGGCAGCAGCAGGTTTATGACCTGATTCGCGATCACATTAATCAGACAGGTATGCCGCCAACGCGTGCGGAAATCGCCGCCCAGTTAGGCTTTCGCTCCCCTAACGCCGCAGAGGAACATCTGAAAGCGCTGGCACGTAAAGGCGTGATTGAGATGGTGTCCGGTGCTTCACGCGGGATTCGCCTGATGGCGGAAGAAGAAAACGGCCTGCCGTTGATTGGCCGCGTCGCCGCCGGTGAGCCGCTGCTGGCGCAGGAACATATTGAAAGCCGCTTCCAGGTTGATCCTAATCTGTTCAAGCCTCACGCAGACTTCCTGCTGCGCGTCAGCGGCATGTCGATGAAAGATATCGGTATTGTGGATGGCGACCTGCTGGCGGTGCATAAAACGCAGGATGTGCGTAACGGCCAGGTAGTCGTAGCGCGCATTGATGACGAAGTGACCGTTAAGCGCCTGAAGCGTCAGGGCAATACCGTGCAGCTGCTGCCGGAAAACCATGATTTCCAGCCGATTGTGGTCGATCTGCAACAGCAGACGCTGACAATCGAAGGTCTGGCCGTTGGCGTTATTCGTAACGGCGACTGGCTGTAATGACTTCGTGGCGGCCTGCTGGCCGTCACGTATTTCCCCTGCTATTTTTCTTCCGGCGATAACCGCTGTGGCCTGTCGCCATATTCTTGCTGCGGATTGCCATGCACTTCTTCTCTGCGACTGATAAAAATCTCTGGCGGCTGGCGCTGCCCATGATCCTCTCAAACATTACCGTGCCGCTGCTGGGCCTGGTGGACACTGCCGTTATTGGTCACCTGGACAGCCCCGTCTATCTGGGCGGCGTCGCGGTAGGCGCCACCGCGACCAGCTTTCTGTTTATGCTGCTGCTTTTCCTGCGTATGAGCACTACCGGGCTCACCGCGCAGGCGTTTGGCGCAGGCGATAAGCAGGCGCTGGCGCGCGCGCTGGTACAACCCTTATGCATCGCCCTGGTTGCCGGTATCGCCTTTATCCTGTTGCGTGAGCCGCTTAGCGCTCTGGCCGCGCAGGCGGTGGGCGGCAGCCCGGCAGTGCTGGAACAGGCGCAGCGCTTTATCCACATCCGCTGGCTTAGCGCCCCCGCGACGCTGGCTAATTTGGTGATACTCGGTTGGCTGCTGGGCGTGCAGTATGCGCGTGCTCCGTTCATCTTGTTGATCGTCGGTAATCTGGTCAATATCCTGCTCGACCTGTGGTTTGTTATCGGCCTTGGCTGGGGCGTGGCGGGCGCAGCGGCGGCAACCGCCATTGCTGAAACCGTTTCGCTGCTGGTCGGGCTGGGGCTGGTATGGCATGTGTTACGCCTGCGTCAGATAACCTTTACGCATCTAAAACAGGGTCTGAAGGGCAATATGCGCCGGTTACTGCGCTTGAACCGCGACATTATGCTGCGTTCGCTGCTGCTACAGCTCTGCTTCGCCTCTGTCACGATTTTAGGCGCGCGCATGGGCAGCGAGATCGTAGCGGTAAATGCGGTGCTGCTGATGTTCCTGACTTTTACCGCTTATGCGCTGGATGGCTTTGCCTATGCGGTTGAGGCGGTTTCCGGCGAGGCCTTTGGCGTCGGCGATGAGGCGAAGCTGCGCCGGGTCTGGTTTGCCGCCTGTCGGCAGGCGGGACTGGTCGCGCTGCTGTTCGCCGTAGGCTATGGGCTTTGGGGCAGGGATGTCGTTACGCTGCTGACTTCCTTGCCGCAGCTACAGGCGCTGGCGGATCGCTATCTGCCGTGGCAGATGCTGTTACCTGTGGTCGGCGTCTGGTGCTATTTGCTGGATGGCATGTTTATTGGCGCAACACGCGGCCGTGAAATGCGCAACAGTATGGCGCTGGCGGCGTTGGGGTTTGGCATCACACTATTCACCGTGCCGCAGCTGGGAAATCATGGTTTATGGCTGGCCGTTACCGTTTTCCTGCTGTTGCGCGGGCTGACGCTGGGATGGGTATGGCATCGTTATCAGCAGCGGGGCACCTGGTTTACGCTTTGACACATTTGTTACCGTTACGCTTATTAGCTGAATTGGCTGGGTTTTCAGCATGCTTCAGGGTTATTGAGGCGATTTTTTAGTTCATATTCCTGTGTTTCAGAGCAAATTCGCCCGTTTCTACTATTATTAAAAGTGTCAAACACAGGGAATCAGCGCTTTTTATTGTTGTGAGATCGCGTTGGTAGCCAGAAGCTGTTAACACCCAAGGTAGAGGACAAAATTATGAACAGAGACGAAGCCGGCGGTAACTGGAAACAGTTTAAAGGTAAAATGAAGGAAAAATGGGGCAAGCTGACCGATGATGACATGACTGTTATCGAAGGTAAACGCGATCAGCTGGTCGGTAAAATTCAGGAACGCTACGGCTATGCAAAAGACGAAGCGGAAAAAGAAGTGAGCGATTGGGAAACCAACAACCGCGATTATCGCTGGTAAGTTCGCTTTTCAGGATTATGCTCCTACCCTGGCACAAGGAATGTGCCATTTACTCTCTGTATGACCCGTTGCACCTTCACGACTTACCACAGCTATCATGCTGCGCTGCATGAGGCTCTCGCTCGTTGCTGCGGCCACCTCATCGCTTCACCCACTGCTCTGCGCTTTGATAGCGTAGCCTTCGCCTCATGAAAACCGCACGACGCAAAGGCCTTGCTGGCTACCGCCCGCGTTTTTTCTCCACGATGCTGTGATCGTGCGTGCAGCTTTCCGGCTGCTGGCAGCTTTCTACATCTTTACAGAGTGCGCACAGGCCATGCGCTTCAATCACGCTATTACGCAGCGAAAAGCCGCTCTGCTGAGACAGCAGCTGAAGGACCGTTTCCACGCCCTGCGCATGCTGCTCACTGACGGTGCCGCAACGATCGCAAATCAACATCGCGGAAGTATGCTGTGGTTCTTCGAAGTGATGGCAGACCACGTAGCTGTTGTTCGATTCAACGCGATGAATAAAGCCCTGCTCCAGCAAAAAGTCGAGCGCGCGATAAATGGTGGGCGGTTTGGCCTGCGGTTCAGAGGCGCGTAGCAGATCGAGCAGGTCATAGGCGCTGATAGCGGTATTCTTTTCCACCATCAGACGCAGCACCTCCAGACGCTGTGGTGTCAGGCGCACGTTGCGTTGCAGACAAATTTTTTCAGCCTGCGACAGAATCTGTTGTGAAGGTGATACGCTCATAATCTTTCTCCGGGCGATTGAGATGTTATTTTATCACACGCCCTTTACCAGGCAAAATGATTGCCAAAACGCCCGTTGCCGACCTGCCTGAAACAACCGCTCGCCAAAAATTTCGCCTAAAAATCGCGTCATTCTGTGGTTTAAGATTGGCCGTAAAACAGCGCTCTCTTGCCAAATCTCTTCTAAAAAAGCATAAAAAATCGTCCTGCGTTTCTGACAATTGCCAATGAGCGAGCCTGTCGCTGCCTGACCGCAGCGTCATACCACTGATCGTGTTAACCATTTTATTTAGATCCACTAATAAGCACGCTTCCTGTTTGCAGGAGAAAAAAGATCCAGCTAATGTTCAATCAGGCTTAATAACGGCAGAAAAGTTAAATTGCCGGAAAATCTAAAAGAAAGGTTAAGCTAACGGTTGCGCATAAAAGCAGCAATCCTCTGATAAGCCGGGGAAAATGGCCTGAGTTCAGGTTAATAAAACAGGCAATTACTGGTCATCATTCACCCAGTGATTTCCTTCTTACTTTCAGCTTATTTTGGGTGGCGTCTGATAATGGCAAAGAAAAACATTCATGTTTTGAAGCTTTCTCCTGCGGCGGTATTAATGCCGTTAATATTTACCTCGTTTTCTTCCCTGGCGGCCGGCAGCTACTTTGATGCACGTAATGATGCGATGGGCGGGACGGGCGTGGCTTCATCTAACTATACCACCGCGCCATTATCTAACCCGGCGCTGCTGACCAAAGGTCGTGCGGAAGATCGGGTGAGTGTGATTCTGCCTTCCGTCGGTGTGCAGCTCAGCGATAAAGATAATATGATCGATAAGATCGATGATGTTACCGATACCGTTGATCGCTATCAGGATGTATTCCGGAACTTTGACGTTAACGATTTACTGACTAACCCTGCAGGCGCGCTTGACCTGATTAGCAACGTGCGCTCCGCCTCTGGTGATTTGGCTAACCAGCTGCGCGATCTGCGCGGCAATAAGGCGAACGGCTCTGCCGGTGCCGCTATTGTGGTGGCGGTGCCGAATGAAACGCTGCCGTTTGCGTTTGTGGCCAAAGCTTATGGTACGGCGCATCTGCAAACTGACGTGGCGCAAAGCGATATCGACTATCTTGATGCGGTGGCCGACGGTTCACTTTTTCCCGCACCGGGCGATCAGTATTTGCTGCGCTCCAGCGCCACCGGCGTGGCGGCCATCGTAGCGGATTACGGCATTGCGGTTGCGCATGAGTTTAACATTGGCGGACAGGCGGTCTCGGTCGGCGTTACGCCCAAGCTACAGCAGACTCGCCTGTATAACTATCGCGCCTCGGTTTATAACTTCGATAAAGATAAGGTTACCGACAGCCAGTATCGCAAAAACGATAGCGGCTTTAACCTCGATGCCGGCCTCTCTACCGATGTGGGCGAGAACTGGACATTTGGCCTGAGCGCGCAAAACCTGATCTCACGCGATATTGAGACCAAAGAGGTGAATGGCTATCAGGACACTTACCAGATCCGTCCGCTGGTTACCGCCGGTGCGGCCTGGCATACCGAAAAGCTGACTGCCAGCCTGGATGTGGATGCCACTCGCACCAAACGTTTCAAATCGCAGGATGACAGCCAGTACGCAGGCGTCGGCGTGGAATATCGTGCGCTGGACTGGTTACAGCTACGCGGCGGCTATCATGCTGATATGAAATCCAATGATGCCAATGTGGTAAGCGCCGGTTTCGGCATTTCACCATTTAATAACCGCATTCATCTCGATCTGGCCGGTTCCGTTGGCGACGACGATACCTGGGGCGCGATGGCGCAGCTGGGCTTTTCTTTCTGATAAATTAAGCGGATAGCGCCAGGAAAGACACAGTTCAGGAGCAGGGCCGTAATGAGTGTATTGCGGCCCTGTTTTTATTTATAAGGTGAGAAAAGCGAGATTCCTGAATTTTACAATCCTAACCGTTAGCGAATAGAAGCAGGTGGTTGTAATTTAACGTGTACGGAGTACATTAAATGGCTTGATTTGTGTACCTGGTACATCTAATCTGTCTCAAAGTTATGAACACGTCAGGGAACGAGATGTTCACTTTTATTGAACTGCAGGGTTTCAGTAAACGACGTCAGGAACTCCTGCCTGCTGATGAATTCCGGGCTTTTCAGGAGATGTTAATAGAAGATCCTGAGGGTGGAGCCACTATCGCGGGAACGGGAGGGTTTCGGAAAATACGTTGGGGTCGTCCAGGAACAGGAAAACGCGGCGGCGTACGCGTTATTTATTACAATGTGATAAGTAAAGGAAGGATTTACCTGGCTCTGTTATATCCCAAAAATGAACAGGATGATTTAACGGAAGAGCAAAAGAGAGTACTGAAGCAGCTATCCGATCTGCTGGCGTAACGCTGAGATTCTGTAACTCCCATTATGGTAACTGGACCGGATGCGGCGTCAACTGAGGCGATGAGATACCGATGAAAGATGAATTATTTGCCGATCTGCTGGCAAGTGCAGAAGAGATGATCAGAATTGAAAAAGGTGAACAATCGCCAGAGCCGGAGCATGTTCATACTTTTAGCGAGATTGATGTCAAAGCGATACGTGAAGCCACCGGGTTAAAACAACAGGATTTTGCCGTGGCCGTCGGTGTCAGTTATGACCTTGTAAAAAGCTGGGAAACCAAACGGCGTCAGCCAACCGGCGCCTCAAGAAAACTTCTGCTGTTACTGCAGGATAATCCTTTTATCATTAACCAGCTTAAAGCCATTTGATTCTTTGAGCGTAATACGCGCTCTACGCGCCAGACATCACGCTATGTTATAATCGGCCATCTTTTATTCTGCCTTTTCCTTTGTTCCCGTTGCAGAATGGCGGTGAACAGAAACATCAAAAGTTAAAACATGCCTCAAAATTCAGAGATATCAACGGCCCTGGACAACAGCGCCGCTAAAAATAGCGCAACTTTTTCCGCTCAGCGCTTCTCCATCGCGCCGATGCTCGACTGGACCGATCGTCACTGCCGTTATTTCCATCGTCAGCTGACGCGCAATACGCTGCTCTATACCGAAATGGTCACCACTGGCGCGATTATTCACGGCAAAGGCGACTATCTGGCCTATAACGAGGCGGAACATCCGGTGGCTTTACAGCTGGGCGGCAGCGATCCTGCCGCGCTGGCGCAATGCGCGCAGCTGGCGGAAGCGCGTGGCTATGATGAGATCAACCTGAACGTGGGTTGCCCGTCCGACCGTGTACAGAACGGACGCTTCGGTGCCTGTTTGATGGGTGAAGCCGCGCTGGTAGCGGATTGCATTAAGGCGATGCGTGACGTGGTTTCCATCCCGGTGACGGTGAAAACCCGCATCGGTATCGACGAGCAGGATAGCTATGAATTCTTGTGCGATTTTATCGGTACGGTGGCCCAGCAGGGCGGCTGCGACACCTTTATTATCCATGCGCGTAAAGCCTGGCTCTCTGGCCTGAGCCCAAAAGAGAACCGTGAGATTCCGCCGCTGGATTACCCGCGCGTTTATCAGCTCAAGCGCGATTTTCCTCAGCTGACGCTGGCGCTCAACGGCGGCGTAAAAACGCTGGAAGAGGCGCAAACGCATCTGGGGCATCTGGATGGCGTGATGATGGGGCGTGAAGCCTATCAGAACCCCGGCCTGCTGGCGCAGGTTGATCGCGTGCTGTTTGGCAGCGCGACGCCGGATGCCGATCCGGTCGCGGTGGTGCGTGCAATGTATCCCTATATTGAGCGCGAACTGACGCAGGGCACCTACCTTGGTCATGTTACGCGTCATATGCTGGGTCTGTTTCAGGGCATTCCTGGGGCGCGCCAGTGGCGGCGTTATTTAAGTGAGAATGCGCATAAGCCGGGAGCAGGTATCGAAGTGGTTGAAAAAGCGCTCTCGCTGGTCGCAGACAAGATGACCACAAGCGCCTGATTTGTTTCTCTTATGTTAAAACCCGTATAAATGCCGTACGGGTTTTCGTTTTTCGCTCTTCTTCCGCCTTCAGACGCCGCCTTTTCATTGCTAATTATCAATGAGTTAACTAACTCATTCTGCGCAAGATGAGGTCTGGATCACAGAGTGAAGTTTTGCTTTGCCGGTTTTCGCAATTAAACATATTTTTTACTTATGAATTCTGCGAGACTCTTTTCCGTTGAGTCGAAACAAATTATCGCCGCTGTACCCTACAACAGCGCGAACTAAAAAAAAGCAAAAGGGCTTCCTGCGGGAGGCCCTTATTGTTTTACAGGTAACGCACTCAGGGAATCAGCAGGCTGGAGCCGTGCGTGGCGCGACTTTCCAGCTGCATATGCGCTCGCTGCGCCTCACGCAGAGGAAAGCGCTGACTCTCCGGCACATCGATCTTAATCGCGCCGCTGGCAAGCATAGAGAAGAGATCGTTACCGGCGCGCTGCAGTTCATCCCGCGTAGTGACATAGCCATTGAGCGAAGGGCGCGTCAGGTAAAGCGATCCTTTTTGATTCAGAATCGACAGATCAATGCCAGTCACCGGCCCGGACGCGTTGCCGAAGCTCACCATCAGGCCGCGCCGCTGCAAACAGTTCAGCGACGCTTCCCAGGTTGCCTTGCCTACCGAGTCATACACCACGCGAACTTTCTTGCCGTTGGTCAGTTCACTGACGCGCTGCGCGATATCCTCTTCCCGATAGTTGATCACCGCCCAGGCACCGCGATCTTTAGCCAGCTGCGCTTTTTCCGCCGATCCCACCGTACCGATCAGGTGCGCGCCAAGCGCTTTCGCCCACTGGCAGGCGATCAGCCCGACGCCGCCTGCTGCGGCATGAAACAGAAAGATCTCATCCGGCTGCACTTCATAGGTCTGGCGCAGCAGGTAGTGAACGGTAAGCCCTTTCAGAAATGAGGCCGCCGCCTGCTCAAACGAGATGGCGTCCGGCAGCAGCGCAATCTTGTCCTGATGCACATTATGCCGCTCGCTGTAGGCGCCCAGCGACGATTGCGCGTAAACCACGCGATCGCCGGGTTTGATCGCCGTGACCTGACTGCCGACTTTAACCACCACGCCTGCGGCTTCGGTGCCGATACCGGAAGGCAGCGCTGGCACTGGATATAGCCCGGTGCGCACGTAGGTATCGATATAATTGATGCCGATAGCTTTGTTCTCTACCTGCACCTCATTTTCGGCGGGATCGGCGGGATCGAAGTCAACCCATTGCAGCGTTTCCGGGCCGCCATACTGGGCGATTTGCATACGTTTTGCCATTACCACTCCTGTCGGTTTCCAGTTACGACATGACGTCAAGCAGGCGAAAAACGGGTATACTTGCGCGTCACTCACACATTCGGTATTGCATTCACTATGGCAGGAAATAAACCCACCAACAAATCCAACGAGGTTCGCGATCGGCAGGTAGAAGGGCTGAAATTGCCGCCCCATTCGCTGGAAGCGGAGCAGTCGGTGCTGGGCGGGTTAATGCTGGACAACGAGCGCTGGGATAACGTCTCAGAGCGCGTGGTGGCCGAAGACTTTTACAGTCGCCCGCATCGTCTGATATTCAGTGAAATGCAGCGGCTGCTGGAAGCCAGTCAGCCCATCGACCTGATCACGCTCTCTGATTCACTGGAGCAGCGCGGCGAGCTGGATATGGTTGGCGGCTTCGCCTATCTGGCCGAGCTGTCAAAAAATACGCCCAGCGCAGCGAACATCAACGCTTACGCCGATATCGTGCGTGAGCGCGCGGTGGTGCGCGAGATGATCGCGGTAGCGAACCAGATCGCCGATGCCGGTTACGATCCGCAGGGGCGTAGCAGCGAAGACCTGCTGGATTTCGCCGAGTCGAACGTCTTTAAAATCGCCGAACAGCGCGCTAATAAAGATGACGGCCCGAAAAACATTGAGCAGATCCTGGAAGCGACCGTTTCCCGTATCGAGTCGCTTTATCAGAAGCCGCATGACGGCGTAACCGGCGTTGATACCGGTTACCAGGATCTGAATAAAAAAACCGCCGGTTTACAGGGTTCAGACTTAATAATCGTGGCAGCGCGTCCGTCGATGGGTAAAACCACCTTCGCCATGAATTTGTGCGAAAACGCCGCGATGCTGAATGAAAAACCAGTGCTGATCTTCAGTCTGGAGATGCCCAGCGAGCAGATCATGATGCGTATGCTGGCATCGTTATCGCGCGTCGATCAGACGCGTATTCGTACCGGCCAGCTGGACGATGAGGATTGGGCGCGAATTTCCGGCACCATGGGAATTTTGCTGGAGAAAAAGAACATCTATATTGATGATTCTTCCGGCCTGACGCCAACCGAAGTGCGTTCACGCGCGCGGCGCATTTTCCGCGAGAACGACGGGCTAAGCCTGATTATGATCGACTACCTGCAGCTGATGCGCGTGCCGTCGCTTTCCGACAACCGTACGCTGGAGATCGCCGAGATCTCCCGCTCGCTGAAGGCGCTGGCGAAAGAGCTGAACGTGCCGGTGGTGGCGCTGTCGCAGCTTAACCGCTCGCTGGAGCAGCGCGCCGACAAACGCCCGGTAAACTCCGATCTCCGTGAATCCGGCTCGATCGAGCAGGATGCCGATTTGATCATGTTTATCTATCGTGACGAGGTGTATCACGAAAACAGCGACCTGAAAGGGATCGCCGAGATCATTATCGGTAAGCAGCGTAACGGCCCGATCGGCACGGTACGCCTGACGTTTAACGGTCAGTGGTCGCGTTTTGATAACTACGCCGGGCCGCAATACGACGACGAATAGCCTGCACGTTGTGCGGATCTGATAAACGACACTATCACTATGGAGATTCACCGTGTTTCAGAAAGTTGATGCCTACGCTGGCGATCCGATTCTTACGTTAATGGAGACCTTCAGGCAGGATCCGCGCCCGCAGAAGGTTAACCTGAGTATTGGCCTCTATTACAACGAACAGGGCATTATTCCGCAGCTGCAGGCAGTCGCCGAGGCGGAAGCGCGTCTGAATGCCCAGCCGCAGCAGGCGTCACTTTATTTGCCGATGGACGGGCTGGCCAGCTATCGCCAGGCGATTGCGCCGTTGCTGTTTGGCGCGCAACACGAGGCGCTACAGGCGAAGCGCATCGCCACGATTCAAACCGTGGGCGGCTCCGGCGCGCTGAAAGTCGGCGCAGATTTTCTGAAACACTATTTCCCGCAGTCGCAGGTCTGGGTGAGCGATCCCACCTGGGAAAACCATGTAGCGATCTTTGCGGGCGCGGGTTTTGCGGTGCATACCTATCCGTGGTACGACGCGCAAACCCACGGCGTAAAGTTTGAGGAATTCCTCGCCACGCTTAAATCGTTGCCCGCACAGAGCGTGGTGCTGCTGCATCCCTGCTGCCATAACCCAACCGGTGCCGATCTGACTAATGCACAGTGGGATCGCGTGGTTGAGGTGCTACAGACGCAGCAGCTGATTCCTTTCCTGGATATTGCCTATCAGGGCTTCGGTGCCGGTATGGAAGAGGATGCCTATGCCATACGCGCTATCGCCGCGGCAGGGATTTCCGCGCTGGTCAGCAACTCCTTCTCTAAAATCTTTTCGCTGTATGGCGAGCGCGTGGGTGGCTTGTCAGTGGTTTGCGCGGATGCGGAAGAGGCGGCGCGCGTTCAGGGGCAGTTAAAAGCCACGGTGCGTCGCAATTACTCTTCACCGCCGAACTTCGGTGCTCAGGTCGTCGCCTGCGTGTTGAATGACGATGCGCTAAAGGCCAGCTGGCTGGCGGAAGTGGAAGCGATGCGCCTGCGCATTCTGGATATGCGTCAGGCACTGGTAACGGCGCTGAGCGCCTCGCTGCCGGGCAAAGATTTTTCTTATCTGCTGAAACAGCGCGGCATGTTCAGCTATACCGGTTTAAGCGCGCAGCAGGTTGATCGCCTACGTGAAGAGTTTGGTATCTACCTGATTCACAGCGGTCGCATGTGCGTGGCGGGTTTGAACCGTCAGAACGTGCATCAGGTTGCTGAAGCTTTTGCCGCGGTGATGTAAGCGCGATATTAAACAAGGCGGCTGCAGCCGCCTTTTTCATATTATTGCGCTTATCGACGCATTGCGTCAGCGTTATAATGTCATTCTGTTTAGTAAATTATGCCCTTTACGGTGATGCTTTATTACCGCCAGAATATGCCCGACAATTAACACGCCTAACGTAGCGCAGGAAATTTTATGTGCCTGGTTAAAAAAGTGCGTCAGTAGCGGATCCTGTAGCGGCTGGGCAAAACTAATCATATTAAACACGTTAATATCTCGTTCCATCATTAATACGCCGGTAATCATCACCAGCGTAATATTGCAATAAATCAGCAGATGGGCTTTTTTGGCGATACGTTCCTGCCAGTCGGTTAACGGCGAACATTTCGGCTTGCCATAGCGTAGCGCACAGCCGATACGCAGGATAAAAACCGGAATAAACAAGGTGGTAAGCGAGACGTTTAAGAAACTCACCCATTCTTTGTGCTGCGCTGCGGCGTCAAACAGCGCGACATAAAATCCACTCAGGGTTCCCCATATAATCACTACTGCGGAAATCCAGTGTAAAATAACCTGCGATTTTTTATATTTCACTTCCATGATTAACCTGCGTCCTGTTGTTGGCTAATAAACAAAATAGATTAAATAGTATGTGTAGTTATGACGTTTATTTCCGTCCGGGTAATAACGGCAAGATAAATAATCGTGATGCGGTAACGATAAAAGCATAAGCGCATTATATCGGGCTACAGGAAATGGATTAAAAGTGCCGTACATACGTTGTTGTACATATTAAGCAAGACAGCAATGCGCCATGCCGACAACCGCGGCCGGTTTTTTTTCCCCGGCAGGTTTACCTTTACGCTACATGCTGCACACTTAACGGAGTCTTTTAAAAAAGGAGTGTGGCGTTATGTGGCATCAACAGACCCTGGCGCTGGGCGCGAAGGCGCGCGGCTTTCACCTGGTCACCGATGAGATTGTTGAACAATTGCCGGTACTGCGTGACATCAATACCGGGTTAGTGCATCTGCTGCTACAGCATACTTCCGCTTCCCTGACCTTAAATGAGAATTGCGATCCCACGGTGCGCAGCGATATGGAACAGCATTTTCTGCGCCATGTACCGGAAAACGCCCCTTACCAGCATGACTACGAGGGCGTGGATGATATGCCAGCGCATATTAAATCTTCGCTGCTTGGCGTGTCGCTACTGCTGCCGGTTAACCGGGGGCGTCTGGTGTTAGGCACCTGGCAGGGCATTTGGCTGGGAGAGCATCGCATACACGGCGGTTCACGCCGCATTATCGCCACGCTGCAAGGAGAGTAACCATGAATACCTCAGATCTGTTGTCATACTGCATGAGTAAAGAAGGGGCGGAACAGCGCGTCCACAATGACTGGAAAGCGACGCAAATTCAGTCGGACGGCGTTTTATTTGCCATGGTGCATGAGTTGGAAGGGCGACCGGTCGTATCGCTGAAAACCTCTCCGGCGCTGGCCGATCTGCTGCGGCAGCAGCATGCAGATGTTTTTCCCAGCGCGCATTTAAATAAATCCCACTGGAGTACGCTTTATCTGGATGGCGACCTGAAAGATTCGCAGATCTATTATCTGGTGGATGCGTCGTTACAGCAGGCGCTGGCGACCAAAGCGGCGAGTAATCATTAAACTGCCGCTGCGGAATACCCGCAGCGGCAGGGATGTCAGGCGGCAGATTCCTGACGCAGCGTATCAATATCGATAACAAAGCGGTATTTCACGTCGCTTTTCAACATGCGCTCATAGGCTTCGTTAATCTGATTCATGGCGATCAGCTCAATATCGGAAGTGATATTGTGTTCGCCACAGAAATCGAGCATCTCCTGCGTTTCAGCGATGCCGCCGATCAGCGAACCGGCCACGCTGCGACGTTTGAAAATCAGGTCGAATACGTGCGGTGCCGGGTGATCGTTTTCCGGCGCGCCGACCAGCGTCAGGTTACCATCGCGCTTCAGCAGATTAATAAACGGATTAAGATCGTGCTGTGCCGCAACGGTATTCAGAATAAAGTCGAAGCTGTTGGTATGTTCTGCCATCTGCTGCGGATCTTTCGAGATCACCACTTCATCCGCGCCCAGGCGTTTGCCATCTTCGATTTTGGACGGGGAAGTGGTAAACAGCACCACATGCGCGCCCATGGCATGCGCCAGCTTCACGCCCATATGACCCAGACCACCTAAACCGACGATACCCACTTTTTTGCCCGGACCCACGTTCCAGTGGCGCAGCGGAGAGTAAGTGGTGATACCCGCGCACAGCAGCGGCGCCACGCCCGCCGGATCGAGGTTTTCCGGTACACGCAACACGAAATCTTCATGCACCACGACGCTGGTGGAATAGCCGCCGTAGGTCACTTCCTGCGTTTCGCGATCCTGACCGTTATAGGTAGGCACCATGCCGTTTTCGCAATATTGCTCCAGCCCTTCCTGGCAGCTTGGGCAGGTGCGGCAGGAGTCAACCATACAGCCAACGCCGACCAGGTCGCCGACGTGATATTTTTGCGTATGACCACCGACGGCGGTGACGCGTCCGACAATTTCATGACCAGGCACAACGGGGAAAAGGGTGTTATGCCATTCATCGCGAGCCTGATGCAGATCTGAGTGGCAAACGCCGCAGAATAACACTTCAATTTGTACATCATGTGCGCGCAGTTCACGCGGCTTATAGTCAAAAGGCGCGAGTGTAGATTTCGCATCCTGGGCAGCATAAGCATGCGTAATATTCATGGTGTCTCCTGTGATTGAAGCTGTGGTAAAGCGAGGGGAAAGCATGGCGTTCCGGTTAAACCGGACGCGTCGCAGCGAGTGCGATAAGCGTTATAAGGATAACAGCGTAGGAAAGGGCAGCCAGACCTGAAAGTGTTTAAATCTTGCCTGATTCTGCATGAATAGCGGGGAAAGAGGCAAAGTAAATAAAAGCCCCTGATGCGGAGTGCATCAGGGGCAGGACATCGGCCGATCAGCATGGCTTTAACCGCGGTCAGCAGTAGCGCATGAGCCTTATGCGAATAACCGCCAGGCGGTTAGCGCTGTTCTAACAGCGGTTTCAGGAAGCGGGCCGTATGTGATTCTTCACACTTAGCGACGGTTTCCGGCGTACCGGCAACCAGAATCTGGCCGCCTCCGCTGCCGCCTTCCGGGCCAAGATCCACAATCCAGTCAGCGGTTTTCACTACGTCAAGGTTGTGCTCAATCACCACGATGGTATTGCCCTGATCGCGCAGCTGATGCAACACCGTCAGCAGCAGCTGGATATCGGCAAAGTGCAGGCCAGTGGTCGGCTCATCAAGAATATAGAGCGTCTGACCGGTGCCGCGCTTCGATAACTCGCGCGCCAGCTTCACGCGCTGCGCCTCACCGCCCGACAGCGTAGTGGCGGACTGACCAAGACGAATATACGAAAGGCCTACATCCATTAACGTTTGCAGCTTACGCGCCAGCGCAGGCACGGCATCAAAGAACGCGCGTGCCTCTTCGATAGTCATATCCAGCACTTCGTGAATGCTTTTGCCTTTGTATTTAATCTCCAGCGTCTCGCGGTTATAGCGCTTGCCTTTACACTGATCGCACGGCACATAAATATCCGGCAGGAAGTGCATCTCGACGCGCAGCACGCCGTCGCCCTGACAGGCTTCACAGCGTCCGCCGCGCACGTTAAAGCTGAAGCGGCCGGGATTATAGCCGCGTGAACGCGATTCCGGCACGCCCGCAAATAGCTCACGAATCGGCGTAAAAATACCGGTGTAGGTCGCCGGGTTGGAACGCGGCGTACGACCAATCGGGCTTTGGTCGATATCGATAACCTTATCGAAATTCTCCATGCCGGTAACCTCGCGGTAAGGCGCCGGTTCGGCAATGGTCGCGCCATTCAGCTGACGTTGCGCGATAGGGAATAGCGTATCGTTAATCAGCGTCGATTTACCCGAGCCGGAAACGCCGGTGATGCAGGTAAACAGCCCAACCGGCAGCGTCAGCGTCACGTCTTTCAGGTTATTGCCGCGCGCGCCGCTGAGCTTCAGCACCTTGCTCGGATCGGCGGGTACGCGCTGCTCCGGCACGGCAATTTTCCGCTTGCCGCTCAGATACTGGCCGGTAAGCGAGGCGTCCACCTGCATAATCTCTTCCGCGGTGCCTTCCGCCACTACCTGACCGCCATGCACGCCAGCGCCTGGCCCGATATCGATAATATGGTCAGCGGCGCGAATCGCATCTTCATCGTGCTCAACCACAATCACCGTATTGCCCAGGTTACGCAGATGAATCAGCGTTTCCAGCAGGCGTTCGTTATCGCGCTGATGCAGGCCGATAGAAGGCTCATCCAGCACATACATCACGCCCACCAGACCGGCACCAATCTGGCTCGCCAGACGAATACGCTGCGCCTCGCCACCGGAAAGCGTTTCCGCCGAACGCGACATAGAAAGGTAGTTCAGCCCTACGTTAACCAGGAAGCTCAGACGGTCGCCGATCTCTTTCAGCACCTTCTCAGCGATTTTCGCACGCTGGCCGCTCAGCTTCAGATTACGGAAAAAGTCCATCGCATGGCCGATGCTCATATCTGAGATGGTCGGCAGCGTGGTGTCTTCCACATAAACGTGACGCGCTTCGCGACGCAGACGCGTGCCTTCACAGGTAGCGCAGGCGCGGTTGCTGATAAATTTCGCCAGATCTTCGCGTACCGCGCTCGATTCCGTCTCTTTGTAGCGGCGCTCCATATTGTGCAGCACGCCTTCAAACGGATGACGGCGTACCGAGGTATCGCCACGATCGTTGATATATTTAAATTCGATGCTTTCTTTGCCGGAACCGTACAGGATCACCTGCTGCGCTTTTTCGCTCAGGGTATTAAACGGCGCTTCCACATCAAATTTCAGGTGTTCCGCCAGCGAGCGGAGCATCTGGAAATAGTAGAAATTACGGCGATCCCAGCCGCGAATCGCGCCGCCAGCCAGCGACAGCTCGCCGTTTTGCACCACGCGATCGGGATCGAAATATTGCTGTACGCCGAGGCCGTCGCAGGTCGGGCAGGCGCCTGCCGGGTTGTTAAACGAGAACAGGCGCGGTTCCAGCTCGCTCATGCTGTAGCCGCAAATCGGACAGGCGAAGTTAGCCGAGAACAGCAGCTCATCCGCATCGGCATCATCCATATCCGCCACGATCGCGGTACCGCCGGAAAGCTCCAGCGCGGTTTCAAACGATTCCGCCAGCCGCGTCGCCAGATCTTCGCGCACCTTAAAGCGATCGATAACCACTTCAATGGTATGTTTCTTTTGCAGCTCCAGCTTCGGCGGATCGGAGAGATCGCATACTTCGCCGTCGATCCGCGCACGGATATAACCCTGCGTCGCCAGATTCTCCAGCGTTTTGGTATGTTCGCCTTTACGATCTTTCACCACCGGTGCCAGCAGCATCAGGCGCGTGCCTTCCGGCTGGGCCAGCACGTTATCCACCATCTGGCTGACGGTTTGCGCCGCCAGCGGCACGCCGTGGTCAGGGCAGCGCGGCTCGCCAACGCGTGCGAACAGCAGGCGCAGGTAGTCGTGAATTTCGGTAATGGTACCCACGGTGGAGCGCGGGTTATGGGATGTTGATTTCTGCTCGATCGAAATCGCAGGCGAGAGGCCTTCGATATGATCGACATCCGGTTTTTCCATCAGCGAAAGAAACTGACGCGCATAGGCGGAAAGGGATTCCACGTAGCGGCGTTGACCCTCAGCATAGAGCGTATCAAACGCCAGCGAGGATTTACCGGAACCTGACAGGCCGGTGACAACGATCAGTTTGTCGCGAGGGATGATCAGGTTGATGTTTTTCAGGTTGTGGGTGCGAGCACCCCGGACTTCAATCTTATCCATTCACATTTCCCGGATTAGCGCAGACTCACCATGCCCGTAACGATACGGCAGGACTAAACAGGTCATTATGGCACAAAAAATAACTGAATGTATATCCAGTAGTCTGTTGCAACCCTGCAAAAAGATCTTCATTATTGGAAGCTTGCTCGGAAGTATGAACGGGCAAGCTAGCGTGATAGAATTTACCGTTTAGACTTAATGAATACTCATCGGGAGACGCGAACATGGCCAGCAGAGGCGTTAACAAAGTGATTCTTGTCGGGAATCTGGGTCAGGATCCGGAAGTGCGTTATATGCCGAATGGTGGAGCCGTAGCGAATATTACGCTGGCGACTTCCGAAAGCTGGCGTGACAAGCAGACCGGAGAGACCAAAGAGAAAACGGAATGGCATCGTGTGGTGCTGTTCGGCAAACTGGCGGAAGTGGCCGGTGAATACCTGCGTAAAGGTTCTCAGGTTTATATCGAAGGTGCGCTGCAAACGCGTAAATGGCAGGATCAGAGCGGTCAGGAACGTTACACCACGGAAGTAGTGGTTAACGTTGGCGGCACCATGCAGATGCTGGGCGGCCGTCAGGGCGGCGGCGCAGGCGCACCAGCTGGCGGCGGTAATAGCAACAACAATAACGGTTGGGGCCAGCCTCAGCAGCCGCAGGGCGGCAACCAGTTCAGCGGCGGCGGCCAGGCACCTGCTCGTCCGCAGCAGCAGAGCGCACCGGCGAATAACGAACCGCCGATGGATTTTGACGACGACATTCCGTTCTAAGTTTGCTCTGGCAGATTTGCTACAGTGACACGAAACCCCGCTAAGGCGGGGTTTTTTTATGCCTGCGGCAGCAAGGCCTGAATTGTGTTCTCTGGCAGCCGGTTATGGTTGGCCGAGCGTCCGATCGTCAAGGTCATGACCGTCAAACGCCTCGTCAATCAGCGGACGGTGGTTATACATCGCTTTCAACTCTGCGAACTTTTTTACGCCAGCTTTTACGCCAGCTTCGTCCATGAGCACTTTAAAAAAGCCCTCTCTGGCAGGATTAAAAAAGTTATTGAAAGTATTCTTTTCAACGATATGTTCCTCACCCCTATAACAGGAAAATAGCAGCTTATCTGAACTTTTCACTTTATCCGGCACGGTGCTTTCATCCAACGGGGTTATCTTCACATCTGTTAAGGCAGTAGGTAATTTCATTACCGTTGAATAAATAGCTGCACGGATCTGCAACCTGGCCGTCAGCTGAGCCAGCGTTTTGTCTGAGCCGGGCATTGGTTTTCCGCTTAACTCACTACAGCAGACACAGTAACTGTAATTGTCATTCGCGCTGTTTTTAATTTTTGCTGCCAGCTTGTTAAGCGAAAGGTAAAAAGGCGGATGGACGACAGAAACGTTGCCAATGCGCGTGGTTTCGCCACAGCTCGCCGCGACGATATGCACAGGATTACTGACGTCTGAAATAACCCCGTCAGGATGATAGCGACGCAGCCGTTGATGATGCTTACACTGCGTCACATCCTGTTTAGCGATTCCGGCGCAGATGGGGCAGTAATTGACTTTACCAGCGTTGTTCTTCGCCGAAAAGATATCGCGCCATTGTCTTAAATTGCGACTATTTTTATGACCGCTGGCGCAGGTTAGCATAATAAAAATCTGTTCTTTGCCGGATGAAGAGTTTTTAAAAGAGACATACTTCCACCAACTATCACTGCTGACACCGGCGCAAGAGAGAATGGCTTTAATATTATCATCATACTGTGCAATTGAGTTCGCTACCTGAATATTATCAGTCACTTTTTCTCCACTGTTAAAGCAAAGAGGACAGCGAAAACCGTTATTTTTTTCGAGACGGCTGAATACTTTTTCCTGACTTTGGCCGAGGCTGAATGCAGAAAAGCACCAGGGGCAGCAAATTGTACTATTCCAGCCAGACTGAACCAGCGTATTTTTTATTTCGGGCGGGACATTGTTTTGCACTTCAACAGGCAAGCAGGCAAAAAGATCTTCTCTGTTTTTTATATTATTATTTTTAATCGCCTTGCCCCGACAGACCTGGCAATGCTTTGTGCCGCTATCAATAAATATTTTAGCGTTAGATTTTACCAGGCTTTCACATGTGGCGCACCGATAGTTAAATTCATCGGAAGGTAGATAATAACGTTGTTCTTCCACCACCTTTATCGCGGTTTCTTTAATCTTTTCCTGCACACGTCGCGTAAAACGTATAGCTTTCTCTCTGATTAATTCAATGTACTCCCGCCTGATTGCCTCATGGTCTGGCTGAACGATTAACAGTTTTAAAAACTGCGCTTTCTCAGGGTGTTGAGCCTTTTCTAAAGCCGCCAGGAGAGCATTTGCCGCGCGTTCAGCGTTAAGGTTTTTTACTTGCGGAACGCGCAGAAAAAGCCCCTTTGCTTCCTGCTCTTTACGTGCATCGCGAGCCTGAGTCTCTGCACAATTGCGGTGGCTGGGATCGCCATCATATTCAATCAAAATACCTTGTAGATGCGTTAGTAGATTAACCGTAGAAATATCAATTTCGAGGTTGTCACCTATTATGGAGCGATCGTTTTCTGTCCAGTCTGTTTCGATTCCTGCTTCGTTTTTCGGGAACATTATTCTTGCGGCGGCGGAAATCCAACTCTGCTCGGCCTGTATTCCTTTACGACTAAAATTACTTTCAATAACGCGATGATAGCTTTGCCAGCTTGATAAATATTTTGTGGCCTTGCGGTAACGATACAAAATGCCAGGTTTTGCCTGAGGCGCTTTAGCCGGTACGCCCGATCCCCTGTACAAATCATTATCACGCGGGATAAAACAGATATAGCGCATTTCAGCGCCAAAAAGAGGTGCTGTATCGACTAATTTTTTCGTTTGGGCTATTAACTCGCGGTCATCGGCAATTAACGCACGAATTCTGGCCTCGCTGAGTGTGGCGTCGATCGCGCCTTTTATTCTTCCTGAAGGCGTCTTTGCAACAGCTTGCCAGGGAATATAGCCGTCAGGAAATAGGTTCGCGAGAACGGGTACCGTGAGCTTAAGCGTATTATCCGTTACCCTGGTGAGCGTTGCCTTTTCGCCCCATACCGCCTGCGCCTCGCGAATAAGTTCAGGATCAACCGGCGTCGGTTGATATACGCTTTGTACCTGCTGGCAGGTTACGCATTGCAACAGCGATGAAGTTAATCTGCGGGCGAGGGGCAGGTTGGCCAGGCGTTTCATCGGGCCATGGGCTAAGGTAACCGTGTGATTTTTTGCGCACAAATTAACGGTATACTCAATCGCACAGGAATTATGTTTAACAGTATTATTTGCGTTATTTTTACCAGGGTTCCAACGATACTGAATAACAGCAAGCGTTGCTTTTTCGCTATTGAATTTTGTCACTACCGGCTGAGCGTTAGCGCATAGCTTGCAGTGGATTGCCACCGTTTTGTTGGTCAGCATATCCCAGGATTTTTCTGTCTCAAAACCGCACTTACGGCAGCGGCACGTTATTTTTGTTTTATTGGCAATCTCTTCTGGCCAACCTGTCGCCGGGACCAGGTCACGCGCTGAGGATGAGAGATGGTTGAGGTTTCTGACAGATTTCCTGGGCATGGCATGTCCCATCATTAAATGATTAACGGAAAAACCACTTTAGCAACGCTGAAGTTTAATGGCAATGCAGGCCAGTTTTTTTAGTTAACTACTTGATCTTTAAGTGAGTAAGCGCGTGCAACCATAAGAATCGCAAAGGTTTATCCACAAGGAGTGACGTCATATCGCTGATGAGTTACCACCCTGGCGATAAAGAAAAACAGTAAGCGAGTCGAGACCACGCGCTGCCTATTAAACCGCGCCGAAAGATAAACTTTGCAGAATGCGTGCCGATAATAGCAGGTTAACGTTAAAACAATGCTGATTATCAATAAAGGCAACTTTAACTTAAATCGATGCGTAGCAGTGCGGGAAGATTAAGTTAAAACTGGCAACTTAATATTTTTATGGTAGATTATGCCGAAATTTTAAAAGCGCAGAGCGGTTCTCGAACGGTATACAACGCTATTAGCGGAAGATTTCACATCAGCGCTTAAATAATATGTCTGTGAATAAAAACCACTGAAATAGTTACTATTAGAAAGTAACTTCCGTTTTAAATCTATTTCGCACTCTATTTGAACGGTTAATCAGAAGGCTATTTCTGGTTTCACTGCCGCGCTAATTTTGGCTGGCTGGTGATAAATAACAACTTTACTCAAATCCGGAGCATTTTGCTCTTTCCATTAAGGACAGGAAAATGGAATATAAAAAACACGCAGTGGTTGCCCTGGCGCTTTCGGCCGTTTTGCTTTCAGGTTGCAGCGCTATGACCACGGCGATCAAAAAGCGTAACCTTGAAGTAAAAACCCAGATGAGCCAGACCATCTGGCTGGAACCTTCTGCGGAAAAAACCGTTTATATTCAGGTCAAGAACACCTCTGATAAAGATATGAGCGATCTTTCTGAGCTGCTGGCGCAGGATCTGCGTACTAAAGGTTATAACGTGGTGAGTTCTCCGGATAGCGCCTATTACTGGATTCAAGCCAACGTACTGAAAGCCGATAAAATGGACCTGCGTGAAGCGCAAGGCCTGCTGGGCAGCGGCTATGAAGGCGCCGTGGCTGGTGCGGCACTGGGCAGCGGCATCACCGCTTACAACAGCAATTCAGGCGGTGCGGTGCTGGGTGCTGGCCTGGCGCTGGGTCTGGCGGGTATGGCGGCCGACGCGCTGGTTGAAGATGTTAACTACACCATGGTTACCGATCTGCAGATCTCCGAGCGCAGTAAAGAGAAAGTCACCACCGATAATATTGCCGCGCTGCGTCAGGGTACCTCCGGCGTTAAGCTGCAGACCAGCACGGCTGATGGCAACCGCATGAAATATCAGACTCGCGTGGTCTCTAACGCCAATAAGGTTAATCTCAAGTTCGAAGAGGCGAAGCCGGTACTGGAAGCGCAGCTGGCGAAATCGGTCGCGGCGATCCTGTAATGCAGCAGGGCGGCTATATGGGCCGCCCTGTCTTACCCGGTTCACGCCTTGCTGTTTTCCTGGTAGTGCTGTTCGCAGCGCTCTTTCGCCTCCTGGCGTAAATCACGCAGGTCCGGCATGCTGTCGCCAGAGCCGTAATCCATCGTGCCGCTTTCGGCTTCCTGCTTTTCATCTGCTACCGCAAATTTAAGTTCGCCATCCTGCTGCTGCCAGTCATCGCTTCCGCTCTGACGAACAAAGATCAGCGCATGTTCCGGCGTCGATTCATCTGCGCCATAAATTTCATATTTATAGGCTGCCGCATCTTCATCGCCTAATTCCAGCGTATCAATCAGTTGTAAGTCCGCCATCTGTACCTCCTGTTAACTAAAAGTAAAGTATAGATAATTTATCGTTATCTGAAGGAAGCGCGTTGCGCTAAGCCTGAGAGGCGCATCCGCTGCGCCTTGCGCCGTTAAAGATGGATAAACAGCATAAACAGTAAGGCGGACATCAGGATAGACACCGGCAGCGTCAGCACCCAGGCGATCAGCAGGTTGCGTAGCGTCGCCATCTGCAGACCAGAGCGGTTTGCCGCCATGGTGCCCGCCACGCCGGAAGAGAGAACGTGCGTAGTGGAAACCGGCAGGCCAAATGCGTCAGCGGCACCGATGGTCGCGACCGTAACCAGCTCTGCGCTGGCACCCTGCGCATAGCTCAGGTGGGTTTTGCCGATCCGCTCGCCGACCGTAATCACAATGCGTCGCCAGCCCACCATGGTGCCGAGGCCCAGCGCCAGCGCCACCACCACTTTCACCCAAAGAGGAATAAAGCGGGTCGCGTTATCCAGCTCGCTTTTCATGGCGTTAAGGTTATTTTGCGTATCCGTTGGGAATTGCGCTTTTGCCGCCTTGAGCTGCTTGATGCTCTCCGCAGCCAGATACATATCATTACGGGTATTAGCGACCAGCTGCGCCGGAATATTTTCCATTGAGCCATATTGTTTGATCTGGCGGCCAATTTTATCCAGCAGCGCCCCCAGCGCAGGCGCAACCTGCGGCGTATTATCACCGCTACGCATAAACTGCATCAGCACGTCGCGCGGCGCAGCCTGTGGCGGCAACGCCTGTTGTCCGATCAGCTGCTGGCCGGTGATCTGCGCCAGCGCCGCAACGCGCGGAATCTGTTCAGGCGGCACCGAACGGTTAAGCGCATAGGCGATCGGCATCGCGCCTACCAGAATCAGCATAATCAGCCCCATGCCTTTTTGTCCGTCATTAGAGCCATGCGCAAAAGAAACGCCGGTACAGGTCAGGATTAACAGCGCGCGGATCCAGCCCGGCGGCGGCTGTTGCCCTTCCGGCGCGCTGTAAAGCTGGCGATTACGCAGCCATTTTTTCATCGCTAACAGCAGCAGCGCGGCGCTGGCAAAACCGATAATCGGCGAAAAAAGCAGCGCATAAGCGACATTAAGCGCCTGATCCCAGTTAACGCCTTCCATCCCGCTACGGCCGTTATTAATGGCGTTGGCCACGCCGACGCCAATAATCGAGCCGATCAGCGTATGAGAGGAAGAAGAGGGCAGCCCCAGATACCAGGTGCCAAGGTTCCAGGCTATCGCAGAAAAGAGCAGGGCGTAAATCATGGCGAAGCCATTGCCGCTGCTTGCCTGCAACATCAGCTCCATCGGCAGCAGAGAAATAATCCCGAAGGCCACCGCGCCGCTGGAAAGCAGCACGCCGCTGAAGTTGCACAGGCCGGACCAGAGGATCGCCACGCCGGGCGGCAACGAATGGGTGTAGATTACCGTGGCTACCGCATTGGCGGTGTCATGAAAACCGTTGACAAACTCGAAGGCCAGCGCAATCACCAGCGCCAGGCCTAACAGCACAAAGGGGAAATAGCTGGTAACGATCTGCCCCGATTCTTCCACATCGGCAAACAGGTTTACGCCAGCAAAAACAAGCCCGGCGGCGATCAGGGTAATCACGGCAAAGGCGGTTTTTTTACTGTGTTTACTGCTCAGGTTAGGACGCGCCGATGCAGACGATGAAGCGGCGTGCCAGGTTTGGTTCTCGCTCATGACGGGCCTCGTAAAAGAAGTGATATTGCAGCTCTGGAGTGTTACGTGCGCAATATGACAGTGCGATGACCCTGACAATAAAGTGGCGGAATTACAGATAATACCTGGTGTAGCCGTATCAGACGCTACGCCATTTCAGCCGCGCCGGTAGGTGACGTTGCCGGTTCTCCAGCGTTTCGCCTTCCATTAAGCCCGATACAATCTCAAAACAGTTCCAGGCCAGCATACGTTCATCCTGTACCACCGTATCGATTTTCACTGATAGCGCATCATACAGATAGTGATCGTCAAAACTGCACAGGCGGATCGGCTGATCCAACAGCCCGTGCTGGCTCAAGTAACGCAGCACCCCTTCCTGTAGGCCACAAGCTGCGCAGAATAATGCCTGCGGCACGCGCCCCAGACGCATATAGAGCTCGGCGAACATCTCATAACCTGAACTGGCATGGTAATGGCCATGCATAATCCACTCCGATTTTACCTCAACGCCCGCTCGTGCCAGCCCCTGACGAAAACCGTCCAACCGATCGCGCGTTGGCGAAATGCGCGGCTGCCCGCCGAAAAAATAGAACTCGTCAAAACCTTCCCGCGCAACGGTTTCCACCAGGGTAGCGGTGGGTTCGACCGCCTCGGTGATCACCAGAGGCAGTGAAGAGTCGCCTAAATGACGGTCAAACAGCACCACCGGAATTTGCTGGTTAATCTTCTGATATTCGGCATCATTCAACATGCTGGAGGCAACAATTAAGCCATCAACCTGGCGCTGGATCAGGTTATTGACCGCCAGTGTTTCCTGACTGGCGTTCTCATCAGTACAGGCAATCAGAAGCTGTAGCCCGGCATCGCGGCACAGGGTTTCCAGCGCATGGGAAAAGGTGGCAAAGCCCTGGTTCGTCATTTCCGGTACCACCAGACCTACGGTATGACTACGGGAAGAGTTCAGGGCGCGAGCATGAATGCTGGGTTGATAATGCGCCTGACGCGCAATATCCATGACCCGCTCGCGCGTCGCTTCAGATACGCGCAGCTCCTTGCCCCGTCCGCTGAGAACCAGGCTGGCGGTAGACTTCGAGACGCCCGCCAGCTGGGCGATATCTTTGATCGTGACGCGTTTTGGTTTATTCACTGTTGGCTACATCAGGATGACTTGATGCGATTATACTATCACGCCATCTTCCAGCTGCCAGTAATGCAACCTGAGGTTGGCTTCGCCTTCCAGTAATAGCCGCGGCGCAACCGCAGGAAAATAGCGGCTGGACATCACTGCTTCGCCATCATTAATAAAAATTTCCACGCTGGAGCGATCGCAAAAAATATGCAGTTGAGTAAGGCTACCGTGCCAGTATCGATGCTCCTCAAGGCCACTACGCGGATTACGCCGTGATAGCTGAAGCGCCTCTCCATCCCAGCGTAAACGGAGCGCATCGGCAAAATGCAATGTCAGCTCGCCCTCTGGGTGGATCAGCAGTTCAGCGCTGCTAATGTCGAATGGCGCCAGCTGATGCGCCGCGCCCTGTAGCGTCTGTGGTGAATAACGCAGACGCTGTAGCTCACGGGCTGGGCGCTGACGCAGGCTCCCCTGTTCCAGCGTTAGCTCACGCGGGCAGGTCATCTGATGGATCCAACCGTAAGCGAGGGTTGGCTGGTAAAACTCGTCCCCATCGGGAATGCCCATCCAGCCGAACAGCAGACGTCGGCCATCGCTGCTGGCGGTGGTTTGCGGCGCATAGAACTCAAAGCCAAGATCCAGTTCATGAAATTCGCCGTGCGGAAAACGCGCCTGCTGATAATCCAGTTCGCCGATAAAGTAGCCGCTCTGGAAGGTATTAAGCCAGCGTGTCTGCTGAGGAGCCAGCCCTTGCGGGCAGACAATCAGGATATCGCGGTCACCAAGCCGGAACAGATCCGGACATTCCCACATATAACCAAACTCGCCCAGCCCATTTAGTCCGCTCCCGGCGATCTCGTTCAGCCGTTGCCAGTTATGCAGGTCAGGGCTGCGTAGCAGCAGTACTTTGCCTTCACCCGCTAAGCTTTGCGCGCCCAGTACCATGTACCACTGTCCGTCGTCGTGCCGCCACACTTTCGGATCGCGCACGTGGCCGCTGTAGCCGTCAGGTAACGCCAGCACCGGACCCAGCTTGTGGCAACTGCCATCTTCTTCCAGCGTAGCCAGGCACTGCCAGGCCGTGCGGCCTTCAGAAAACTTCACGTTGCCGGTATAGATCAGTGTCAGCACGCCATTATCGTCTACCGCAGAGCCAGAGTAACAGCCGTGACTTTCATACTCTTCCGACGGCACTAGCGCAATCGGCTCATGTTGCCAGTGAACCAGATCGTCAGAGCGCCAGTGTCCCCAAAACTTAGCGCCGTGCGCGCAGGCCAACGGATTCCATTGGTAAAACAGATGAAAATGTCCATTAAAATGAATAAAACCGTTTGGATCGTTTAGCAGCCCCACCGGCGGGGCCAGGTGCCAGGCGGGGCGATGAGGATCCTGCGCAGCGCGTAGCTGTCCTTGCATCAGCGCCTTAGTGGTTTGTTTCAGAAGTGCGGTCTCTTTCATGCGCTGGCCTCCACTTTATATTTCAGTAGCAGGGAAAGCAGGAAGCCGATACCGAAGGCGATCGCCATACCGATAATATAGTTCACCAGCGAACTAGCCTGCACAATCGCCATGCCGGGCAGCGCCGTCAGCCCAACCGCCGTCATATTGACATGGCTAATCACTACCCAGGCACCCGCCGCCGCACCGCCCAGGATTCCGGCAATAAAGGGTTTCATATAACGCAGGTTTACGCCAAAAATAGCCGCTTCCGTAATGCCGAGCAGGCCGGAAAAGGCGGAAGGCAGCACGATGCTACGCACTTTGATATCGCGTGTTTTAAACCAAACCGCAAGACAGGCACCCGCTTGTGCCACGTTTGCCATTGACCAGATCGGCAGCAGAAAATTAACGCCGATAGCAGGATTACCTAACAGCCCCGCTTCGATGGCATGGAAGCTATGATGAATACCGGTGACCACAATCACTGAATAAAGCCCGCCGAACAGCAAGCCAGCCAGCCAGCCAGCATGTGCAATCAGCGTGCTTAATACCAGTGAAATGCCATCGCCCAGCGCCCGTCCCGCCGGGCCAATGATCAGCATGGCGACAAAACCGGAAATAATTACCGTCAGAAACGGCGTCAGGATAATGTCCAGCGCATCCGGGATAACTCGGCGCAAACGCTTCTCCAGCAGGCTCATAAACCAAACCGCCAACAGCACCGGAAATACCGTGCCCTGATAGCCGATCATCGCCACGTCCAGCCCGAAAAAATCCATGGTTTTAAAGCCGCCTGCCACCCCCCAGGCATTGGTTAACGCCGGATGGGTCAGGATGCCGCCCAACGTAGCGCCAAGGTAGGGGTTACCGCCAAATTCGCGGGCGGCGGTAAAGCCGATCAGGATAGGTAAGATAATGAAGGCCGCCGAGCTGAACATATCCAGCATGACAAACAGCGCGCTATCGGGATTCACCCAGCCATAAGTTTTCATCATGCCGAGCAGGCCCATCAGAACGCCGGAGGCGACAATAGCCGGAATAATGGGCACGAAAATATTCGACAGCAGCCGGGCAATGCGCTGGGCCGGATTGAGCTTTTGCGTAGCGGCCTGCGCCGTTTCGCCTTTTGTAGCTTCGCTGATGCCCGCCGCCTGGATAAAGGCGGTATAGACTTTATTCACTACGCCAGTACCGAAAATAATCTGCATCTGTCCGGCATTACGAAAACAGCCTTTAACGCCCTCCAGTTTATCGATCGCCTCTTTATCGGCTTTAGCATCATCCACTAACACCAGACGCAGACGCGTGGCGCAGTGCGCGGCCGATGCAATATTTTCCCTGCCGCCTAATAGCGGTAAAAGTTGCTGAGCAACCTTGTTAAAATCCATACTGCCCCCTGTCATGTTGTTTTATCTGGTATCAGAACCAGGTTTCCATCTGCACGCCAATATTCCATTCGCCGCCGGAGCTGAAGCCGCTGCTGCCAAAGGCATCGTCGCTGGCATAGTTATCCAGCGAGCTATCCCAGTTCATCCAACTGGCGAAAAAACGAATTTCCGGGCGGGTAAAGAAGTCGCCGATATCGCCGACTTTGAAAGTGGGTGCCAGCGTGAGCTTGTAGAAACTACCGTTCACGCTTTGACGGTTTTTAAAGCCTTGTGGATCTAAATCCATGTACTGATAGCTTCCTTCCCATGCCAGCGCGAAGTTCTGGTTAATTTCCTGAATAAAGCGCGCGTTTAACGTTAGCCAGCGATAGTCATCGCCCTGCACATAGCGATGGCGGCTTTGCTGAGCCAGCAGCGCCGGAGCGAAACTCCAGGTATTGTTGATGGCGGTGGTGCCGTAACTGGCCAGGCGCCAGGTAGTGGCATCTTGCGTCAGGTTGCCATCTGAGCCGATACCTTTCACTTCAGCACCCAGACCGTGACCATACAGCAGGGCGCTTTTCGCCTGGCCGGCCCGCAGCCCGTAAAAACTCTCGTTGTGTAAAGCCGCCAGCGCATGGAAACCGGTATCGCCAGCGTTATCATTGCGCCTGCCGTTATTAACGCGTTCTTCATTATCTTTGGCGCGTAAACCACTGAGCATAAACTGCAACGGGCCGACAAAGTTATTGGCGGTCACGATGTAGTTTTCGATGCGGTTATCGACCGTCTCAATATCGCCGAAGTTGCGCCCATAGACAGAAAGGTTGCTGCGTATCCGATCGTTCCAGCGTACGTCATAAATCCCGCCGCCCGTTCCGGCCAGAAATACCACGTCTGAATCCAGCCAGTGGATATCGAAGTTATCGCGATCAAAGCGTTTTCCTGCCCACAACGTGCTATTACGGAACGCGCCGGTAAAGGTTGGCAGGCTGCCTAACTCGACGAAGGCCTGACGCAAATTCAGGCTGCTGCTATCCGCCGTCCAGTCGTTATAGCTTTGCTGACCGTCGGCCAGCATCACTTTAAAGCGGGTGGTCGCCCCGTTAGCCAGGCGAGTTTTATGTTCAAGGTTAAGTTCAACATAGGTGTTGTTTTCATTGCCCAGACGCCCTACGGCGCCGCCGGTTTCGCCCGCTGGCGTTAAATAAGGGCCGCTTTGTGTGCTGGTGGCGGCATCGTTCATGATCAAGCCAGAGCGCGCATAGCCGTGAAACTCAAAGCCTTCGGCTATGTCTGGGGTATGAGTCGGCGTGCTTACCGGCGTGCCAGGCACGTTGGCGGTGGTCATAGATGATGAAGATGCTGCCGCCCCTGGTGCGGGTGCGGGTGCCGGGGCGGAGGGCTGTGTGTTGTCAGCCAGCGTTGCCGGCTGTGGTTTGTCGACATGCGCCGCCGGTTGCGGTTTGGCGCGTTGTTCAATATCGGCCACGCGTCGTTCTGCCCGACGTGCGCGATTTTCCGCATCGGTCGCACGCTGTTCTGCCGCCTGCAGGCGTGCCTCCATGGCGGCGAGGCGTGTGGCAAGTTGATCTATGCTGGTATCGGCAAAGGCTAAAGGGGCGGTGATAAGAGTTAGGGCGGTAACACCAGCCAGAGGGTTCAACATGTTCAATTAAGGGATTCTCCAGAGGATTAACTTTTTTGCTAAACCGGTTCGACAGGAGAATATTGAAATTGGATCCGGTAGATCAACAAAACTTGCTAACCCGGTTTAGTAAATGTGACCGAGCCAGCAATTTTCAGTTTTATCGTAAATCCTGATAAGGCAGGGCCGTCATTGCGCCGCGTGCGGTTGTCGCCAGCGCGCCGCAATGTTGCGCGTTGGCGATCGCCTGATGAAGATGGATTGGCGAGAGGGGCGTCGGATCGCGCACCAGTGAAGCCAGCAGGCCAGCGACAAAGGCGTCGCCAGCGCCGGTGGTATCTACCACCTTGACCCTGGGCGCCGGATAGTGGCTCAGTTCACCATTTTGCCAGAGCGTAACGCCCGCTTTGCCCTGAGTAACCAACAGTAGCGCAGGGCGATATTGTCGGCTAAAGCGCGTAACGCCATCTTGTAAATCGTCGCTATCGGTCAGGAAAAACAGTTCTTCCAGCGAAAGTTTGATCACATCTGCTTTGTTTAACGCCTGCTCAACGACGCGGCGCATCTCCTGCGGATTTAACCAAAGGTCTTCGCGCAGGTTAGGATCGAAACTGACCCAGCCGCCCGCCTGATGAATTTGATCGATAGCGGTGAAAGCCGCACTGCGTGACGGTTCCGCACTGAGCGCGATTGAGCAAAAATGCAGCCCTTCGCCTGACTGAAACACGGGCAAATCCGCTGGAGTAAGGAACAGGTCGGCGCTGGGGCGCACCATAAAGGTAAAGGTGCGTTCGCCTTCGTCATCCAGGCCAACCAGCACCGTGGAAGTACGCTGTTCCGGCAGCGCGCGCATATAACCCGTATCCACTTTTTCCTGCTGAAGCGTTTTTTGCAGCAGTCGACCAAAAGGATCCTGGCCTACGCAGCCAATAAAGGCGCTGTTGCCACCGAGCCGGGCGATGCCGACCGCCACATTTGCCGGCGCACCGCCCGGACAAACCATCAAATGCTGTTCGCCTTCAGGCAGCAGATCCACCACGGCGTCACCTAATACCCAGATACGTTTTGTCATGCGTTCCTCTTAGCTAATCATGCTAAACCGATTTAGCTAATCATGGCACATTTTTTAAGGCGGGTGATAGTGTCGCATCTGGAAAAAGGAAGAAAGCTTGCCGGGCCGCCAGTGGAGCAGGCCCGGTCAAACGGTTTTATTCTGCCGTTGTTAATGGCAGACGCGCAGAGGGGGCGGGAGATTCACTATTTTTACCAGCGCCATATTTCTGTTGTAGATGCACCTGCACCTGGTTCAGCAGTGCGCCGTCCAGATGGTAATAGCGGCGATAAACCCATAGCGTAACCACGAAAAACAGCAGCGGAGCGCCCACCATAATGACCTGCATACCCGTAACGGTGTTGCTGCTCTGCACCACGCCGGGCACATAGCCGACCAGACTCAGCATGACGCCGATGACCAGCCCGGCAAAGGCGGAACCTGCTTTCACCACCATGGTTTGCACCGCATAGGCGATGCTTTCAATACGCACGCCCAGTGCATAGTCGCCATAATCAACGGTATCAGCCACCATAATCACCAGCATCACCCAGAAGAAAGCGCCGCCTGCGTTGACCAGCATGCCGGAAAGCGCGATGAGAGCAGCGCTTTGCGGAGCAAACAGCGCCACGCCCAGCAGGAGAAAGCAGCTCGCCACCGGCAGCAGCGAGGCGGCTATCCAGAGTTTACGTCGGGAGAAACGTTGCGCCAGCTTTGGAAACAGTACGATGGTTAACAGATTCGCTACGCCCGCAAACATCATGTACCACGGAAAGAGATCGGCCCGCCCCACCACATACTTGAAATAGTAGATGGCGAAAGAGGTAATAATGTTATGCGCCAGGTTCCATGAGAGGGCCATAATCAACAGCGCAAACAAGGGCTTATTGCGGTAGATTAACATTAAAACGTCGCTTAGGCGGTGGGCAACCTGCTGCGCGCTGTGTGACGAAGAGTAGCGTTCTTTAACGTTGCGGAGCGTTACCAACGTGGAGAGGATGAAAAAGAACACCAGGATAAAGGTAAAACGCATAAACCCCTGACCTTCATCGCCCGCGCCAAGCCAATGCACCAGCGGCAGCCCGATGACACCGGTCAGGTAACCCGCGCTGCTGGCGAAAAAACGCGGCCAGGGCGTCAAGGCTTCACGCTCACGCTTATCGAGGGTAATGCAGGGCACCAGTGACCAGAAAGGGACATCCATAATGGTGTAGGTAAAACCCCACAGCAGATAGGTCACCCAGATATAGACAATCAGTTCGATACCGGAGAAGTGATGGGCGCAAAATACGCTGATCAACACTGCGGCGTTTAACAACGTGCCGATCAATATCCACGGCTTGAATTTGCCCCAGCGCGAGCGGGTGCGCTCCACTATCCAGCCCATTAGCGGATCTGCCAGCGCATCAAGAATACGCGCCACCAAAAACAGCGTGGCGACCATGCTTACCGATATGCCCACGACGTCGGTGTAGTAGTACATCAGATACATATAGATAATACCGATAGCGAAATCCTTGCCAAACGCCCCAAAGCCATAGCTGATTTTTGTTTTCAGGGAAACGCTCATTCTGCTTTCCTCATTTTTTAAGCGGCAGAAGCCACAGCCATGAACCGATTTCTGCCGCAGGGTAGGGTTGAGGTGAAAAAACTAGCGCCAGGCTGGCAGCCAGTCGCCGTGGGCGGCGATGAGATCGTCGCACAGCCGGATGGTGTCATCGATCGATAACTCAGCGGAAGTATGCGGGTCGAGCAGAGCCGCGTGATAGATATGCTCTTTTTTGCCGCTGACCGCCGCCTCAATCGTCAGCAGCTGGGTATTAATGTTGGTGCGGTTAAGCGCAGCCAGCTGTGGCGGTAGATCGCCCACATAGCAGGGGGTAATTCCCTGACCATCCACCAGACAAGGCACTTCTACACACGCCTCGGTGGGCAGGTTAGTGATCAGCCCCTTATTCAGCACGTTACCGCCGATTTTATAGGGACGATCGGTTTCAATGGCTTCAATAATCCATGAAGCGTATTCGTGGGTGCGGGTATGCGTCAGGGACTGGTTTTGCGTTAGCCTTTCGCCAACGTCACGCCACTGTTCAATTTGTTCGACGCAGCGGCGCGGATATTCATCCAACGGAATATTAAAGCGCTCGATCAGTTCCGGGTAGCGACCTTTGATCCAGTAAGGCATATATTCCGCGTTGTGCTCGGAAGATTCCGTCACGTAATAGCCAAAGACGCGCATGATCTCGTGGCGCACCATATCGTCATGCTTGTGCGTCAGAGCGGCAGAGCGACGACGGATCTCTGGATAAATATCTTCGCCGTGACGGGTAATATTCAGGAGCCATGCCATATGGTTAATACCGGCGATATGATATTTCACGCCGTCAGTGGGCATATCCACCGATGTTAGCAACGTCTCGGCGCAGACCTGCACACTGTGACATAGCCCAACCGTTTTGACGCCGGTGTGACGTAGCATCGCACCGGTCAGCGACGCCATCGGGTTGGTATAGTTCAACAGCCAGGCATCCGGGCAGCAGATCTCAATATCACGTGCCAGGTCGAACATCACCGGCAGCGTACGTAGCGCCCGAAAAATGCCGCCAATGCCCAGCGTATCGGCAATAGTTTGTCGCAGGCCATATTTTTTGGGAATCTCAAAATCGGTCAGGGTACAGGGTTGATAGCCGCCAACCTGAATGGCGTTAATCACGTAGCTGGCGCCCGCCAGCGCGGCCCGCCGCTGTTCCACGCCTGCATACTTCGCAATTCTGGCCCGCCCCTGATTAATATTGCGGTTGATATTGTTCAACATATTCCAGGATTCGGTTAGGCGACGCTCATCAATATCGTAAAGCGCAATATCCACATCGGATATGGCCGCCGTTGCCAGAATATCGCCCAGCACGTTTTTAGCAAAAACGGTGCTTCCCGCCCCAATGAACGTAATTTTCATAACCCACCTTGTGCTGTGATTAAGGAAGTGACCGCACAGACTGTAGGTGAGGAAGCCTGCGTATCATATGTTGATTTGTGACTTCCATATGGCAGAAAACGATGCGGTAAATGAAATGTGATCTTCTTCTCAATGCGTAAACAGCGAGGTTATAACGCGTGGCCACTGGCCTATACTGCCGCAGGCGGGGAAATAGCATTGTCAATTTGTGAACCAGCGCGTCGGAGAAAAGATGCAGAAAGATCTGCGGCCGGAAGAGATGACCCATTTGGGATTGAATGTTTATCAGTTTGGTCATGAGGCTTGCCTGAGCCAACACAGTTATGGTCCTGCCGTGCGTCAGCACTATTTACTGCATTATGTTGTTCGGGGGAGCGGCACGTTATTTACCGAAAGCGGCGCATGGCAGGTGAAAGCGGGCGAGGCTTTTCTGATCCATCCTCATGACATCACCACCTATACCGCAGATAAAAATCATCCGTGGGAATATATGTGGATCGAGCTGGATGGCTTAATCGCCAGTCGCGCTTTTGAGTCATGCGGATTAAGCCGCGCGATGCCGGTCTATCGTGCGCAGCCCCAGACGGATGAGACGACAGCGTGCCAGCTATTGCGACAACTTATTCAGCTGGAAACGCATCAGGTACTGCGTATCGCCGGGCAGACTTTTCTGCTGCTGGACGTTCTGGTAAACCATGCGCAAAACGGCTGCCGTCCTGCGGTAAGTGAGAATCGTCATCTGGACAAGGCGATCGGCTGGATGGAGCGTAATTACCAGAAGCGTTTTGATATTGTTGATGTGGCGCGTTACTGCCGTATCGATCGCAGCTACCTGAGCCGCCTGTTTCATCAGCAGTTTGGCTATGGACCCAAGCATTACCTGTTATTACTACGCATGTCGCAAGCTGCTTCACTGCTACAGGATAAAAAGCTACCGGTAAAAGTCGTGGCCTGCTCGGTAGGCTACAACGATCAGATGCAGTTTTCCCGCCTGTTTCGCAAAGTGTACCAGCAGACGCCCAGCGAATGGCGTCAGCGCGAATGGGCGCGCTGAATAAAGATCAGACTGTTTTATCACCCGCCATAAATTTTTTCTGCGAGATCAATGAACTGCTTATAAAACGCAAAAAGAAGGGGGTTTCAGCGGGTAAAACCATAATAAAAACCTGGCTATCGCCGATAACCAGGCCACCGGTTTTATTCAGAGATCCCTTTCATGACCATCAAACGTTCTTCGCTGGTAATCCTGCTCGCTTTACTGGCAATTTTTTTAATCAGCTCCCTTACCAACGCCTGGCTGTTTATACGCAGCAATAACTCGCTCGACAGCGTCAACAAAGAGATCCGCGTCGTGCTGTCGATTATCGACCCGATAAACCACAGCCGTAACCTGCGCGTGCATCTGATGGAATATATGAAGCAGCTGGAGAAAGGCGACGTTGAGAGCGCTAACGCCAGGCTGGCGGGCGTGGATACGCTGGTACAAAAAATGGATGATGCTTTTGCCGCCTACGTAAAAGCGCCCCGGCTGGCAAATGAAGATGCGCTGCTGGCGGAATATCAGCAAGCCTGGCTGAACTATAAGCAGCAGGGAATCGAACCGCTGATCGCTGCGGCGCATAACGGCGATCAGGCTGGATTCACTAACCAGATCGCGACGGTAGCGAAGCTGGATCGCCAGTATGAAATTGCGCTGGATAAAGTGCTGGCGCTGCACGAAACCTATGCGAAAGCGCTGAACTCAGATGCTCAGCAGAACTTTAACTTCTCGGTGATTATGCTGGTGCTGTTCGCCGTGGTGTTTGTTTTTATTATCAGCCTGATCTATTTCCTGCTGAAAAAATACCTGCTTGATTCACTGCTGGCGGCGAAAGATCTGTGCAGCAAAATCGCGCAAGGACAGCTGCAGCACAGCGTGCCGGTCAGCACCACTTCGCGTACCGAAATTTCCGAGGTTATGCGCTCAATTGAGCAGATGCGTCTGGCGCTGATTCAAATCATTAGCCAGGTGCGCGACTCCTGTCACTCGGTGGCTAACGCCTCACAGGAAATTGCTGCCGGGAATATCGACCTCTCTTCACGCACGGAGCAGCAGGCTTCGGCGCTGACGCAGACCGCAGCCAGCATGGAAGAGCTGAGCGCGACGGTGAAGCAGAATACCGATAACGTTTATCAGGCAACGCGTCTGACGCAGGAAGCGGTGAAAGCGGCACAAACCGGTGATGATGTCTCGAAAGAAGTGATCACCACCATGAGCGGCATTACGCAAAGTTCACGCAAAATCGAAGAGATCACCACCGTAATCAACAGCATCGCCTTTCAGACCAACATCCTGGCGCTGAACGCTGCGGTGGAAGCGGCGCGTGCCGGAGAAGAAGGACGCGGTTTTGCAGTGGTTGCCGGTGAAGTGCGCAACCTGGCGCAGCGCAGCGCCGCCGCCGCGCGTGAAATCGAAGGCTTAATCAAAGACTCGGTAACCAGCATCAGCCAGGGATCGCAGCAGGTCAGCAAAACCGGTGAGGCGATCGCGAATATCATCGATTCCGTTACGCGCGTAAATGCGCTGATGCAGGAAGTCTCTACCGCTTCCGACGAGCAGAGCCGCGGCATTCTGCAAATTGAACAGGCGGTAACAGAGATGGATGGCGTCACCCAGCAGAACGCCGCGTTAGTGCAGGAGTCCGCTTCTGCCGCCTCTTCGCTGGAAGAACAGGTTAACTACCTGAAAAACACCGTGTCGGCGTTTCAGTTACCGGCGCATTAATCGGGTTAATAAGGGCGACGGATAAGCGTCGCCCTTTTTTCGATGCCTCTCGCAAAAAATGCGCTGCGGGTTAGCGACCTTTTGCGTTATCTGTGCGTAACTGCCATGCTCTGCTTTCTCTCTTTCCAGTCAGGAGCCCAGCGTGCAGGGTGTGCCGGAACAATTCCCCCATGAAAAAGATCGCGCCCAGTTTCGTCAGCTGAGCGAACTGCCCGGCGTTGAGCTTTACCAGGCGCATATTTCCCGTTATGCCTTTGAGCCTCATACGCATGAAGCTTTTGGTCTTGGCGCGATTAATTTCGGCGCGGAGCGTTTCCGCTATCGCGGCGCCAGCCATATTGCGGCGGCACAGTCGCTGGTCATGATGAATCCTGATGAGCTGCATACTGGTCAGTCGCTGGTGGAAGAGGGCTGGCGTTACCGGATGATCTATATCGATCCCGCCACGCTGGAGGCGTTAACGGGCGATCGCGGCTGGTGGTTTACCGACGTCGTTAAAGAGGATCCCGCGATCGCTAACCAGCTTTCGCAGGCCATTGCCGCCCTGTGGCAGGCGCCTGATGCGCTGACGGCGCAGGGACAACTGCTGCAGCTGGTTGATCTGTTTCGGCCTTACGCCCGCATTGCCGAAAAAACGCCACAGGAAAAGCTGCACCGTTTCGATATCGTGCGCGACTATCTGCGTTCCAGCTATGCTCAGCCGGTTACGCTGGCGGAACTGGCCGCGCTGGTTTCGCTCAGCCCTTACCATTTCTTACGTCAGTTCAAACGTCACTTTCACGTTACGCCGCACCAGATGCTGATGGCTTTTCGTCTGTTTGAGGCCAAGCGCCTGCTGGCGCAGGGGCATAGCGCCGCCGACGTCGCCCTGAGCGTAGGATTAACCGATCAGGCGCATCTGACGCGCGCCTTTGCTCATCGCTATGGCGTCACGCCCGTTCGTTATCAAAAGCAGATAGCTGGCCGTTAAACAGCGAACGGGCAGGCAGCCCGGCGTCGTTCACCCGCCCTGAGCGCAATCTCCTACAATATTTTCCGCTAACGCTGCGGCACAATGGCTGCTCATACACTTTTCAATGAGACTGCTATGCTTGCAGGAGTTCTTTTTGCGCTGGCCGCCGGCCTGATGTGGGGATTAATTTTTGTTAGTCCATTACTGGTGCCGGAATATCCGGCCTCGATGCTTTCCGTAGGACGCTATCTGGCCTTTGGCATTATTGCCCTGGGGCTGGCCTGGTACGATCGACGCCGTCTGAAACGTCTGACGCGCAGCGACTGGGCGGAAGCTTTCCGACTAACCTTGATCGGCAACCTGATTTATTACTGCTGCCTGGCCGCCGCCATTCAACGTACCGGCGCGCCTGTTTCAACCATGCTGATCGGTACGCTGCCGGTAGTGATGACCATCACCTCAAACCTATTGTATGGTCGTCAGGAAGGACGCCTGGCCTGGAGCAAGCTGATGCCCGCGCTGTTGCTAATCGTTATCGGCCTGCTTTGCGTTAACGTCGCTGAGTTACGCGGCGCGGCGCAATATATTGAACCTGGACGCTATCTGAGCGGCATCGCGCTGGCAATCGTTGCGGTAATCTGTTGGACCTGGTATCCGTTACGCAATGCCCGATGGCTACGTGCTAATCCCGATAAAAAGCCGGGCACCTGGGCCACGGCGCAAGGCGTGGCTACGCTGCCGCTGGCGCTGCTGGGCTGGCTATTAACCACCCTGATGCTGAAATGGACCCAGCCGACCTTCGCCCTGCCTTTTGGCCCACGGCCAGAGGTGTTTCTTCTTTTGATGCTGGCGATCGGGTTGTTTTGTTCGTGGTTAGGCGCGCTGTGCTGGAATGAAGCCTGCCAGCGTCTGCCGACGGTGCTGGTAGGGCCGCTGATCGTTTTTGAAACGCTGGCGGGCCTGGCCTATACCTTTATGTTGCGTCAAAGCTGGCCCCCGCTACTTACGCTGACAGGTATCCTCTGTTTAATTTTTGGGGTATTGATTGCTATTCGCATCAAGCCTGAGCCAATAGTAAAGCCGTTAGACATTTCCCCTTAATATCCCTCGAAAAAAAGCAGCCTGTTTAAAGCTTGTTTAAAAGCTGGCTGCGCTTTTTTAAGAAAACCCTCAACGGCTTTTGGCTATTTTTGTTTTGATTTGCTTTAAGTGGCAACGTTTACGTGAAAAAAACCTATCAAACAAATAAAAATTTTGCTGAAAGAAGGCTAATATTGCAGTAGATAAAAACTGGCCCTGATATTAAGATTATGCTTAAGTTGATAAGACGGTTTATTTTAGCGTTTTTTCCACTAACTATCTGATTGTCTTGCCATAAGTGCACCCTTCCGCGCTATCGGATTTTTCGCTAAAACGTTTCAACTCAGGCACCATAATGTCAACGTTTACTACTGTGTTGCTAATGTGTTCCTTGTCACATTACTGTAAAAATAGCGATCCACGGTAAGCTTGAGTAACCCAGAACAGACGAAGCGGATAGCGCCATTAACCGGTAAAAATCATTAGTGGTATGAAAGTAAAGGCGCGGTTGATTACCTTTTAAACGGCCTGTTTCGCTGTTAACCGTTAATATCATTAACCTAATAGCGTTAACAGCCGGTGGCAAGTAGCCAGTTGGCTGCGTATCTCAGCCGCTGCTTTTCACTAAAATGCGCCGGAAAGCAGATACAGATTTATCTGGAAAGGATAAGGCAGATTGAAGGCAAACGGGCCGGACCAGGGAAGATAATTAGCAGCGCTAAAGTGCTTCCCGGCTTCTTTTCTTGCTTAAGTAAAGAAAAGTAAGCCGGGAAACACCTGAAATAAAGGGTTTTAATGTGAGTGTGATAAAAGAAAGCCTAAAAAACAATCGCGCCTAAACTGAAATGGTTCAGGAAAAAATGGTACGAATGGCTGGTTCTTAAAATTTTAGTTAATTTCACACATCTATACTTATCAGACTTATCCTGCGTTGCTGTATAAATATTGTATCAGTGATTATCACACTGCCCGGAGGGATAGTGATAAACGCTGCGGCTAATATCAAGCAGGCGGCAGCTGCGACGCGTACCGATCTCGAAAGTATCTTGTAAATAATTAACGGCTTGCCGCTTATCATTAGTGGTAAAGAAGTTTTTCACCACGCTTTGCAGCATCGCTTTATCAGAGCTGAGCATTTGCAGTTCCCGATTAAGCATTTGCAGTTTCTCTTCTAACTCTTTGATTTTTCTCCCTTCTTCAGAAGAGAGCCCGGCATACTTTTTCTTCCAGCTGTAAAAGGTCGCTTCAGAAATCCCCAAATCTTCACAGATGTCTTTGACCTTAACGCCACACTCAGAAGCTTTAATCGCATTGGTGATTTGCTCTTCGGTGTATCGTGACTTTCTCATAAATGCTGTTACCTTTCTAATCAATTAATGGATGAGAGCGGCTGCAATAATAAATGGATCTAATCCCCTGGAATATTAAAGCAGCGTATTAAAGTGCGCGATTTGAATGGCAAGCAATAAGTTAAGTTATCCTGTAGAAATATCATCATGGGATTTCTCTTATTTTATCTTTGGCTTACCCCCATACCTTTCTCAACACCCAGTTTTGTTATAAATTCTCTCCCCGTCAGGAGAACGATTTTGGCAATGCCGGCACGCTTAAATGAACTTGCGTAACGGTAAATTTGTGCCAGGGTTGCTTTCAAAAAATAATTTTTATGAAATCGTTTACACAAAAATACAAAGGCCATTTTTTACCAGATAGCCTATGAGAAAAATCTCAGGTAAAGGCAAGTGGGTAGTTATTTAAATAACCGCTAATTAGATGTGGTTTTTAATCTTGTGTCGCCAGAGTTCACTGTGCGTAATTGTACGTTTTAAACACGGATGTCGTTTTCATATGTGAGTAGTAAGAAATACAAAGGATGCGTCGATGAAATACAGTGTGATGTCCAACGCCGCCTGGATGATATCTGAAAAATTTGTGTCCATATTTGGCGTCATTTTTGTCACGTCTTATGTAGCAAAGTCTTTTGGACCCACGGTATTTGGGCAGATGTCTTTTTCAACATCGCTGTTCTCAGTGGTGCAAACTATTGCGATTTTTGGCACTGAAACCCTTCTGTTTAAGCGCATCAGTAAAAGCGCGCAGAAAGGGATGCGTCTGATGACCATCGCCAAAAAGCTGCGTTTGGCTCTATTGTTGCTGCTTTCCTTACCGCTTTTGGTTTGGATGTACTACCACATGCGCGAAAACTATCTCGCCTACGCGCTGGCTTCGTTTCTGGCGGCGCTGTTTGTTACGCAGGATACCTTTAGCGTGTTTAACAATGCCCAGTTGGCATCGCGCTTCAATACCATCGCCAACACGGTGGGGATGCTGCTGAGTTTCGCGATCAGTTTTAGCATCGCCTGGCTGAAGTTGAGCCCGCTGTGGCTGACGCTATCGATCGTGGCTGTCACGCTGGTGCCGTATCTGATTAAACGATACAGCTTTTATCAGCGTTACAGCGATGAAGAACCGCCGCGCGGTAAAAGCGGCAATTATCTGCGTTACTTAATTTATGCCGGACTGCCTTTAGCTATTTCGAGCATATTTATTTCAATACAGATAAAAATGGCGCAATTTTTCCTGGTCAGCGTAGGGACTGCGAAGGATGTTGGGTTATTTAACGCAGCGAATATTATCGCAGCATCCTGGATATTTATTCCTGCAGCAATTATTACCTCAAGTTTTACTGAAATATTCAGAGAGCAGTCAGAGAAAGCGTTAAAACTGACCGCGCGTCTGAATGGTTATGTCATGGTTATTTCGCTCTTGATGCTACTTATCGTATCCCTTTACGGTGAGAAGATCATTATTACCCTGTATGGGGAAGATTACACACAATCAGGAAGTCTCATTACGTTGTTGTCGTTAGCAACTTGCTTTTCGTCAATGGGGACGGTCGCATACCGTTACATGGTTAAAGAAGGAGGTTTTAATTATCTGTTGAAGAAAATTCTCTGTTTGATGCTGATCAGCGTACCGCTGGCATGGTTATTAATTACCAGCTTCGGTTTGGTTGGCGCAGCATGGAGCGTTTTAATCACAGAGATTCTGTCCCTGACCGTAATGAATTACTTCTTCAAACATGGCGTCATACACAAGATCCACGTTTCCTCACTCAACTACAAAACTTACAAATGAGGTTAAAATGTCTAAGTTTAAAGATGAATTAAGAAGAAGCGTTCTTTATTTTGTTAAAAAAATGCCGTGGGCATACCAGGATCGCATTCATTATTTTCGTAAATTTAAAAGACTACCCAACATCCGTGAACCCAAGCTGTTTAATGAGAAGGTTCTGTATCGTAAGTTTGTCAACGGCGATTACGCTCGTTACGGCAAGCTCTCTGATAAGTTCACGGTACGCGACTATATTGCTGATGCGATTGGCGAAGAGTATCTGATCCCACTGGTACATGAGACCAGCGATCCGACGACGCTACTGAGTTTGCCAGGCCTGAAGAACACGGTGGTTAAGCCTAACCACGGCTCTAACATGGTGGAAATCCTGTTAGAAGAGCCAGACAGTCTGCAAAAGCAGCTGATCATTAATCGCTGCCAGGAGTGGCTGCGCAAAGATTTTTCCGAAGAAGCGCGTGAAATTCATTATCGCTACATCAAGCCGCGCATTCTGGTTGAAAAATATATTGGCGATGGGAAAAGCGCGCCAATCGATTACAAATTTCACATGTTCAATAAAAAGGACGGTAATTTTGAATATGTGTTGCAAGTCATTTATAACCGCGCTAACCCGGCGTTATCGATGAACTTTTACGTTAATAACCTGAACGAAGCCTGGTACAAAATTCGCGACACCGGCCTCGATCTTAATACGGTTATGCCGAAGCTGGAACAGGCATTAGCGTTGAGTAAAACCCTGGCAAAAGATTTCGACTACGTGCGTGTTGACTGGTATATCCATGAAGAGCACGTGTTTTTTGGCGAATTAACCTTTACCCCAGGCGCAGGGCTGGTAACCGGTCTCGATCGCGGTCTGAATCGTATGATGGGTGAAATGTGGTTGCAGGATCATATTATGCAACCAGCGGCGCTCGGTTCGCCTGATGTAACCGACGTAACGCTACCGGCGATGTTGAAGAAAGTATAACGGCGTCCGGCGGGGTTAATAATAAAAAAAGCGAGCCGGGCAGCTCGCTTTTTTTATCAGGCGTTAAATCAGGGCATCGGCCACTCAGGCGGCGTTTGGCTCATGATATTAATAAAGGCATCTTTGGTGATGTTCAGGAAATTATTGATGTTTTCCATACTGAACGTCATCCCTAATAGCCCGGCAACAAACCAACAGGTCAGGCCTACGCCAATTCCGCTGAAAACAAATGCCATCACCGGATGGCTGGTCTGACGACATTTTGTTTTAAAGGTGCTGGCGAAAAACATCAGTACAGCGCTCAGCAATTCCCAACGCATTACAACAAGGCTGGCGGTAAGCGTAGCCATAACATGCAACCTCTGTTTCTTATTAACCCTGACGCCTGGAGAAAAAGACGGCGCTAAAGATGTCAGGGAGTCTTTATCCGTCAGTAACGTACAGCACTAAAGTGTGACTTGGCTCACATTATATCACTGGTTTTTAAAATTTGAACAAAATTTACACCGGCAAAAAAGGCTTGTTCAGCAGGAATCCATAGCGAAAACGCCTAAAAATGGCTGCCAGGATGAGTCTTAATCAGACTAATAACCAGCAGAAGTTATTTGTAATAACTATCTGTTTTATAAAAATAAATTAGGGGTGGCTGACGCCTTTGGGATGAATCTGACCTGCGGTTGCATTGTACCGTCGGCAACATTCAGTCAGGATTTTCCCGGCGTGCAGGCGCTGGCGCTTTATGTGCGCTTTGCACCCACGTCTACGGCGCGACGTTTGCCTCTATTACTCAGGATTTTTTTATGACCAGGTTGCTCTCTGCTGCTGATGTCTGTTTCAGGCGTCCCATGCAGCGCTGCGCATTGTTTAACGTTAGCTATACCGGAGGATGACGTGATTAAACCTCAGATTAATGTTGCCGATTCCTCTGCGCTGACGCTGCGCCCCACGCTGCGTCAATCGCTCCAGCGTATCCATCTGATTATCATCATTGTTTCAATGACGATTTCCGGTATTTCTTTATCCACGCTCTCGCTGATTGCGTTACGTAACTATGCGGAAAATAACCTCGAGCTGTTGGCCTCAACGCTAAGCTATACGGTGCAGTCCGCGGTTATCAAAGGCGATAAAGAGGTGGTGCACGCGGCGCTGAAGGAGATTGGCGAACGCAGCTGCTTAGCCAGCGGACAAGTGTATGACGGGCAGGGACGGCTGTTGGCCAGCTGGCATACCGCGTCGCATCATCAGCAAAACGGTCTGGAACGTCTGCTTGCGCACTGGTTTTTTCCGCAGCCGAAGAGCGTGTCGTTAACGCACAACGGCAAAGAGATAGGGCAAATCTGGCTTATCGGCAATGTCAGCCAGGTGACCCAATACATCTATAAAATTCTTGCCTGGCTGGCGGCCAGCCTGTTACTCACGGGTACGCTGGCCTCGCTGCTGTCGCGGCGGATGCATGCCGGTATTTTACAGGCGTTGCAGTGCATCACGTCGGTTACGCAGGATGTAAGGCAGCGTCGTGCCTTTAGTCGGCGGGTGCCTGCCGCAGAAATCGCTGAGCTGCACGCGCTCAGCCATGATTTTAACTGCCTGCTGGCGGAGCTGGATGAATGGCAAAGCCATATGAAACGTGAAAATGACGCGCTGGCGCATCAGGCCAGCCATGACAGCCTCACCGGTTTACCGAACCGCGTGGCCTTTGAGCAGGCGTTAACGCAGGCTTTTGCCGATAACGATCAGCGGCAGGGGCTGGCGCTGCTGTTTATTGATGGCGACCGCTTTAAACAGATTAACGATACCTGGGGCCATGCGGCAGGCGACGCGATCCTTACCGCCACCGCCCAGCGTCTGCGCGCGCAGGTAAGGAAAACCGATATGGTGGCGCGCCTTGGCGGCGATGAGTTCGCTATTCTGCTGCGTAATATCGATGAGCCAAAACAGATCGCCAGCGTGGTGCAGCATTTGATGATCAGCATGGAAAAACCGCTGATTCTGCCGGATGGCGAGCCGATTGTCTGGTCATTAAGCATGGGGGCGGCGATGGGGAAAAACGCGCGTTCAGCGGAAGGCTTGCTGGCGCAGGCGGATGCCGCCATGTATCACATCAAAGCGCTGGGCGGGGGATGGTATCTGTCGCCGTTGCTGCAAAGCCAGCCGCAGGTTGAAATGGCGTAACGCTGGCCGGTTCACGATACCGGGCCAGCGTTGGCGCGGCGTTAGCCGCTAACCGGACAGCAGATGCCGGTGGTGCGCTGAGCGTAGCTGCCAATCACGTCATTACGAGGATAGCTAACGGAACGCTGACGCAGCGCGCTCTGACGGCGCATGCTGTGGCGATAGGCCGTGGGCGTTTGCGAAAACTGACGACGGAACACGCGCGAAAAAGTTTGCTGCGAATCAAAACCATACTGCATGGCAATATCAAAGACCGGACGCTGCGTCAGAGAGAGCGCTTCCGCTGCCAGCGTCAGCCGACGCTCACGAATATAGCTACCCAACGTCTGTTTCGTTACGGTACGGAACATACGTTGTAGGTGCCATTTGGAGTAGCCTGCTTTGGCGGCGACTTCATCGATGGACAAGTTCTTATCTAAGTTCTGATCAATCCAGTCAGTCAGAGAATGAATAATGTCGTTATGCATCATGACTAAGTCCTTCTGATGAGATTTTAAGCGTTGCGGGATGATGGGGTGGGAGTATAATTCCTCAAGTTAACTTGAGGTAAAGCGCAAAATGAAAAAAAATAGTTATCCGAAACCGGTGCTGACGCCAGGCGAAGTGGCGAAACGTAGCGGGGTCGCGGTTTCCGCGCTGCATTTTTATGAGGCGAAAGGGTTGATTGCCAGCACGCGCAATAGCGGAAACCAGCGGCGCTACAGCCGCGATGTGCTGCGGCGCGTGGCGATTATCAAAATCGCCCAGCGCATCGGCATCCCGCTGGCGACGGTCAGTGAAAGCCTGTCGCAGATGCCGACCGATAAGCGCATCTCTCCCAAAGCCTGGGAAGAACTGACCGAACAATGGCGCGCCGAACTGACCAAACGCATCGAGACCCTGACGCATCTGCGCGACGATCTTGACGGCTGTATCGGCTGCGGCTGTTTATCCATGCGCGACTGTCCGCTGCGTAACCCAGGCGATCGGCTGGCGGAACAGGGCACCGGCGCGATTCTGCTCGATCCGCAGCGCGAGGAGGAGTAGCCGCTATACTGGAGGCAAACGCTTAAACACAGGAATCGGCCATGATTGTTGTCCACCATTTAAATAATTCCCGTTCCCAGCGCGTGCTCTGGCTGCTGGAAGAGCTGGAGTTGCCCTATGAAATCCGACGCTATCAGCGGCAGGCGACGATGCTGGCGCCGGAGGCATTGAAAAAGGTGCATCCGCTGGGCAAAGCGCCGGTCATTAGCGACGGCGATCGCGTGGTGGCGGAATCGGGCGCGATTCTTGACTATCTGGCGGGGCGTTACGACAGCCAGCAGCGGCTGACGCCACAAAGTGAAGAGGAAAAGCTGCAATGCCGTTACTGGCTGCATTATGCGGAAGGCTCGCTGATGCCGCTGGTCGTGATGCGCCTGATCTTCAGCCGGATGGGCAAACCGCCGGTTCCCTGGCTGCTGCGACCCGTCGGCGCGGCTTTTGGTAACGGCGTGCGGAAAGGTTTTATCGATAAACAGCTGGCGACCCATCGCCAGTTCATTGAGCAGCATCTGACGCGCAATCCCTGGTTTGCCGGCCAGCGGCTGACGTTGGCCGATGTGCAAATGAGCTTTCCGATTCAGGGGCTGGCGGCGCGCGGCGGGCTGGACAATATGCCAGCCACCCAGGCCTGGCTGGTTAAAGTGATGCGTCGTCCCGCCTGGCAGCGCGCGATCCAGCAGGGCGGTGAAGTGGACCTGGCGACGGAATAACCGCGTAACGGCATCATGAACGCTTTACCCTGCGAATTATCCCGGCTTTAGCATAATCAGCAGTTGAAAATATGCCCGCAAAGGCAGGATAATCGTTTGCCTTTTTACAGGTCGCTACGGCGGCCTTATTTGCGCGGCGAAGTAATCGTTTGCTTTTTAACTGGCGTCGGCTGTTCATTTCGCGCCAGTGTTTATCCAGGGAAATGAGAAAACGGCGCACTCTGCTCGCCGCGCAGGCTGTTATCCAAAAATAATGAGGTTTTTCATGTCGACTCCAACACAACCCGCTCGTCGCTCGCTTGATGGCTGGTTCCAAATTTCTGCGCGCGGCAGCAGTGTGCGTCAGGAGATCCTGGCGGGTTTAACCACCTTCCTGGCGATGGTCTATTCGGTGATCGTGGTGCCGGGCATGCTGGGCAAGGCGGGTTTTCCTCCGGCGGCGGTTTTTGTTTCCACCTGTCTGGTCGCCAGCTTCGGCTCGATTATTATGGGTCTGTGGGCGAACCTGCCAATGGCCATTGGCTGCGCCATCTCACTTACCGCCTTTACCGCCTTTAGTCTGGTACTGGGGCAGCAGATTCCGATTCCGGTGGCGCTGGGCGCGGTTTTTCTGATGGGCGTGCTGTTTACCCTGATCTCCGCGACCGGCATTCGCGCCTGGATTTTACGTAACCTGCCGATGGGCGTAGCGCACGGCACCGGCGTGGGTATCGGCCTGTTTTTACTGCTTATCGCTGCCGACGGCGTTGGCCTGGTGGTCAAAAACCCCGCGCCGGGTTTGCCGGTGGCGCTGGGCGACTTTACCTCTTTCCCGGTGATGATGAGCCTGCTTGGCCTGGCGGCGATTTTCGGTCTGGAAAAACGTCGCGTGCCGGGCGGCATTCTGCTGACAATTATTGTGATCTCCCTGATTGGCCTGGCGGTCGATCCAGCCGTCAGCTTTAAAGGATTATTTGCCATGCCCAGCCTGAGCGATGCCAACGGCCAGTCGCTGCTGTTCAGTCTGGATATTGGCGGCGCGTTGCAGGCGGCGGTGCTGCCCAGCGTGCTGGCGCTGGTGATGACGGCGGTATTCGACGCGACCGGCACCATCCGTGCCGTTGCCGGACAGGCTAATCTGCTGGATAAGGACGGGCAGATTATCAGCGGCGGTAAGGCATTAACCACCGATTCAGTCAGCAGTATTTTCGCCGGTCTGGTGGGAGCGTCCCCGGCGGCGGTCTATATCGAATCGGCGGCGGGAACGGCAGCGGGCGGCAAAACCGGCCTGACGGCGATTGTGGTTGGCCTGCTGTTTCTGTTGATTCTGTTTATGTCGCCGCTGGCGTATCTGGTTCCCGCTTACGCGACGGCGCCAGCGCTGATGTATGTCGGGCTGCTGATGTTAAGCAACGTGGCGAAAATCGACTTTAATGATTTTGTCGATGCCATGTCCGGCCTGCTGACGGCGGTATTTATTGTGCTGACCTGTAATATTGTCACCGGCATTATGCTTGGCTTCGGCTCGCTGGTGATTGGTCGCCTGTTTGCTGGTGAATGGCGTCGACTGAATATCGGCACCGTGATTATCGCTATCGCGCTGGTGGCATTCTATGCCGGAGGCTGGGCGCTCTGATGGTTCTGGCGCGGCCGCAGGGCCGCGCTTTTCTCGATTTCCCTCGCCTGTTTCCCGCTGATTTACTTTTTTTATACTTTAAATACGCCGGGCATATAGAGAAATATCCTGAAGCGCAGGCGATCGCACGCCTTGTTTTTAACAGGTTTAAGGTTTTGTTTTACACTGCTACAGGGTAACCCCTCAGGGTAATCGATTCACATATGCCTGTTGGAAGAGGCTATAAGGAAAGCATGGAAATCTTTTTTACTATTCTCATTATGACGCTGGTGGTGTCGCTCTCTGGCGTCGCCGCCCGTATTATTCCGTTCCAAATCCCCCTGCCGTTGGTACAAATCGCCGCCGGTGCGCTGCTGGCATGGCCAACCTTTGGCCTGCATGTGGATTTCGATCCGGAACTGTTTCTGGTGTTGTTTATTCCGCCGCTGCTGTTTGCCGACGGCTGGAAAACGCCCGTTAATGAATTCCTGCATCATGGCCGGGAGATCATGGGACTGGCGTTAGTGCTGGTACTGATTACGGTGGTGGGTATTGGCTATCTCATCTACTGGATGGTGCCGGGCATTCCGCTGGTGCCCGCTTTCGCGCTGGCGGCGGTGCTGTCGCCGACCGATGCCGTGGCGCTCTCCGGTATTGTAGGCGAGGGACGCATTCCCAAGAAAATTATGTCGATCCTGCAGGGCGAAGCGTTAATGAACGACGCCTCCGGCCTGGTGTCGCTGAAGTTTGCCGTAGCGGTGGCGATGGGCACCATGGTGTTTACCGTTTCCGGCGCGACGGTAGAATTTTTAAAAGTGGCGATCGGCGGCCTGCTGGCGGGTGCGGCGGTCTGCTGGCTGTTTGGTAAATCGCTGCGTCTGTTTAACCGTCTCAGCGGCGACGATCCAGCCACCCAGACCGTGCTGCTGCTGCTGCTGCCGTTTGCTTCTTATCTGATTGCAGAACATCTGGGCGTCTCAGGCATTCTGGCGGCGGTGGCGGCCGGTATGATGATCACCCGCTCCGGCATTATGCGCAGCGCGCCGCTGGCGATGCGTCTGCGTGCGAACAGCGTCTGGCAGATGCTGGAGTTCGTGTTTAACGGCATGGTGTTCCTGATGCTGGGCCTGCAGCTGCCAGGTATTCTGGAAACTTCGATCACTGAAGCCAACGCCGATCCTAACGTCGAGCTGTGGATGCTGTTTACCGATATTCTGCTGGTGTATGGCGCGTTAATGCTGGTGCGCTTTGGCTGGCTGTGGACCATGCAGCGCATCAGCAAACGCTTCCTGAATAAAAAGCCGATGGAGTACAGCAATTACAGCACGCGTGAGCTGCTGATCGCGTCGGTAGCCGGGGTACGCGGTGCGATTACGCTGGCTGGTGTGCTCTCCATTCCGCTGTTTCTGCCTAACGGTGATGCGTTCCCAGGGCGTTATGAGCTGGTGTTTCTTGCCACCGGCGTGATTCTGTTCTCACTGTTTGTCGGCGTGATTGTATTGCCGCTGCTGCTGCGCGGCATTGATGGCATCGATAAGAGTGTACATCGCCGTGAACTACAGCAGGCGCGGGCGGTGATGGCCGGTGTGGCGATTGAAAGCCTGTATAAGATGGAAGAGCGCCTGGCGCACGATACAGAAGAGAACGTGGACAATGAGCTGCTTAAAGAGGTGAGCTCACGCGTCATCGGCAATCTGCGCCGCCGCGCCGACGGTCAGAACGATCTGGAGAATGCGCATATCGCGGAGGATCTGGAACGCCGCTTCCGTCTTACCGCGCTACGTGCTGAACGCGCGGAGCTTTATCATCTGCGTGCGACGCAGGAAATCAGCAACGAAACCATGCAACAACTGCTGCGCGATCTCGACCTGCTGGAAGCGCTGCTGGTAGAGAAACACCATTAACCGCAGCGGGCGGGCAGCGTGCGTTGCCCGCCTAAACTGACAGGGTCGGCGCGTCGCCCGGCCAGTATTCACGGCAGCAATCGATCCACGCCTGCGCGCTGCGGGAAAGATAGCTGCCTTCGCGCCAAATTAATCCCAGCGTCCAGCTTAGCTGCGACTCCAGCGGCAGCCACAACAGCGAATGCCTGTCGAGCCGCTGACAGATCGGTTCCGGTAAAATCGCTACGCCCATGCCCGCCTGCACCATCGCCGCCAGAAAATCCCACTGTCCGCTGTGTACCGCCACCTGCGGCGTCAGGCCTGCGCGCTGAAACAGCTGCTTTAGCTGACGATTCAGCGAAAACTCTTCATTAAAGATCAGCAGCGGATGCTGCGCGACTTCCGCCAGCGAAATGCTGACCCGATCTAACCAGGGCGCAGCGCGCGGAACTAGCACACAGAGCGGATGACGCATCAGCGTCAACGTATTCAGCGGCAGTTTCTCTTCGACCGGCAGCGCGGTCAGCGCTAAATCAAGGCTGCCGGAAAGCACCGCCTGTTGCACCGCCAGGCCGCCAGATTCAACGATTTTCAGCGAAATGCCGGGGTAGCGCTGATGAAAAGCAGAGACCGAACCGGCAATTTGCATCCCCACCATCGGCGGAACGCCCAGCCGCAGCTCACCGGTTTTTAACTGGTTGATGTCGCCGATTTCCTGCTCCAGCTGTTTGAATTCCTGCAGGATCATCTGGCCGCGCTGGTAAACCACCTGGCCGCTGTCGGTGAGATGCAGCCGTCGGCCTTCGCGCAGCAGTAGCGTACAGTCCAGCTCATCCTCCAGCTGGCGCAGCATTTTGCTGATGGTTGGCTGCGTAACAAACAGCGCTTCAGCCGCGCGGGTAAAGCTTTGCTGACGTACCACCTCGACAAAATAGCGTAACGCGCGAACGTCCATAAACTATTCCTTCTATGCATAGTTTGGATGATTTTAATTCATTTTTTTCACCCTTTGCCAGCGCCGTATAATGACAGCCATCACAGAAACAGAGGGGGAGAACCATTATGGCCGTGGCCTTAAGCCCGCAAAGAACGGGATGGTTGCAGCGTTTCCAGGTGCCGGTGCAGGTTGCGATTTATATCGGCCTGTTTATCTGCGCGCAACAGCTGGTGAGCTGGCTGCATCTGCCGCTACCGGCCAATATTGTGGGCATGCTAATGCTGCTGGCGCTGTTGGCGCTGCGCGTCATGCCGCTGAAATGGGTCAAGGCGGGCGGCAACTGGCTGCTGGCGGAAATGCTGCTGTTTTTTGTTCCGGCGGTGGTGGCGGTGGTCAACTATGGCGATCTGCTCAAAGCGGAAGGGTGGCGAATCTGCGTGGTGATTGCGCTGAGTACCCTCATGGTGCTGGCGGCGACGGCGCTGGTGGTTGATCGGGTTTACCGGCTGGAAATCTGGCTGGCACAACGTAAGCAGGCGCGTCATGAATAATCTTATTATTAGCGTGCTCTGTTTTATCGCCACGCTCTGCATCTATTTTCTTAATAAACGACTCTATCGCCGCTGGCGTAAATTGCTGCTGATGCCGCTGGTGCTGACGCCGCTGCTGTTGGTGGGCATGCTGTTGTTGATGCATATCTCCTGGCAGAATTATATCAGCGAGAGCCACTGGCTGGTGTGGCTGCTGGGCCCGGCAACGCTGGCCTTTGCGGTGCCGGTTTATGAAAACCAGAATATTATCCGTCAGCACTGGCTATCGCTGTCGGTAGGCGTGGTAACCGCCACGCTGGTGGCCGTATGCAGCTCGGTATGGCTGGCGCGTCTGCTGGCGCTGCCGGAAATTATTCAGCGCAGCCTGGCGATACGTTCTATTACTACGCCTTTTGCGCTGGCGGCAGCCAAACAGGTGGGTGGACAACCCGATCTGGTGGCGCTGTTTGTGGTGATTACCGGCGTATTCGGTATGGCGGTCGGCGACGTGCTGTTTCTGCGCCTGGCGGTAAAGCAGGGCATGGCGAAAGGCGCAGGTTTTGGCGCCGCTTCGCACGGCGCGGGCACCGCACGTGCGTATGAACTGGGTCAGCAGGAAGGGGTGGTTTCCAGTCTGGTTATGATGTTATCCGGCGTGGTGACTGTGATTATCGCGCCGCTGATTAGTCAGCTGCTGTGGGCGGCGCACTAACCACGCCGCGCAGGAGGGTAAGCAGGCGGCTGTAGCGATGCGAAGTCATCGGATATCAGGCTGGTACGGCTGATTAAGATGAATAAGCCTGAGATACGCTAAAAAAACAGGGCCGTAGCGGCCCTGTCGGTGAGATTAGCCATAAAGCGGAAGCGTCAATGCGCTTTACCCTGATCGATGCCCAACCCGGTTTGCGAACGCACAAACTGCGCACGGAACAGCTGCCGCTCCTGCGCGCCCTGCGCCGAATGGTCAGTCACCGAGAACAGCCAGGTACCGATAAAGGCCACCAGCATCGAGAACAGCGCGGGATACTCATACGGGAACACCGGCGAAGCATGTCCCAGTACCTGAACCCACACGGTAGGGCCGAGGATCATTAATATCACTGCCGTCAGCAGCCCCAGCCAGCCGCCAACCATCGCGCCACGCGTGGTCAGCTTCGACCAGTACATCGATAGCAGGATAATCGGGAAGTTACAGCTGGCGGCAATCGAGAAAGCCAGCCCCACCATAAAGGCGATATTCTGTTTTTCAAACAGAATGCCCAGCCCAATCGCCACCACGCCCAGCACCAGCACGGTGATTTTCGAGACGCGCAGCTCCTCACGTTCATTGGCCTGGCCTTTGCGTATCACGCTGGCGTAGAGATCGTGCGAAACCGCAGAGGCACCGGCCAGCGTCAGCCCGGCGACCACCGCCAGAATCGTAGCGAACGCCACCGCAGAGATAAAGCCGAGGAAGGTGCTGCCGCCGACCGCGTTCGCCAGATGCACCGCCGCCATATTATTGCCGCCAATTAGCGCGCCGGTAGCATCCTTAAACATTGGGTTCGCGCCCACCAGCAGAATCGCGCCGAAGCCGATAATAAAGGTCAGGAAGTAGAAATAACCCATAAAGCCGGTGGCCCAGAACACGCTTTTACGCGCTTCACGCGCATCGCTTACGGTAAAGAAGCGCATCAAAATATGCGGCAGTCCGGCGGTACCAAACATCAGCCCCAGCCCCAACGACAGCGCTGAAATCGGGTCGTTTACCAGCCCGCCGGGACGCATAATCGCCTGGCCCTTAGGGTGCACCGCCATCGCCTCGGTAAACAGCGTATTAAAGCTGAAGCCAACCGACTTCATCACCATAATCGCCATAAATGAGGCACCGAACAGCAGCAGCACCGCTTTGATAATCTGCACCCAGGTGGTGGCTAACATGCCGCCAAACAGCACATACAGCACCATCAAAATGCCCACCAGCACCACAGCGACATGATAATCCAGGCCAAACAGCAGCTGAATCAGTTTGCCTGCGCCCACCATTTGCGCAATCAAATAGAGCGCCACCACCACCAGCGAACCGCAGGCGGAAAGCGTACGAATCGGCTTCTGCTGTAAGCGATAAGAGGCGACATCGGCAAAAGTATAACGTCCGAGGTTACGCAGCCGCTCGGCGATCAGAAACAGAATAATCGGCCAGCCGACCAGAAAGCCCAGCGAATAGATCAGGCCATCGTAGCCAGAGGTATAAACCAGCGCGGAAATCCCCAGGAACGAGGCGGCGGACATAAAGTCGCCCGCGATCGCCAGGCCATTTTGAAAGCCGGTAATGTTGCCGCCAGCGGTATAGTAATCACTGCGCGAACGGGTGCGTTTAGAAGCCCACCAGGTGATGCCCAGCGTAAAGGCAACAAAGGCCAGGAACATAAGAATCGCCTGGATATTGGTTTCCTGTTTTTGCACCGCGCCGGTCAGCGCATCGGCAGCCAGCAGCGGCAGCGGAACAAGCAGAGCGAGCCCCGCCGTAAAGCGTTTTAGCCCGTTCATTATTTCACCTCATCCAGAATCTGTTTGGTCAGGCGATCGAACTCGCCGTTGGCGCGCCAGACGTAAACGCCGGTCAGCACGAAAGAGATCACGATCAGCCCAACGCCGAGCGGAATACCGCGCGTCACGTTGGTGCCTTCATGCAGCGGCGTGCCCAGCCAGTCGGGGGCAAAGGCGATAAGCAGAATAAAGCCGACGTACAGAATAAGCATGATGATGGTAAGAATCAGCGCGAAACGCTGGCGCTTTTGCACCAGCAGTTTAAAGCGCGCGCTATTCTCTATTCGGGCATAGATAGCGTCGTTCATTACAGCGTCTCCAGAGGTAAGAAAAGCACAAAGGATTTTTTATCGTGTTATGACGTCTGTTTTTTATCGGCTGACGATCAGCCTTATCGCGTGCTGACTACGCCGGGCGGCCTCATACCGCCCGTCGATTACGGCATGGTAATGCCCTGTTTTTCCTCAAGGAGTTTTTCCACCACGCCAGGATCGGCAAGCGTCGAGGTATCACCCAGGTTGCTGGTATCGCCCGTGGCGATTTTGCGCAAAATACGACGCATAATCTTGCCGGAGCGGGTTTTTGGCAGGGAGTCGGTCCAGTGCAATACGTCCGGCGTGGCGATTGGCCCGATCTCTTTACGTACCCAGTTGCGCACTTCCGCATACAGCTCAGGAGAAGGCTCTTCACCATGATTCAGGGTGATGTAAGCGTAAATCGCCTGCCCTTTAATCGCATGCGGAATACCCACCACCGCCGCCTCGGCGATTTTGGCATGGGAAACCAGCGCGGATTCGATTTCAGCGGTGCCCAGACGATGGCCGGAAACGTTCAGTACATCATCCACGCGCCCGGTGATCCAGTAATAACCATCTTCATCGCGCCGCGCGCCGTCGCCGCTGAAGTACATATTCTTGAAGGTGGAGAAGTAGGTTTTTTCAAAGCGGTCGTGATCGCCAAACAGCGTACGCGCCTGGCCTGGCCAGGAATCCACGATAACCAGATTGCCTTCGCAGGCGCCTTCCTGTGCCTGACCTTCGTTATCCACCAGCGCGGGCTGCACGCCGAAGAAGGGTCGGGTGGCCGATCCCGGCTTCAGGTCGGTGGCGCCGGGCAGAGGGGTGATCATGAAACCGCCGGTTTCGGTTTGCCACCAAGTATCGACAATCGGGCAGCGACTGTCGCCGATCTTTTTGTAATACCACTCCCAGGCTTCCGGGTTAATGGGTTCACCCACCGATCCCATAATCCGCAGCGAAGCGCGGCTGGTGTCAGCGATCGCCTTATCGCCTTCCGCCATCAGGGCGCGAATCGCCGTTGGCGCGGTATACAGCAGCGTCACCTTGTGTTTATCGATCACTTCCGCCATACGGCTTGGCTGCGGCCAGTTTGGCACACCTTCAAACATCAGCGTGGTCGCGCCGCACGCCAGCGGCCCGTAAAGCAGATAGCTGTGACCGGTAATCCAGCCAACGTCGGCGGTACACCAGTAGACGTCACCCGGACGGTGATCGAAAACATATTTAAAGGTGGTGGCGGCGTAAACCAGATAACCGCCGGTGGTGTGCAGCACCCCTTTCGGCTTGCCGGTCGAGCCAGAGGTATAGAGGATAAACAGCGGATCTTCCGCGTTCATCTCTTCCGGATGATGATGTGAACAGGCGCTGTTGATCAGCTCGTGCCACCAGCAGTCACGACCGTTTTGCCAGTTGATCTCATTACCGGTGCGCTTCAGCACTACCACATGGTTAATGGTGGTCACGCCCGGATTTTTTAGCGCGTCATCAACGTTTTTCTTCAGGGGAATGGTGCGGCCAGCGCGAATGCCTTCATCGGCGGTGATCACCAGCTTCGCGCTGGAATCGATAATACGTCCGGCGACGGCCTCCGGCGAAAAGCCGCCGAAAATCACCGAATGCACCGCGCCGATGCGCGCGCAGGCCAGCATGGCGATAGCCGCTTCCGGCACCATCGGCATGTAGATCGCGACCACGTCGCCTTTTTTGATTTCCAGTTCTTTAAGGACGTTAGAGAAGCGACACACTTCGCGGTGCAGATCGCGATAAGTCAGCGTTTTACTTTCGCTGGCGTCATCACCTTCCCAAATAATGGCGGGATAATCGCCCCGTTCGTGCAGATGCCGATCGAGACAGTTAGCCGCCAAATTCAGCGTGCCGTCTTCGTACCAGCGGATGCTGATATTGCCGGGGGCAAAAGAGGTATTTTTAACTTTGCTGTAGGGCTTGATCCAATCGAGAATTTTACCCTGATCGCCCCAAAACGCATCGGGATCCTGCACCGATTGTTGATATTTCGCCTGGTACTGTTCTGCATTAATTAAGGCACTTTCCGCAATAGTGGCGGGAACGGGATGTTTAATTATTTGGCTCATGGCTGATCTCCTTGAAGTTGTTAATGATATGTCAATCAAAGGTTAATAACAGCGAGAGGCAGCGCTTTGTTTCTTTTTTGCGCGACAGATCACGGGAATAGTAAATGCGATGAAAAATGCAGGTTTTTTATCGGAGTGACAGCAAAAGGAATCTTTTTATCTGCAGATTAAGTGTAGGTAATAGCGCGTGGAATTGTTGAAAAAAACAGCAAACGGTATTGCGGTTTTAGTGAATAGCTATGCTAAAAATGCGCCCTATATTACTTTTTAGAACATAGAGTTAGTGAATCGATAACCTAAAGGCATTTATCGCGGCAAAACACAATCAGACGAAACCGCGAACAGGAAAGGTTGCTTTTCGCCCGTTGAAAATGGTACTTATCAACGGCCCTTTTCCGGGCGATACCATCAATAACCCTCGATTTTACCGGACTTTGTCCATTTCCTCTATATGTGTCAGCGTCCGCGCTTCTCATGCGGAATCAGGGTTTGTTAAGGAAATGAAACACTATGAAAGGTTTTAAAATCAGCCTTGCCTGGCAAATACTGATTGCATTGGTGCTGGGTGTCATCGTTGGTGCGATTTTGCATAATCAGCCCGAGGATCGTGAATGGTTAATCACCAATATCCTCTCGCCCGCCGGTGATATCTTTATTCATCTGATCAAGATGATTGTTGTACCTATTGTTATCTCTACCCTCGTGGTAGGTATTGCTGGTGTAGGCGACGCAAAGAAGCTTGGACGAATCGGCGTCAAAACAATTGTATATTTTGAAGTGATTACCACCATTGCCATCGTGGTAGGGATTACCCTGGCGAATGTTTTTCAGCCCGGCACCGGCATTGATATGTCGACGCTGGCAACGGTGGACATCTCTAAATATGAAGCGACCACGGAACAGGTACAGAGCGGGGCGCACAGCCTTGTGGTAACCATTCTGTCGCTGATCCCGCAAAATATTTTTGCGGCGATCGCCAAAGGCGATATGTTGCCGATCATCTTCTTCTCGGTGCTGTTTGGTCTGGGGCTTTCCTCGCTGCCGTCTGAACATCGTGATCCGCTGGTGAAGGTGTTCCGTTCCATTTCGGAAACCATGTTTAAAGTGACGCATATGATCATGCGTTACGCGCCGGTTGGCGTGTTTGCCCTGATCGCCGTGACCATTGCCAACTTCGGTTTCTCCTCGCTCTGGCCGCTGGCGAAGCTGGTGCTGCTGGTGTACGCCGCCATTCTGTTCTTCGCCTTTGTGGTGTTGGGCGCGGTCGCGCGTATCTGTAAGCTGAAAATCACCACCCTGATGCGCATCCTGAAAGATGAGCTGATCCTGGCCTACTCAACCTCCAGCTCGGAAACGGTGCTGCCGCGTATTATGGAGAAGATGGAAGCCTACGGCGCGCCGAAAGCGATCACCAGCTTTGTGGTGCCGACCGGCTACTCCTTTAATCTGGATGGTTCTACGCTTTATCAAAGCATCGCGGCGATTTTTATCGCGCAGCTGTACGGCATCGACCTGTCGCTGACGGATGAAATCGTACTGGTATTAACGCTGATGGTAACCTCAAAAGGGATCGCAGGCGTGCCGGGCGTGTCGTTTGTGGTGCTGCTGGCCACGCTGGGTAGCGTTGGCATTCCGCTGGAAGGTCTGGCATTTATCGCTGGCGTCGATCGCATCATGGATATGGCGCGTACCGCGCTGAACGTGGTGGGCAATGCGCTGGCGGTGCTGGTTATCGCCAAGTGGGAAGATCAGTTTGATAACGCTCAGGCGAAAGCCTATGAGCAGCAGCTGCGGATACAAACCGCTCGCTAACTGCGGTTAAGCTAAACGCCGCCCCGGCATCGTGCCTGGGCGGCGTTTTTTTTGCCGGTCGCTAACCATTATGGGGTTGGTGGTTTCATTCCGGCGGCAGGTTGCTCATTATAGAGCGTCAACACCGGTTTCCTGTTTGTGCGTTTAAAAGGGAGTTGCTATGAGTCTCGATCTGTCACGTATGATCACCGAAAGCCGCAATCCAGCCAGTGAAAACATTGATGAACTGGCGACGGAGGCGATGCTGCGCGTGATTAATCATGAAGATAAAAAGGTAGCGCTGGCCGTCGAGGCGATAGTGCCGCAGATAGCAAAGGCGGTAGACGCCATTACCGTAGCCTTTCAGCGCGGCGGCCGTCTGATTTACAGCGGCGCGGGCACCTCCGGGCGGCTGGGCATCCTGGATGCAAGTGAATGCCCGCCAACCTTCGGCACGCCGCGTGAGCAGGTGGTTGGGCTGATTGCGGGCGGTCATCCGGCCATTTTACAGGCGGTAGAAAACGCGGAAGATAACGCGCAAATGGGCGCAGCGGATTTACAGGCCATCGGGTTTAGCGCACGGGATGTGCTGGTGGGAATTGCCGCCAGCGGACGCACGCCTTATGTGCTGGGCGCGCTGGATTACGCGAAACAGCAGGGAGCCACTACCGTCGCGCTGACCTGTAATCCTGACAGCGAGATGGCGCGCGTGGCGCAAATTGCCTTAACGCCGGTTGTCGGGCCGGAAGTGGTCACCGGTTCATCGCGCATGAAGGCCGGGACGGCGCAAAAGCTGGTGCTGAATATGCTGACCACCGGCGCAATGATCCGCAGCGGAAAAGTGTTCGGTAACCTGATGGTGGATGTGGAAGCCACTAATCAGAAGCTGGTGCAGCGCCAGGTTAATATTGTCAGGGAGGCGACCGACTGTAACGCTGATACGGCACAGGCGGCGCTGGCGGCCTGCGGCGGGCACTGTAAAACCGCTATTCTGATGGTGTTGGGCCAGCTCTCCGCACCGGATGCGGCCCGTTTGCTGGCGCAGAACCAGGGGTTTATTCGCCAGGCGTTGCAGCAGGCGCTGGCGCAGAATGAATAACATCCCCTGGGCAGCTAACTCAATGCATCGATCGTGTTAGCTGCCTAATCTCTCGTTTTTATCGCAGGTTAAACATCCATTCGTTCTACCCTAAATAAAACCTTATGGTTTTGATTAAGCGGGTTTTTTGCGCCGCTTTTTCTTTTGCCCGCCAGGAATAATGCTTAAAACGCGACCGCCAGCGAAATAAACCGCTTTTTCCCCGCTAAAGATCTGCCCATGAAATGCCGAAACTATAAAAAAATATAATCTATTCACCGCATCTGGCTCTGTGCCTCGTTCAAGGAACTCATTTCATGCGTAACAATCAGCCTGTCACTCATCAGGAGTTTGCGTTTAGCGATGACGCAACGCTGATGTCGACCACCGACCTTAACAGTTACATCACCTATGCCAACGATGCGTTTATTGATGTCAGCGGTTTTACCCCTGAAGAGATCAATGGTCAGCCGCATAATATGGTGCGGCACCCTGATATGCCGCCGGAAGCCTTTGCGGACATGTGGGCCACGCTGAAGCGTGGACTGCCGTGGTCGGCGCTGGTTAAAAACCGGCGTAAAAACGGCGATCACTATTGGGTGCGTGCCAACGCGATCCCGGTGATGCGCAAAGGGGCCGTGCATGGCTATATGTCGGTGCGCACCAAACCCACGCAGGCGGAAATTAGCGAGACGGAAGCGCTCTATGGTGATTTTCGTGCCGGACGTCATAAAGGTCGAAAATTTCATCAGGGCCTGCTGGTCTATAGCGGCTGGCGGCGCTGGCGCTCAATGTTCAAGACCATGCCACTGCGCTGGCGTATTCGTTCTACGCTGCTGGCGCTGCTGCCGTTAACCATCGTCGGCGTCTGGGTGCTGGGCATGACGGCGGGTGCGCTGGGCATGTTTAGTCTGGGTATGGCCTTGCTGTTGCTGGTTGCCAATTTCTGGCTGGAACAGCAGATTTCCCGTCCCATCGAGCGGGTTTGCCAGCAGGCGCTCGACGTCGCCACCGGCAACAGCCATAAAGTCGATTTGATGGATCGGGTGGATGAAGTGGGCACCACGCTGCGCGCTATTGGTCAGCTGGGCCTGATGTTTCGCTGGCTGGTGGATGACGTAAGCGGACAGGCGATTAACGTGATGAGCGCCAGCGACGCCATGGCGCGCAGCAATGATGAACTGAGCCAGCGTACCGAGCAGGCGGCAGCCAATGTTCAGCAAACCGCCGCCACCATGAACGAAATGACCGCGACGGTAAAAAGCAACAAAGAGAGCGCGGCGGAGGTTAACCAGCTTTCCATCACCACCAGTGAGGCGGCGAAAAAAGGGGGCGAATCGATGCGCGAAATGGTCAGCATGATGAGCGACATTGCCGAGAGTTCGAAAAAAATCGCCGACATTATCAGCGTTATCGATGGCATTGCTTTCCAGACCAATATCCTGGCGTTAAACGCGGCGGTTGAAGCGGCGCGCGCGGGCGAGCAGGGCAAAGGATTCGCGGTGGTGGCTGGCGAAGTGCGTAATCTGGCGAGTCGCAGCGCCAAAGCCGCCAGCGAAATCAAAATGCTGGTGGAAACCAGCGTCAAACGCGTTGAAACCGGCACCGGCCAGGTTAATCAGACCGGCAGCACCATGCAGGAGATCGTTGAGCGGGTAGAGGGCGTGTCAACGCTGATTGGCCAGATTAGCGCCGCCACGGCGGAGCAGGCCACTGCGTTAAGCGAAGTAAGCCAGGCGGTAGAAAACCTGGACGATATTACCCATCAAAACGCGGCGCGCGTACTGGAAGGCGCGGAAGCATCAGGGCGCATGACGCGTCAGGCTACGCGTCTGGTGGAGGCGATCAGCGTTTTCCGTTAATCCTTGCGCCGGGTGCAAAGCCCGGCCTCGTTAACCGGATGCCAAAAGCGGCTTCTCCGTGCAGAGAGGCCGTTTTAGCGTGCGGTGATAATACGTTCCAGCGCCGCCTGGGCAAGAAACCCTGAGCGACTTTTAAATTCTGGATGCGTTGCTACCCAGCGATCAATACGGTCAATCAATGACTTAGGCAAGGTAACATTGATTTTTTCAGACCCGCCTAACAACCGAATAACATCCACCTCAACCAACGCCCAGGTATAACCGGCAAATTCACGATTTTTCGCCAGTTTACCGACAGAGGAAACGGCTGGAATGTCCTGGCCCAGCTCAATTAACAGCTCAATATGACCGGTGATCGCTTCTTTCGCGTTGGTAATGGCCTCTTCCAACGTTTCTCTCGCGGAAAAGCAGCCGGGGTTGTTGGGGTTACTTTAGTGGTCGCTGCGATTTTTACTGCCCGCATAACAACCAGCCGCTATCAAATCTCTTACAGCTTCAACTACAGTTAACCTTTTGCGCCGCTGTGCCTGAGCGCGTCAACACAGAGAGGAAACCATGAGTCAGTTTTTCATGAACGACAAAAGCGAACTGGTGAACGAAGCGATCGAAGGGGCGTTGCTTACCACGCCTTTCCATAACCTGAGCCGCCTGGAGGCCGGAGAGGGAATTCGCGTGGTGATGCGCAGCGACTGGGATAAGCGCAAGGTGGCGCTGATTTCCGGCGGTGGTTCCGGGCATGAACCTGCACACGTCGGCTTTGTTGGCAAAGGAATGCTGACCGCCGCCGTATGCGGCGATGTGTTTGCCTCGCCCAGCGTTGACGCAGTGCTTAGCGCCATAATTAACGTAACCGGCGAAGCGGGCTGTTTGCTGATCGTGAAAAACTATACCGGCGATCGGCTGAATTTCGGCCTGGCAGCAGAGAAAGCGCGCGCGCTGGGCTACAAAGTCGAGCTGGCTATCGTAAAAGATGATATCGCGCTGCCGGAAAATCCGCAGCCGCGCGGCCTGGCCGGCACCGTGTTGATTCATAAGCTGGCCGGTTACTACGCCGAACAGGGCGCTGCGCTGGAAGAGGTGACGCAACGCGCCCAACAGGCGATTACGGATACCGCCAGCATCGGCCTGGCGTTTGCTACCTGTCATATCCCCGGCGAGCCGCAGGATAACCGCGTAGCGGAAGGCGAGAGCGAACTGGGTATGGGCATTCACGGTGAGCCGGGTGTCACGACGCTAAAAACGCAGAACAGCCGTGAAATTGTGCAGATCATGACGGGAAAACTGGCGGAAAAGGTACCGGAAGGCAAAAAGGCGCTATTGCTGATCAATAACCTTGGCGGTTTCTCAGTATTGGAACTGGGCGTGCTGGCGCGAGAAGCGCTACGGTCGCCGCTGGCAGAGCGGCTAAGTCATCTGATGGGTCCGGCAACGCTGGTGAGCTCGCTGGATATGAAAGGTTTTTCTCTCACCACGCTGCTGCTGGATGATGAGCGACTGCAGGCGCTACAGGCGCCGGTAGAAGCCAGCGGCTGGCAGCCGCTACAGCAGCGGGTTACGCCCGCGACGATCAAAGGAGAAGCGATCAAGCGTCCGCCGCAGGCGCAGCCTTCTGCCAATGCCGCCGTACAGCGCGTGGTGGATAAAATCTGCCAAACGCTGGTGGATCTGGAAAGCGAGCTGAATCAGCTGGATGCCAAAGTAGGTGATGGCGATACCGGATCGACGTTTGCCGCAGGCGCGCGTAAGATTTTGCAAGCCAGCCAGCAGCAGGCGTTGCCGTTTAATGAACCAGCCCGTTTATTGACGCTGGTCGGCGAGCAGCTGGCGGTGGTGATGGGCGGCTCCAGCGGCGTACTGATGTCGATTATGTTTACCGCCGCCGGACAGCAGCTGGACGCGGGCAAGCCTTTGCCGCAGGCGTTGATGGCGGGTCTGGATCGTATGAAACACTACGGTGGCGCACGCATTGGCGACCGCACATTAATTGATGCGCTGGAACCGGCATTGCAGGCGCTGATAGCCGGAAAAGGGCTAAGCGAGGCCGCCGCCGCCGCGCGGCAGGGCGCGGAATCGACGGCCAGCATGGGCGCGGCGAAGGCGGGTCGTTCTTCCTATCTGAATCAGGAAAGCCTCAACGGCGTTAAGGATCCCGGCGCGTATGCCGTTGAGCGTGTGTTCGCTGCGCTTAACTAACATCGCATGGCCCGGCACGTTCTGCCAGGCGCTGAGCCAGTTGCGTAACATACTGGCGCTGCGGCGTTGCCCGCAGCGCCAGCGCCAGATTAATGTTCTCCATTATCTGCGCATTTTCTGCCATTTCAGCGCTAAGTTTGCCATTTTCATGCAGCCAGCGTGCCACGCTGGCCCAACGCCATAGCGGAGAAGAGCCGGTAAGCCGCTGTACCGGTGCCGGGAAACTTCCTGGCCCGCGCGTGCCATCTTTCAGCATCGCAATCGCCTGACGTGAGAGCTGACTGCGTTGAGCGATATCACTCAGCCCTAGCAGCGTGGCATCCACCGAGGCAACGCGTACTGATAACGTGCTGCTTTCAATATCAGCGATAGCGCTCAGTAAGGCGTGCTCAAAGCAACTGCTTTCACGATCGAATTCAAGGTAAACCGTATTGCCGTAAAAACAGAGCAGGGCATCATCACAGCCGCACTCAAAGAGCGCATCTTCCAGCCCTGGCGTGTGGGCATTCACGTCGGCAAGCGTGAGAGTAAAGTGATAAATCATCAGTTCCTCCTGATGTGAGGTGCAACATCAATCGCACAGCTGTGGATAGCAGTGAATGTAGCGCCTCTGTTGACGATCGTCAACAGAGGCGCGCCCTGCTTTATTTTTAAACAATTGCTGGCGGAGTAACAGCGAAAGGAGGCTGGATAATCAATGCATTACCGATTTTGCGTAGCGGCTCGTAATCTTTTACGTTTACTCCGTTATGGTTTCAGCTAACGCTTTGCCGTCGATAACGCGCTCAAAGCTGCGCAGGCGTTTATAAATCGACATCAGGGAGACCAGCGTAGACCAGGAGGTAATCAAATACTGAAACGAGGCGCGCACCTGATCGAATACGTTGGTGATCTGCTGAAGTAAACCCAGCGTCAGGGTGCCCGCAATAATCGCCGGAAACAGAATAAACACGCCAAAAACGTTATCCACTTGCAGATAAAGAATGCGGGTAACGTTGAAATAGAGGTAATGAAACCACAGGCGGAAATAGTTATGGCGCACCCGACTAAACAGCTGTTTTACCGTGGCGGGCGCGGCATACTGCGGATCGTCCTCGCCGTACACTAACTCCTTACGCCACGCGGCTTCCACCCGCTGGTTACGGAATTCCAACCCCGGCAGCTTGATGCCGACCAGCGCCAGTAGCGCGGTGCCAAACAGCGACCACAACAACGCGGCCAGCACCAGCCCATAGGGCATCGCGCCCAACAGCGGCACACTTTTAACATGTTGCGACAGCGTGGCCAGCACCGGCAAAAACGCTACCAGCGTCATAATCGCCTGAATCAGCCCTACGCCCCAATCTTCCAGCGTGCTGGAAAAACGCATGGTGTCATCCTGCACGCGCTGCGCGGCACCTTCAATATGGCGCAGCCGCGCCCAGTGCGCCATATAGCGATTGTTCATTGCTGTGCGCCAGCGAAAAACCCAGTGGCTGATAAAAAAGGCGTTGAGCACGCCAATCACCACCGCGATGAGCGCAATGCTGAGAAAAGCGCCGATTTGCTGATAAAAAGAGGCGATCGATACCGAACCTGCCTTGCTCAGGGCATGTTGCACCAGATCGTAGAAGGGTTGATACCAGGCGTTAATCGCGACGCCAACCTGCACATCAAACCAGGTCATAAACAGAATCAGCGCTGAACCCAGCACCGACCAGCGCTGCCACGGATGTGGGCTAAAGATAAACCAGCAGGCGGCAAACAGCCCTGTAGCGCTGGCGAAGTAGAGATAAAACCACAGCTCATGCGGTTGAACAAAGCGCCAGGCGTTATCCGGCAGCGGCTGCCCGGCAGCGGCAGCGAAAGCGGGCAGATGAAACACCAGCTGGCTGGCCTCGGTAAACCAAAGCAGAATCGCGGCTAAAATTAACAGTGCCGCCGTGCTGAAAAACAGCGCAGGTCGGGGGAAAAAACAACTAAACATACGCCCTCCATAATAAAGGGCTCTGTTATAACCTGCCCGGTGTTAACAGTCTGTAGAGCGGTGTGACCAGCCGTTACAGCCTGTTTTAACTTATCCGCCGCTATGCTGGAGATGTCAGCTTAATGTTAAAAAAATTGTGTGTTTTTGTTTGCTGAAGCTAAAGATTTAATGCGATTGCTGTTACAATGCCCGCCATTGTTACCGGTAACAATCGGTTTGAATCTGGAAAAACCCTTCAATTACAGATAATTAAAATAATAATCAAAATTAACCGTTGCGCCGTCAGCCGCGCGCTAAGGCAATGTTATGTCGCAAAATAAAACAAGCACTTCCAGGAGAAACTTTCTCCTGAAAACCATCACCCTGGCGCCCGCCGTGGCGATGGGCACCTCAGGGATCGCCTCGCTGGGGCTCGGTAACAGCGCGCAAGCCGCCGATAGCGCCGCGCCCGTCGGGCCGCAAACCGCCCGCGATTATCAGCCAGCCTGGTTTTCCGCCGAGGAGTTCGCCTTTATTAAAGCAGCGGTTGCCCGGCTGATCCCGGCGGATGAACGCGGTCCAGGCGCACTGGAAGCGGGCGTGCCGGAGTTTATCGATCGTCAGATGAATACGCCGTACGCCACCGGCAACAACTGGTATATGCAGGGACCGTTTGACCCTGATGTGCCGAAAGAGCTGGGTTATCAGCTGCCGCTGGTGCCGCAGCAAATTTATCGTCTCGGCATCGCAGAAGCGGATGCCTGGGCGCAACAGCAGCATGGCAAAGCTTTTGCCGCGTTAAGCGCTGAGCAGCAGGATGCGCTGCTGGGCGACTTTGAAAGCAACAAGGCCAGCTTCAAACAGCTGCCGGCCAAAATTTTCTTTGCTTATCTGCTGCAAAATACCCGCGAAGGCTTTTTCTGCGATCCGCTGCATGGTGGTAATCAGCAGATGGTGGGCTGGAAGCTGATCGGCTTCCCAGGCGCGCGCGCTGATTTTATGGACTGGGTGGAGCGCGGTGAGCGTTATCCCTTCCCGGCGGTATCGATTCGTGGAGACAGAGCATAAGCATGGCAAACCAGATGAAAAAAGTAGACGCGGTCATTGTCGGCTTCGGCTGGGCCGGATCGATCATGGCAAAAGAGCTGACGGAAGCGGGCCTGCATGTGGTGGCGCTGGAGCGCGGCCCGCATCGCGATACCTACCCGGATGGCGCTTATCCGCAGGTAATTGATGAACTGACCTATAACGTGCGCAAAAAGCTGTTCCAGGATCTGTCGAAAAGCACCGTCACTATTCGCCATAATCCTTCCCAGACCGCGCAACCCTATCGCCAGCTGGCCGCCTTTTTACCCGGCACCGGCACCGGCGGCGCAGGCCTGCACTGGTCCGGCGTTCATTTCCGCGTCGATCCGATTGAACTGCGTATGCGCAGCCATTATGAAGAGCGCTACGGCAAAAACTTTATTCCGGAAGGCATGACCATTCAGGACTTTGGCGTCAGTTATGAAGAACTGGAACCGTTCTTCGACAAGGCGGAAAAAGTTTTTGGCACCTCCGGCTCGGCCTGGAGCATCAAAGGCAAAGTGGTTGGCGAAGGGCGCGGCAACCCGTTTGCGCCCGATCGCTCGGATGATTTTCCGCTGCCGCCGCAGAAGCGCACTTACTCCGCGCAGCTGTTTGCCAAAGCGGCGGAGTCGGTTGGCTATCATCCTTACGACTTACCGTCGGCAAATACCTCCGGGCCTTACACCAATACCTACGGCGCGCAGATGGGACCATGCAACTTCTGCGGCTACTGCAGCGGTTATGCCTGCTACATGTATTCCAAAGCCTCGCCGAACGTTAATATCTGGCCCGCGCTGCGTCAGGAGCCGAAGTTTGAGCTACGCGACAATTCGCATGTTCTGCGCGTTAATCTCACCGACGATAAAAAACGCGCCACCGGCGTTACCTACGTGGATGCGCAAGGGCGTCAGGTTGAGCAGCCAGCGGATCTGGTGATCCTTTCCGCGTTCCAGTTCCATAACGTGCATTTGATGCTGCTGTCCGGCATCGGCAAACCTTATAACCCGATCACCAACGAAGGCGTGGTAGGGCGCAACTTTGCCTACCAGAATATTTCCACCATTAAGGCGTTCTTTGGCAAGGATGTGCATACCAACAACTTTATCGGCGCGGGCGGCGCGGGCGTTGGCGTGGACGATTTCAATGCCGATAACTTCGATCACGGCAAATATGGCTTTGTCGGCGGCTCGCCGTTCTGGGTTAACCAGGCGGGCGTGAAGCCGATCTCTGGTCTGCCGGTGCCGCAGGGCACGCCGGGCTGGGGCAGCAAGTGGAAGGCGGCGGTAGCCGATCACTATACGCACCATGTTTCGATGGATGCGCACGGCGCACATCAGTCCTATCGCGCCAACTACCTCGATCTCGATCCGAACTATAAGGATGCCTTTGGTCAACCGCTGCTGCGCATGACCTTTGACTGGCAGGACAACGACATCAAGATGTCGCAGTTTATGCACGGCAAAATGCGCAAAATTGCCGAAGCGATGAACCCGAAAGAGATCATCGGCGCGCCGAAAACGCAGGGCACCCATTTCGACACCACGGTTTATCAGACCACCCACATGAACGGCGGTGCCATTATGGGCGACGATCCGCGCACCAGCGCGCTAAACCGTTATCTGCAAAGCTGGGATGTGCCGAACGTTTTCGTACCGGGCGCGTCTGCTTTCCCGCAGGGGCTGGGCTATAACCCCACCGGCATGGTCGCCGCGCTGACTTACTGGTCGGCGAAGGCGATTCGTGAGCAGTATCTGAAAAACCCCGGACCGCTGGTGCAGGCATAAGGATAATGGCGATGAAAAAGGTATTACTGGCGCTCTGCCTGATGGTGTCCGCCGCAGGCGCGCTGGCGGATGATAAACCCGGCGGCGAATTAATTAAGCGCGGCGAGTATCTGGCGCGCGCAGGCGACTGCGTTGCCTGTCACAGCAGCAAGGGTGGGCAGCCGTTTGCTGGCGGCCTGGCGATGGCCACGCCGATCGGCACCATTTATTCCACCAATATTACGCCCGACAAAGAAACCGGCATCGGCAGCTACAGCTATGACGATTTCCAGAAGGCGGTACGTCACGGCATCGCCAAAAATGGCGACACGCTCTATCCGGCGATGCCTTATCCCTCTTACGCGGTGGTCAGCGATGAGGATATGCAGGCGCTTTACGCTTACTTTATGCATGGCGTGACGCCGGTCGCGCAGCAGAATAAAGAGAGCGATATTCCCTGGCCGCTGTCGATGCGCTGGCCGCTCTCTATTTGGCGCACGATTTTCGCGCCGGATGTGAAAGCGTTTCAGCCGAAATCGGGTGAAGATCGGGAGCTGGCGCGTGGACGTTATCTGGTCGAAGGCCTGGGCCACTGCGGTGCCTGCCACACGCCGCGCAGCATTACCATGCAGGAAAAAGCGCTGAATGATGGTAAAGGCAGCGATTACCTTGCTGGCAGCAACGCGCCGATTGATGGCTGGACCGCCAGCAACCTGCGTGGCGATAACCGTGACGGTTTAGGACGCTGGAGCCAGGACGATCTGGCGCAGTTCCTGCGTACCGGACGCAACGACGATACGGCGGCCTTTGGCGGCATGACCGAGGTGGTGGAGCACAGCCTGCAATATCTGAGCGATGAAGATATCAACGCGATAGCGCGTTATCTGAAGTCGCTGGGGGCGAAAGATCCCTCGCAGGCGGGTTTCCAGCCGGATGATGCGGTAGCGCAGGCGCTATGGAAAGGCGATGACAGCAAAGCGGGCGCGGCGGCGTATGTGGATAGCTGTGCCGCCTGTCACCGTACCGATGGGCGCGGCTATAAGCGTTTCTTCCCGGCGCTGCGCGGCAATCCGGTGGTGCTGGCGGACGATCCGACTTCGCTGATTCATATCGTTCTCACTGGCAGTACCTTGCCGGGCGTGCAGGGCGCACCCAGCACGGTGGTGATGCCGGGCTTTGGCTGGCGTCTGAGCGATAAGCAGGTGGCCGACGTGGTGAACTTTATTCGCACCAGCTGGGGCAACCAGGCCGCCAAACCGGTGACCGCCGGTGACGTAGCCGACGTACGTAAGGAATCGTTTGTGGCGGAACAGCAGGGCAACGTCGATATTGAAAAACTGCCGCAGGCGACACATTAAGCCGGAGCGGTAACCACACGGCGGCAGATCGTTAAAAGATCTGCCGCCGTTTTTTTAAATGCGTTTCAGGAAAGGAAATCTTCGCGCTGCGGCGTAAAGGTATCCAGCAGTACGCCCGGTTCGAGGCAGACGCAGCCGTGAATTACATCGGGCTTTTTATACAGCGTATCACCTGCGCCAACCTCATGCGTTTCGCCATCAATGGTAAAGGCAAAGCGCCCCGACAGCACGTAGGTAAGCTGCTCATGCGGATGATGATGCAGCGGGCCGACGGCATCTTTTTCAAACGTCACTTCCACCGCCATCATGCCGCCGCCGTGCGCCAGAATACGTCGCGTCACGCCGTTGCCCAGATCGTCAACCTGGGTTTGCTCTCGGAAAATAAACATACCGTTATCCATTATCTCTGGGTTGGTTAAAAAAATCAGCGCGGATGGCCGCCAGATAAAGCGCGGGCTGCCCCTCGTAATCGGAGGTGAACAGCACCTGACGATCGTCGGGGGTAAACGACGGATGCGGGTGCGTGACCTGACGATCGCCGTCCAGCACGCGCCATGAGCTATTGTGTGCCGCCAGCGGGCGATAGCGCCGTGTTTCAACATCAAACAGCCACAGCATCGGATCGTTTTCGATGGTATAGCCTTTGGTGTCCTGCACATCCACCGGCGTGCCGGAGCCATCGCCTACCAGCAATGTGCCGGTTTGATTACTCATCAGATGCGAACAGGCGGGCATGGTCATTAGCACTTCATCATGCTGCGTGAGCGGATCGTAGCGGCGAATCTCACGATCGGGACGATCTTTATGATAGGAAACATAGATCAGCGCCGATCCGTCCGGCACCCAGAATTCATGAGTGCAGCTTTCGCCTGGCGCATGATCTTTCACCTTGCGCATATTATTGCCGTTCTCATCGATCAGCCACATGCGGGCGTCAACCCGATCGTGCGGCCCTTCATGACAGAAGGCGACGGTATTGTCGTCGAAAGGACGATAAATAGGATGGCCGAGCCACTGCCGTTGTTCGAGAATAGTTTGCGCTTCCCCGCTGTGTAAATCGACGCGCAGCAGGCGACAATGCGGGTTCTTTTCAAAGAAGGTTTTGAATACCTGCCAGTCGCTGAGCGGCTCCCAGTCTTCACGATCGATCTCAATGCCGACCAGGCTGGTGCAGTCGCTGTTAGCCACCCAGGTGCCGTAGCCCACCCAGTCCTGCGGAACGGTGTAAATCGTCACTTCTTCGAAGGTTTGCAGATCGACGCGGCGCAGCTGGCGTTCGTTTTTAACGTAAAACAGGTAGCGATCGTCCGGTGAGAGGAAGCCGCCAAAGGTGTTATCGCCTGCGCCTTCCGTCAGCTGCGTCGCCTGCTGCTGGGCTAAATCCAGCAGATAATAGTTGCGATGGCCGTCAAACTCACCGGCAAACAGCAGTTTGCTGCCGTCGTTGAAAAAGCACTTCTGGTAGAAATAGTTGCGGTGACATAACACTTCCGGTGGCGTTAAGCGCACCATCTCCGCACCGGTTTTTTCATCCTGAAAACGATAAAAAGGCAGATGCAGACGATTTCCTTTTGCCATAGCTTTTTCCTCCCGCCAGGGTTTAAGATAAAATGAAACGCTGTTTCACATTCGTGAGAGCATACCCGCTTCGCGCCCGTTGCCGAGCGTTGCCTGAAGAAAATGTAACCAGGATCACACTATTTTTTGTACAGCGGCAAAACGCGCTCTGGCTCGCAAAAAGCGTGAGGTAAAGCGGAACAAAGGTGGAGAATGTGAAAACCATCACAGCAAAAAGTTGCGGCGATCTCTATAAGGAACAGCTAATATTAAATTATGAAACACTGTTTCATAATTATGAAGGCCTACCACCGGCTGATAAGAAGCCAGGTAATAAGAGGATAAACGATGAAAATTGCTCTGATGATGGAAAACAGCCAGGCGGCAAAAAACGCCGTGGTGCTGAAAGAACTGCAGCAGGTCGCGAACGGTCTGGATTATCCGGTATTTAACGTGGGTATGAGCGATGAGCAGGATCATCATCTGACCTATATTCATTTGGGCATTATGGCCAGCATTCTACTGAATTCAAAAGCGGTGGATTTCATTATTGCTGGCTGCGGCACCGGGCAGGGCGCGCTGATGTCGCTGAACATTCATCCGGGCGTGGCTTGCGGTTACTGTATCGATCCGGCGGACGCCTATCTGTTTGCCCAGATCAATAACGGTAATGCGCTGGCGCTGCCTTTTGCCAAAGGGTTTGGCTGGGGCGCTGAGCTGAATCTGCGCTTCATCTTTGAAAAAGCGTTTAGCGGCGAGAAGGGCCAGGGCTACCCGCCAGAGCGTAAAGAGCCGCAGGTGCGCAATGCCGGTATCCTTAACCAGGTGAAAGCAGCGGTGGTGAAAGATAACTACCTGGATACGCTGCGCGCTATCGATCCTGAACTGGTAAAAACCGCGGTCAGCGGCCAGCGCTTCCAACAGTGTTTCTTTGAAAACTGTCAGGACAAAGAGATCGAAAACTTTGTGCGTGAAATGCTGGGTTAATGGCAGTAAGTTTCAGGCCAGCAGGCGCTGGCCTGAGCGACGTTATTGCAGCATCCGCGCTTTCCCGGCGTTAACGTAGTGCATATTGCCAATCTCCGTTACCTTCAGCGTATCCCCCTGATAAACCAGCTTCACCACGGCGGCATTTTGCAGCGGCTGATTTTTGCGAGCGTCATCGGTCATATCGGCGATCATGGTTAATATCGACGCGCCTGAAGAAACCACCAGCACGTTTTTTTCGCCGCGCTTTTGCGCATTTGCAATTATTTCGCGTAAAGCGGACTGCATCCGCGCTTTTACCTCGGCGGCGCGTTCCGCCAGTTTTTCCGGATCGACGGCGGCGATCTCATCCAGATAGTGTTCCAGCGTGAGTTTGCCCTGTTTCATTTCGGCAAAAAGCTGGCTGCTATTGGTCAGGCCTCTTTTTTTTACTACCGCGCCGATCATTTCATCATTGGGTAGCCCCTCGAAGCCGCCGAAAAATACTTCCCGCAGCGCCTTCAGCGTGGTGGGCGGGGCAGAGCGATCGCATTGCAGGGCGCGGATAATCTGCAACGTCTCTTGCTGGCGTCCGGCATCGCCGGAATAGTAGCTGTCGAAAGGAATATCCCGTAAGCCTTCGGCCAGATAGCGCGCCACCTGTTTTCCTTCCTCTGTCAGTGGAGAGTCGGCCCAGCCCTGTACCCGATCCAGCGTATTAAGCCAGGTTTTGCCATGACGGGCGAACCAGATCGTCACGGTGTCGGTAGCGGCATCCTCTGCCGCGGGCGCAGCGGCGCTGACGCCACAGCTTACAAACAACATCAAGATAACCATCCATTTTTTCATCGGTTCTTCCTTTCTGAAAAGAATAAAAGATTTGCCCAATGCCTGATCGCCCGCTTTACAGCAGCTTAAAGCGATAATCGATAATTACTTCGCCTGACAGCGTATGCGAACGACGGTAATCGCCATGCTGTAGCACCGGCGTGCGTCGAACGTTTTTGTAGGACCAGCCCGGCCCGCACATCACCCATACGCTGAGGTTTTTCAGCGCAGGATCGGCGGGCGACCAGCGGCCATAGAGGCTGGCTTCGCCGCTGTGTATGTTTAAGCCCTGATAGCGAATCGTGCCTGCGTTCACTGCCACGCCCGCCAGCAGCGTTGGCGTGAACCGGTAATCGGTCATGGTCGCCACCATCAGCTCTTTATCACGCATATAATCGTCACCGGCGCTGGCCAGTGAAATGAAATTGCCAAACGAGTGGCGGCTCATATGACGCGGATAAAAGCCCACCGCATTTTCCTTTTCCGCCCGTGTCCAGGCCACGCCCCAGCGGGAACGCAACTTATCTTTTTTCCAGGTCATCTCCAGGGCGTAATGATGCGCGCTGCGATCGAAATCACGGCGCGGCGCAGGCATCGACCGATAGGTTTCCAGCGCGCGGGTAAGATAGAACTGACCGCCTACGGAGAGGTGCGGCGTCACGTTGCCGCTTAAAAAGAGCTGCTGACGTCGCAGGTAGCCGTCGCTTTCGCCCACGGCGTAATTCAACTTTACGCGGTCGCCGTGATAGAAGATCTCGCCAGTAGCGATATGGTCGATATCCTGACCGCTGTTGGTTTTAAAATGCATTTTCTGCGGCGAGCTGCGATCGAGGGAACCACTGACCCAGGCGGTGCGCAGCCCGACAGCGCCAAGCTGCGCCACGCCGTTCCAGCCAAGGTAAGTTATTGGTGAGAGGCGACGCGAGGTGTTCACCACGCCAAAATTGGGCAGGCTTTCCCAGCCGCCATGCAGCGCGCTTTTCACCGCGCCGTCGCTCAGCTTCAACTTAACGTAGCGCTGACCAAATTTGCTAAAGCCCTGCGCATTGCCTTTTTTATTCTCCTGACCCGCTTTATAAAGGATGCCGCGCGTATCGAAATAGTCGCTGGCGCCGAGCTTAACCGCGCCATAGTAAGAGAGGTCAAAACCAATAATATCGGCAAAGTAACCTGACTTATAATCCAGCCCAATACCCTGTCCCCAGGCGGCATGCACGTTTTTAGGGTTGGCGGCATCCTCCTTGAGATATTTCCAGTAATTACGTAGTGAAATCGTTAAAGAACTTTCGCTAAAAAAGGGATCGTCTAATAAAGAATAAGGTAATGCATTATGGTTATCCTGCGCCAGACAAAATGCGGGCAAGAACAGCGCAATAACAGCCATGTTTTTTATTTTCATATTTTCCCCGGTGTTGACATAAAACAGAATGCGTCAGCGAATTTGATAACAGCAAAAGGTTAAAGCTATTTATTATTACGTCAGATCGTTGTGTTAATCGGATGATTTAACGCGCAAGCGTGAGCGATCTCTTCCCCGCCTCAACATATTTCATGGTGCCAATTTCAGTAACGTCAATTTTTCCCTGATGATAAATAAGCTTTACCACGGCTGAGTTGGCTAGCGGCTTATTCTTTTGCGGATTATCGGTTAAATCAGAGATCATGATTTGCAGAGCCGTACCGGAAGAAATAGCCAAAACGTTTTTCTGCTGCGACTTCAGCGCGTGGTTAATAATGGTATGCAGCGCCGCCTGGGTTCTCTGCTTTACCTGCTGATAATTTTCCGTTATCCCGGAAGGATCGGCATGGCTAAGCGCATTCATTGACGCTTCTGCCGTTAGCGTGCCAGCCTTCATGCGCGTGAATAGTTCCTCAGGGCCGCTAAGCCCTAACTGACGTGCGGCCGCTGCGGCCATATCGCGGTTAAAACCCCCTTCAAAGCTGCCAAAGCAGGCTTCGCGCAGGCCGATTAACTCATTCAGCTGATAGTTTTTAACGCCCAGTTGTTGCACGATGATTTGCATGGTTTCGCGCTGTCGTCCGGCATCGCTGGAATAATAGCCGTCGAACGCGACTCCTTTTAATCCCGCGCCAAGATATTCAGCAACGCGCTTTCCGTCAGCGGTTAACGGCGAATCTGCCCATCCCTGCACGCGATCCAACGTGTTTAATAGCGTTTTCCCGTGTCGGGCAAACCAAATGGTTACCGACGCGTCCTGATTGTTATCAGACGCTGGCACCGTTTCTGCGCTGAAAACTGTCGCGCTGCTGAGGATTAATAATGAAGCCAACAATCCCTTTATCATCCCATTCTCCTTGCTCATCGTTGTGCAATAGATATAAAAAAACCTACCTTATTTTCCGCGCCTGACAGTGAAGTCATCACGTCGCACGAAATAAAGGTAGGTTTTGCCTGTTAAAAACAGTGACAATCCATATTTCCGCTACGCTAGCACAGCTTATTTAAAAAGCGGAGGGGAAGTTTTTTATTAAGTTAAGCATTGTGACAAAGGTCATATTTAATTCCCTTCAGTAAGTTGCGTTTTAAATAGGCGCGTTACGAATTGATTTAACCTTTATATTTAATAAGTGTGACTTAATAGGGGTGGGGGGGAACCATTTTTTAGCGGGTATATTTTATTAACAACGGGCAGGTGGGTTATTAGCGCAAAGACTATCAGAAGGGAAAGAAGAACAGCGAGAAAAGGCCATATAGCGAATAAATCGGGGGCAGAAGTCAGCAGCTTCTGCCCCGGCATGGTTAGAAGTTGTAACCCACTACCAGGTAGTAACCCCAGCCGGTAGATTTCACTTCAAACGGACCGTCGCCAAAGTTCAGGTTAGCGCCATCTGCCCACTGGCCGCCGTTATGGAAATAACGTGCCACCACCGAGTAGTGCCAGTGATCGTAGCCCAGCGCCAGAATATGGCTGGAAGCGATGGAGTTGCTGGCGCGGAAGGCGCCCGGCGTTTTATCCGCCAGATCGGAACCCCAGTCAAAGTTGGTGAAGCCGATATAGCTCAGGTTGCCGCCCCACAGGGTGGTGATCGGCAGGAAATATTTCACCTTAAAGCGATAGCCATCCCAGCTGTTTTCATTCGCGGCGCCATAGTTTTCCCACTGGTATTTGGCATAGACGTTAAGCGACAGGCCCAGTTTGGTGTGGGTGTCGATATCGGTGCCGAGGCCCATATACCAGGTGTTCTGGCGGTTATCGCTGTTACGGCCCATGTCGTAAACGTAGTTGTTGGCGAAGTACCACTCTTTAAACGGGCCGAAGCTCAGATCGGTGCCGGTCAGCTTATCAATAGAAAAGCGTGGTTCAATTTCCAAAAACAGCGGAGAACCTTTATCCCAGATGCCCTGTTGATAGCTGTTTGCCGCGCCGAAGAAATTAGGAATATCCAGGTAGCCGTAAAAATCAAACCAGTCTTTATGGGCGAAGGCTTCATATTCCAGATAAACGTCATTGTTCAGGTGCGGTCCGAAGCGGGTATGGTTGCTGCCTACTACGTTAACGCTCTGATGCCACCAGTCAGAGACGTAGGTTGCATCGTTAGTCTGCGCCTGCGAAGCAACGCTGTATGACGCTGCCAACAGCGCGCCTGCCATCAACATTTTATTTTTCATTGGTTACCACATGCTTAAAGGCCGCTCTGCTGAGTCAGAGAAGGCCGGGAATCTGTGTCCATTGCTGGACGGAAAGGTGTTGTTATATGCCACTCCGGGGAAGACGTACTCGTACGTCGCGGCAGCCCGCATAGGTTGCCTTGATCCTGCCGATAGAAAATAGATATCGCTCACGTTTGTCAAAGTTTGTTTCATTTTGGTTCAATGGTTTTGTGACGCAGATCACGATAAGACGTTGCGCGTTTAAAAAAACCGTCATAAAAGGGGTTTTCAATAGTAGGCAATCGCTTTCGTCTCAGACGCAAACGATTAGCCGAAAAAAGTGCCGTAGCGTTGCGAGCGACAAAATGTGTCAACCTGTTTTGAACGCATGTTCAGAAAAATTATTGAACGGCTGTTCAAAAACGGGCAAACTGACAGCCGTTAACTTTCACGGGACAACGGAATGGGCTATTTAAAAGCAGATGTGCGGGCAGAGCTGTTACTGAATGCCGCCATCAAAGTGATGGAAAGTGAAGGATACGCCGCGGTTACCGCACGCAAAGTGGCACAGGAGAGCGGGGCAGCGGTCGGGCATATCAACCGTCATTTCACCTCGCTGAGCCAGCTAAAATGTCAGGCTTTTCTCGCTATTGTGCATGCCAAATCGGCGGAGCATAAGGCGGCCAGCGAAGCCGTAAGCGGTATTGAAGCCGTGCTGGCGCTGTTGGGTGGCTGCGACAAAAGCACGCACGAAACTGAAATCTGGCGCGAGGTGTCAGTGTTGGCCCATCACGATCGCGCGCTGCATGAGATTTTTGTCTATGCCCTTAACCTGTGGCACACCATGCTCAGCGCTGTTATCGAACGTGATCAATTGCGGTGTCATGATACTGCGCCCGCCACCGCATGGCGTTTGATTGCGCTGGTATTAGGGCAGGATTTACTGGCGATGCACAATGTGATCGACAGCGATGAAGAAATGCTGCGCCACAATTTGCTTCATTTTATTCGGCTGGAGTTACAGTCCGATGCCGCTGCACGTTAAAGAGAGAAAATCATGAACGTAAGCGTAAGCGTGGCAAACGAAAAAGTGTTCACCTATGGCGTGATTCGTGAGCTGATGCGCTGGATTGAGAGCAATCCGCATCGGCGTATTACCGTAGATGACTGCGCGGAAAAAACCGGCTATTCAAAATGGTATCTTCAGCGTTATTTTCACGCAGTAACCGGGAAAACGCTGGCGGCTTTTTGCCGCGAAAAGCGCCTGGTCTCCTCGGCGCGCATGCTGGTTGAGGACAATGTCACCATTGAATATGTCGCCGTACAACATGGCTTTTCATCCCATGATACTTTTCATAAAACCTTTGTGCGTCACTACGGGATGACGCCCGGCGAATTCCGCCAAAAATGTCGCCAATAAACCGCAGCGATCGACAAGCAGGATCGCTGAGTGAATGACGCTGAACAACGATCATATTTCCAGCCCTTTTACCGCTACGCTTGTTAATAAAGGGCGGCTTATTTAATATTTGCATCCTATTGTAATTAAATCTTTCAAATCTGCTATTTTAACGACGCCTTGTTTTTAATTTCAATCGCTTATTACCGCTGCGTCTGATATTTGCGTTCCCCGGCTTCTCGACTAAATTTATACCCGTAGTCGCGAATATTCTTTTCCATTACTGAAGTACTGGATAAGCATATTATTTATGAATAACGAGGAGAAACACTATGACTCAGCATCGTGGTAACTCGGGTAATTTCGCCGAAGATCGAGAAAAAGCGTCCGAAGCCGGTAAAAAAGGCGGGCAGCAGAGCGGCGGTAATTTCAAAAACGACCGTGAAAAAGCCTCTGAAGCAGGCAAAAAAGGCGGTCAAAACAGCCACGGCGGCGGTCGTCCTTCCGGCAGCTAAGCGCTGAACAACTCAACTCACTCTTTTCAGCCCCCGACGCGCATTATGACGTGCGTCGGGGGTTTATTATTTTCTGGCCCTTTTAATGGGCACTAATCTGAATATCGCAGCTTTCTGCTTTATATCGCATTAACAAAAACATAACGCAAATTTTTTCGCGTTAGGGTTGTTAATTACTGTTTCGCTGCCTACGCTTTTTATGTATCGAATTTAAAATTCTCTGGACTTTTTATCAGTGAATAGTCTTGTAGAGGTAATTCTGACGTGGTGTTTGTTGAGTGCGTTGGGCTTATTTTCTGACTCATTTATCACGAGGTGAAAGTATGACTTATCAGGAAAACTATCTCAGCTGGCTGCGTGACGCGCATGCAATGGAAAAACAAGCAGAAGAAATGCTGGAAAAAATGTCTTCGCGGCTGGAGCATTATCCCGATCTGAAAGCACGTCTGCAGCAACATATTGAAGAAACACGCCAGCAACAGCAGATGCTGCAGCAAGTTATCGACCGCCAGGACACGTCCAGCTCCACCATGAAAGACATGATGGGTAAAGTGGCGGCGATGGGCCAGGCGATGGGCGGTATGTTCGCTTCTGATGAAGTGGTAAAAGGCGCCATCAGCGGCTATGTCTTCGAACAGTTCGAAATCGCCTGTTATACCTCGCTGATTGCCGCCGCTGAACTGGCGGGCGATAGCGAAGGCGCTCGCGTATTTGAGCAAATCCGCGAGCAGGAAAAAGCCATGGCTGACTGGGCGCTGAACCATCTGCCTGATGTAACCGAGCAGTTCATGGTGCGTTCCGCACAGCCAGACACCGAAGCAAAAAAATAATATAAAGCCAGCAATGGCATTTCACTGCATCGAGGTTGCCAACATTGGCAACCTCTATAGAGGAGTGAGCAATGTTTAGACATGTCAAACAGTTACAATACACGGTACGGGTAGCGGAACCGAACCCAGGGCTGGCAAATTTGCTGCTTGAGCAATTTGGCGGGCCGCAGGGCGAACTCGCTGCCGCCTGCCGTTACTTCACCCAGGGCCTTGGCGATGATGATGCCGGACGTAAAGATATGCTGTTGGATATCGCGACGGAAGAGCTGAGCCATCTTGAAATTATCGGTTCTCTGGTAGGGATGCTGAACAAAGGCGCGAAAGGCGCGCTGGCCGAAGGAACCGAACAGGAAGCTGAGCTTTACCGTTCGTTGACCGGCAACGGCAATGACAGCCATATCACCGCGCTGCTGTACGGTGGCGGGCCGCCGCTGACCAACTCGGCTGGCGTTCCCTGGACCGCCGCCTATATCGATACCATCGGTGAAGTCACGGCCGATCTACGCTCGAATATTGCCGCGGAAGCACGTGCGAAAATCATCTATGAACGTCTAATCAACCTGACGGACGATCCGGGCGTCAAAGATGCGCTGGGCTTTCTGATGACGCGTGAAGTTGCGCACCAGATCTCGTTTGAGAAAGCGCTTTATTCGATTCGTAATAATTTCCCGCCGGGCAAACTGCCGCCGATTGAGAAGTACGCTAACACCTACTTCAATATGTCAGAAGGCGGTGACGTACGCGGCAGCTGGAATTCAGATGAGAATTTCGATTACGTTGCCAATCCGCAGCCCGCAGTTGACGGCGGCGACGGCCTGGCATCGGTGATGCTGTCGGAGCAGGAAAAAGCGCTGCTCGAAACCATGGCGCTGCGTACCCGTTCTAATCCGGATATCGATCCCACTACCGGAACGGAACTTGGCTCACAGCAGTTAACGGATGACGCCCAAGCGCTGAAGCCGAAGAAGTAAGCCTCTTCTGAGCCGCCTGCGGGCGGCTCTGTTCTCTACTCTTCCCGCTGGTATTTCCCTCTCGTTTTTGTCAGGCTGTCCGTCATCTGCTGTCGGGAGCCCTTATGCAGCCGCTTGAAAATATTACCGCGATGATGGTGTTCGCCCGCGTAGTGGAAACCTTGAGTTTCACCGAGGCGGCAAAGAGTCTTGGTCTGTCAAAATCCTTTATCAGTAAAGAGATCGCCCAACTGGAGATCCGTCTTGGCGTGAAGCTGCTGGAGCGGACTACCCGGCGTATTGCAGTAACTGAAGTGGGGCGCGCCTGGTATCAGTATTGTGCGCGCGCGCTGCAGGAAGTGCAGGGTGCCGATGCCTTTATTCGCGATTATCACCAGCAGCCTGCCGGTAATCTAAGCATCATCGCGCCAGTTAATTTTGGCCGCCACTGTATCGTGCCGACGCTCAATGCCTTTGTTGCGCAGCATATTCACGTGCAGGTCGATCTTGACCTCACCGATCGGCCCGTTGACTGGCAACAGGATCGCTACGATTTGGCGATTGTCGTCGGCTCAACGCCGCCGGTGGCCGCTTTTCACCCGCTCTCGTCGATTGCATGGGGGTTATTCGCCGCCCCGGATTATCCTGCAGCGCAAGCGGCGATAAGCAATCCGCAGCAGCTGCCGCGCCATGATTATTTGCTGTTTCGCGGCGCGGCGCATACGCTCGCGCTGCCGTTTCGCCAGGGCAAACAAAAACTCAATATTGATGTTCACAGCCGCTTTCGTATCAACAACAGCGAGGCATTGCTGAGCGCAGCCATTGCCGGTGCCGGTATCGCTTATCTTCCTTGTTATATCGCGCGCGCCGCGCAACAGCAGCAGCGGCTGGTGCGTCTGCTGCCTGACTGGCAGATGGATGATTACCACAGCTACCTGATTGTCCGTCAACCCGAGCAGCCGCGCGCGCTGGTAGCAACCTTTTGTCAGCAGCTACAGGCAGCACTGGCATCCATGGATTGTTTCTCACCATAAACAAAAGCGCGCCTCTGGAGAACTTTCTTGCTTACCGTCGGGATAGTGGCTGCGGCTTGTTAGCATAGCTGCCTGACGATAAGGAGAAAAAGATGAGCACCTGGCAACAGCAAGGGATCGATCCGGCACCCTACTGGCGACGCAATTTATGGGTTTGCATGGCAGGCTCCTTTACCACGCTGGTGGCAATGACGCTGCTGCTGCCTTTCCTGCCGCTCTATGTAGCGGAGCTGGGCGTGAGCGATCCGGCGGCCATCGCCCGCTGGTCAGGCCTCGCCTACGGCGCCACCTTTTTTACCGCCGCGCTGACCGCGCCGCTCTGGGGCAGACTGGCGGATCGCTACGGGCGCAAACTGATGTTGATCCGCGCCAGCCTGGGGATGGCGGTGGCGATGTCGCTGATCGGCATGGCGGATGCGCCCTGGCAGCTGGTGGCGCTGCGTCTGCTGGCGGGCTTATTGGGCGGCTATGCTTCCGGCTCGACCATTCTTGTCGCCGCGCAAACGCCAAAGGCCCATCTCGGCTGGGCGCTCGGCATGCTTTCCGCCGGGATTATGGCGGGCAACGTGGCCGGGCCGTTAATCGGCGGCTTGTTACCGCCGCTCATTGGCATCCGTGCCACCTTCTGGCTGGCGGGAGCGGTAATCTTTTGCGCCTTCCTCGCCACCTGCCTGTTACTGAAGGAAGCGCCACCGCCAAAGGCGCAGCCGCGTGCCCATGCAGCCATCAGGCTTAGCCTGCGCAGCGGTATTTTGCCGCTGATGCTGTTGACCGGCATGCTGCTGATTTTTGCCAATATGTCGATAGAACCCATTATCACGCTGTATGTCGCGCAGTTTGTTCCTCAGGCAGACCGTATCGCGCCGGTGGCTGGTGTGGTGATGTCCGCTGCGGCGCTGGGCAGCATTATTTCAGCGGCCTGGCTGGGCAAACTGGCGGATCGCGTGGGTCACTGGCCGGTGCTGACCGGCGGACTTTTAGCCGCTGCGCTATTACTGATCCCGCAGGCATTTATTACCAGCGCCTGGCAGCTGGTCGCGCTGCGCTTTTTCATGGGCATGGCGCTCGGCGGATTATTGCCCTGTATTGCCAGCCTGATACGTCATCACGTTGCTCATCAGCAGGTGGGCAGGGCGCTGGGCTGGTCCACTTCAGCGCAATATGTCGGCCAGGTGTGCGGCCCGCTGTTTGGCGGCATGGTCGGTGGCTGGCTGGGTATGCGAATGGTGTTTCTTGCTACGGCGGTGATGATGGCGGCAGGCACGCTGTATAACCTTTATCAAATGCGCAGAGCAGGAGAGAAACCCTGAGCCGGGGTGTGGCAGCCGGTCGCGCGGCTTATCTGTCAGGCATAAAAAAACCCCGCCTTAGCGGGGTTTGTCAGCGTTGCAGGTCAGATTATTTCTGATCCGGCAGCGCGTAAGCAACGATGTAATCGCCCATTTTGGTGCCAAAAGAGCCATGGCCACCGGCAGAAATCACTACATACTGCTTGCCGTTAGCTTCATAGGTCATCGGCGTTGCCTGACCACCCGCTGGCAGACGACCTTCCCACAGCTTCTCACCGGTATTGGTGCTGAAAGCGCGCAGGTAGTTATCCGCCGTGGCTGCGATAAAGAATACGTGACCCGCCGTGGTTACCGGGCCGCCCAGCATCGGCATACCCATTTTGAACGGCAGAGGAACCGGTGCGCTATCGCGAACGGTACCGATACGTTTTTTCCATACCACTTCGTTGGTTTTCAGATCCAGCGCAGAGACATAGCCCCATGCTGGCTGTTTGCACGGCAGACCAAACGGCGAGAGGAACGGATTCAGTTCCACGCCAAAGGGTACGCCATACTGCGGCTGGATACCGGTTTCGGTGCCTGAACCGCCCGCAGCGCCTTCTGGCGGCTCTATCGGGTTGCCTGGGCCACGCGGAATCAGTTTAGAAACAAACGGCAGCGCCATCGGGTTAGCAATCGCGATCTGACGGTTGGTATCTACGGCGATACCGCCCCATTCAAACATGCCGAGGTTACCCGGGAACACCAGGGTGCCCTGCTCAGACGGCGGCGTGAACGGACCTTCATAACGCAGACGATGGAAGATAACGCGGCACACCAGCTGATCGAACATGGTGGCGCCCCACATATCTTTGCCCGCCAGATGCTCTTTCGGACGGAACGTCAGCTCTGAATAAGGCTGAGTCGGCGACAGACGATCGCCTTTTGCCGGGCCTTGCGGAACCGGGGTTTCCGGCGCAGGCACAACCAGCTTACCGTTGCGACGATCCAGCACAAAGATGTTACCGGTTTTCGCTGGCACATAGATAACCGGCACGGTATTGCCATCTTTATCGGTAATATCAGCCAGCGTCGGCTGCGCAGGCACATCCATATCCCACAGATCGTGGTGGACAGTCTGGTAGGCCCATACTTCTTTACCCGTGGTCGCGTTCAGCGCCAGCAGGGTATTGCCGTAATGTTCTTGTTCCGGCGTACGGTTACCGCCCCAGATGTCCGGCGTGGAAACGCCCATCGGCAGGTAAACGATATCCAGCTTGGCATCATAGGAAGCCGGTGCCCAAGCGTTAGGCGAGTTCGGTACAAAGCTTTGACCATCTGCCGGAATAGCATTTGGATCTTTCGCGCCCGGATCGAACGCCCACAGCAGCGCGCCGGTATTGATGTCAAAGCCGCGAATCGCGCCTGACGGCTCGTGCGTTGAGTAGTTATCGGTTACCGCGCCCGCAATCACAATGACTTTGTCAGTAATGATCGGCGGAGAGGTCGGCTCATAGGCACCCGGCGTGGTAACCGGCTGTTTGTGCTGCAGGTTCAGCTCGCCATTGTTGGCGAAATCCGGGCAGCGTTCACCGGTTTCCGCATCCAGCGCAAACAGACGACCGTCGTTGACCGGCAGGATGATGCGGCGTGCGCACAGCGCAGGGGCAGCAGCACTGGCATCAGCTGCGGCAGGGGTTTCATGATAAGAAACGCCACGGCAGGTAACGTGCTGGAAAGTCGGATCCGTCTTCAGCTCCGGATCAAATTTCCACTTCTCTTTACCGGTGGTAGCATCCAGCGCAAACAGAATCTGGTGCGCGGTACACAGGTAAAGCGTGTCGCGAACTTTAATCGGTGTGACTTCGTTGGTGATTTCACCTGGATCGCTCGACCTTTTCACATCGCCGGTACGGAAAGTCCAGGCAACCTGCAGATCTTTGACGTTTTTCTCGTTGATTTGCGTCAGCGGAGAATAACGGGTGCCAGCCTGATCGCGGCCATACGCTGGCCAGTCGCCCGGTGGGATAGTGCTGTCAGCCGCAGCCGGTGCGGTTTGTTGCGCCGTTGGCAACGTGCCGTTGATCTCTTGCGGGTCGTTAAATACGGCCCAGGCCAGCACGATAACGCTGACAACCAGGCTCACGCCCATCAGGGAAGCGCCTGCTTTGCCGCCATGCGCAGGCGTAATGCCGCGATAAACAAACGGCAGCAGCAGCCAGATACCGAAAATAACCCAAACGTCCGTACGCGGCGCCAGCGCCCAGAAGTCGAAACCCGCTTCCCATACTGACCAGATTATTGTACCGAGCAGCAGCAGGGCGTAGACCACCAGCGCTGCGCTGTGACGACGATATAGCAGGAATGCCGTGACCAGCATCGCGATGCCGCTGATAACATAGTACCAGCTGCCGCCGATTGTTGAGAGCCACAGCCCGCCAACCAGTAAATACGCGCCGCAAAGCAATGCGAATAATACGGTGAGAAGCCGTATCACGCGTGAAGGTGAGGAGTCTTTCCCCATAATGTAGACCTCTTGAGTGTTGCCATAAACCTAAGTAAACAACCAGCCTGGTTGCGTACCAGCAGATAAAGTACGGGTGTTCAGTGTTCCTGATAGCGCTCTTCTGTGAGCTAAATGTTCCTGATGCGTTAAATTTTATATGAATAAGCGTTAAAAGTTCCGACTTTTTGGCAGGAATTATTCTTCACTGCATTTTATATAGCAGCTGTTAACGATCTTTGGGCAGAAATTAACCCGGTATCGACGTTCAGCGCGCAGAAAAAATGAACATAATTCGCTTGATTATTACGCGCTGCCTGCTACGTGCGCCTATGATGAAGAAATAAATAAAGCCTGACGGCCGCGTTAACGGATAACGCCTTTTCTAAGAGGCGAGCGGGGCCGTATTTGGCAGATGGAAATTAACCGGAATAAACAAATAGCCTGTCAGCTGTTCGCTGCTGCAATGGGGCAGATCGAGCGTCAGAAAATCCTGACCGGGACGGCGCGCCAGGCCTGGTTGCGCCAGGTGATGATAATAGGCATCGATAATAAAACCACTGAAATTACAGGGATCTATTTGCAGGGCCAGTTTCAGCCATAAACCGCCGGGCAAAATATCACGCTGGGCCTGTAAGGAATATTCACCCTCCCGCTGTTCCAGACCGCGCATAAGGCTAACCGTATGATATTCTTTGCGCTGTGCGCAGGGTGTAAACTGCAGCGTGATATAACCCTGTTCACGGCTTCCCTTATTATCGCGAATAAAATCGGACAAATAGTGCTGCAGAATTTGCTGTTTATCTTCAACAAAGTCACCGTATAAACATTCGTAGCGGTGGCTTTCGCCATATATAACCCGATCGGGTAACGTCACCAGTTCCGGCAGGCGCGTCTCTTGTTGCAGGGGATTAAATCGGCTGTGGAACGCCGCAGTATTAAGCTCATCAGCGTAACGATAAGCATGGGGCGTCAAAGCAAAATGATGCCGAAATGCGCGGGTGAAATTTTGCTGCGTATCGAAGCCATAGCGTATGGCAATATCAATTAAAGAGAGGCGCGTTAAGCGCAGCGCCATCGCGGATTTGGTAAGACGTCTTTTGCGCGCATAAGTGGCAACGGTTTGCCCGGTCATCTCTTTAAACAGCCGCTGCATATGCCATTTTGAATAGCCTGACTTTTGCGCAATAGTATCGATATTAAGCTCTTCCGTCAGGTTATCTTCGATCCACGCAATCAGATCTGCGATGTATTGCGTTTTTTGCGTCTCGCCCATTTGCCTACCCAGAAAGTAACGATCGTTATAGTTTTGTTAGATACAGTTTTCAGGGGTATTAATTTAGCAATTTTCGGCGTAACAAAATGTAGCTCAGTGTAAGTAATAAATAACGCTTCTTTTTTGCTTCCCGGCTGTTTACATTGTGAACAAAACCCGTTGCGAGGAGTTGGTAATGGCACGTTTGACCGCAGAAGATTTTCCGCAGGAGTTGCTGGAGCTTTACGATCATTACGCCCATGGCATGCTGAGCAAGCGTGAGTTTCTGGCGCAGGCGGCAAAATATACTATTGGTGGCCTGACGGCCGTCAGCCTGCTTTCGATGCTCAGCCCGAATTACGCGCTGGCGGAGCAGGTGGAATTTACCGATCCCGATATCCATGCTGAGTATCTCACTTACCCTTCACCCAACGGGCATCAGTCGGTAAGAGGCTATTTTGTCCGGCCCGCGGCTATCCAGACGAAAACCGCAGCGGTGGTGGTGGTGCATGAAAACCGTGGTTTGAACCCTTATATTGAAGATGTCGCCCGGCGCGTGGCAAAAGCCGGTTTTATTGCGCTGGCGCCCGATGGATTAAGTTCAGTTGGCGGCTATCCGGGCAATGATGACAAAGGGCGCGAGCTGCAACAGCAGGTCGATCAAACTAAGCTAATGAACGACTTTTTCGCGGCCGTAGAGTTTTTAATGCGGCATCCGCAGAGCACCGGCAAGGTGGGCATTACCGGTTTCTGCTATGGCGGCGGCGTGGCGAATGCGGCCGCAGTGGCTTATCCCGAACTGGCGGCGGCGGTGCCTTTTTATGGTCGCCAGGCACCGGTAGAAGAGGTGGCGCGCATTCAGGCGCCGCTGCTGCTGCACTATGCGGAGCTGGATACGCGCATCAACGAGGGCTGGCCCGCCTATGAAGCCGCGTTAAAAGCGGCCGGAAAGCACTATGAAGCCTGGATCTATCCCGGCGTGAATCACGGTTTTCATAATGATTCCACGCCGCGTTACGATCGCAAGGCGGCGGAACTGGCCTGGGATCGCACTATCGCCTGGTTTCGGCGCTATCTGGTTTAAACGCCCGTTGAGTTTACTGGCACACTAACACGCATGGTTGCCTGTTTACGCTTGCAGGCAACGTCGTCTTTAGCCGCAGCGTTATAAAACCTTTCGATTCCCCCCGCTTTGCGCAATCTGGACGGCTATTGTGGCTGGTCGCGCTCACTTCCCGACACCTGAGATTTATATAGCACTGGCACAGGTATGAGACATATATGAAGTCCCGTCGCGACATTTCTTTTTTTGAGGGAAATATTAAATCTTATTCAAGTGAATAATAAAAATAGGTAAAGGCCCAGACATATTGTTAGTTTTTCACATAGACGATCACCTTCTGCCTCTCATTTTTGATAAAAGTACCAAAACAGATATTTCACCTGACTGACGGGATTTTGTACAAATCTATTGCCTGAGTTAAATTGATCGTTTACTGCACATCCTTATTCCATAAGGTCTGAAGGGCATTTGCAGGAAAAGTCTTATAAATCATTAGGATGGTATTTAATTGTTAAATGAATTAAATGTAAAATTTTGTTACAAAGTTTCATTTCCGATCGAGTAGGGTAGGTTTCTACACTCCGTCTATTGGGCCTTATTTGAATTTTTTTATTTCAGATAAATACTCAAAAGTACAGTGTCGATATGCTGGTGAATGGAATGCGCTCGCTTTTAACTCTGGAATGTTAATTCTCGTCGGAAGATATGAACCTGGACGTTGTTTTGGCAAGGTAAGCCTTCTTATTAATTTCTCACTGGCATTGACCGTTTCTATTACTCCATAGAACAGGGACAGCCATGTCTAACTCTTCCTTTCAGTCAGAAATACCCAAGGCACGTATTAATTTAAAGCTTGATTTGCATACGGGCGGGGCGAGCAAGAAAACCGAGCTCCCTTTGAAATTACTGGTTGCGGGTGATTTCAGCAATGGCCAGCAGACAGCCCCCCTGTTTGAGCGCAAAAAAGTTAATCTGAACAAAAATAACTTTAATGCCGTGCTTTCCGAATATTCCCCAAAAGTAAATCTCACCGTTAAAAATACGCTGGCTGATGACGGCAGCGAAAACAACATCACTTTGACATTCCAGAGCATAAAGGATTTCACCCCGGAGCAGGTCTCCCGCCAAATACCTCAGCTGAAAGCGATGCTTTCCATGCGTAATTTGCTGCGCGATTTAAAAGCGAATCTGCTGGATAACCAGGCTTTCAGAAAAGAGCTGGAAAAAATCCTGCTCGACCCGGCGTTAAGCGCAGAACTCAAGGCCGAACTCTCCGCCCTGGCCCCGAAACAGCCATAACGGTCGCGATAATTTAACGGATTAATAAGGAAGATGCTGATGTCGGTAAAAAATGAACATGCCGCGGGCGGCGAGAGTGTGGTGCTTGAACGTCCGGCTTCAGGTGGGGTTTATGCGTCCCTGTTTGAAAAAATCAACCTGAGCCCGGTCTCTGAGCTGAGTGCGCTGGATATCTGGCAGGACGCGCAGGCAATGTCGGATGCGACCGCAGATGAACGTTTAACGGCGGGCATGCAGGTGTTTCTCGAATGCCTGACAAAATCGGGTTCAAAAGTTGAAAAACTCGACAAAAACCTGATTGACCATCATATCGCGGAGCTGGATCACCAGATCAGCCTTCAGCTTGATGCGGTCATGCATCATGCAGATTTTCAGGCGGTAGAAAGTCTGTGGCGCGGCGTGAAATCCCTGGTCGATAAAACCGATTTCCGCCAGAACGTGAAGGTTGAACTGCTGGATATCGCCAAAGAAGACCTGCGTCAGGATTTCGAAGACAGCCCGGAAATTATCCAGAGTGGGCTGTATAAACATACCTATATTGATGAGTATGACACGCCGGGTGGCGAGCCAATTGCCGCGCTGATTTCCGCCTGGGAGTTTGATGCCTCTGCGCAGGATGTTGCCCTGTTGCGCAATATTTCGAAAGTCTCTGCTGCCGCGCATATGCCGTTTATCGGCGCTGTCGGCCCGCAATTCTTCCTCAAGGACTCGATGGAGGAGGTGGCGGCCATCAAGGATATCGGTAACTACTTTGACCGCGCCGAGTACATCAAGTGGAAATCTTTCCGCGAGACGGACGATTCGCGCTATATCGGTCTGGTGATGCCGCGTGTACTCGGCCGCTTGCCGTATGGTCCGGACACCGTACCGGTACGCAGCTTTAACTATGTTGAAGAAGTGAAAGGGCCGGATCACGAAAAATACCTGTGGACCAACGCCTCGTTCGCTTTTGCAGCCAATATGGTGCGCAGCTTTATCAACAACGGCTGGTGTGTGCAGATCCGTGGCCCGCAGGCGGGGGGTGCCGTCCAGGATCTGCCCATCCATCTGTACGATCTGGGTACCGGCAATCAGGTGAAGATCCCGTCTGAAGTGATGATCCCGGAAACACGCGAGTTTGAATTTGCCAATCTGGGATTCATTCCCTTGTCCTACTATCGCAACCGCGACTATGCCTGCTTCTTCTCGGCGAACTCGACCCAAAAACCGGCCCTGTACGATACAGCAGATGCGACCGCAAACAGCCGCATCAATGCCCGTCTGCCGTACATCTTCCTGCTGTCACGCATCGCGCACTACCTGAAGCTGATCCAGCGTGAAAACATCGGCACCACCAAAGACCGTCGCCTGCTGGAACTTGAGCTAAACACCTGGGTTCGCGGTCTGGTAACTGAAATGACCGATCCGGGCGACGAGCTGCAGGCGTCTCACCCGCTGCGTGATGCGAAAGTGATTGTGGAAGACATCGAAGACAATCCGGGCTTTTTCCGTGTCCGACTGTTCGCCATCCCGCACTTCCAGGTGGAAGGGATGGACGTCAACCTGTCACTGGTTTCTCAGATGCCGAAAGCGAAATCGTAACGTAAGGCAGGAAGCCGATGAAAACGGAGCAACCGTTATGGGGAAGGGGCGTTATGGTCTCTCCTCAGCACTTCCAGCAACAGGTCGCGTATGCGGCCTGGTCTGCCGAAAGTATCGCTCGGATGGGGTTATCACAGCCCTGGGGCGTGATAAATGTCGCTTTTGAAACACAAACGCTGAAGCTGGGCCGTCTGCAGGCCCGCCATTTGCATCTTCGTTTCCCGGACGGGACGCTTATCGACACGGATAATGCTGACGACCTGCCACCGGCGCTGACGCTTGGCAGTGAATCACAGGACGTGGCGGTGGTGCTGGCCCTTCCGCTGCTGCGGGCGAATGGCGGTAACTGCCTTAAACCCGATGAGGTGGCCGAGCGCCCTGTTCGCTATCGTCAGCGCTGGCGCGATGTGCGCAATATGTTCGGCGATGATACCCGCCAGATTGCGGTAATGCAGCCAGAGCTGACGCTGCGCTTTGCCCATCAGAACAACAGCGATTACCTGACCTGTCCGGTCGCCCGCCTGAAGCAGGATTCGCAGGGGGCGTGGCAACTCGATGAGACGTTTCTCCCTCCGCTTCTGACCATCCAGGGTAGCCGCTGGCTGATGACCCAGTTAGAACAGTTGATGACCCAGCTGCGTACCCGTTTAAGCCGTCTAATGGCGATGCGCCGTGAAAGTAATGAGCGCATGGCTGATTTTGCTGTGGCCGACGTATCCCTGTTTTGGCTGCTCAATGCGCTGAACAGCGCCGAGCCAGTGCTCGGGCAGTTTCAGCACCACCCGCAAAATCCGCCTGAGCGTCTCTACCCGGAGTTGGCGCGGCTTGCGGGCAGTTTGCTGACCTTCTCGCTGGAGCACCAGGTGAGTGCTATTCCGGCCTGGCAGCATGAGCAACTGAATAACGTCTTCCCGCCGCTGTTTGATTTACTGGGCGACCTGCTGGAAGCCAGCCTGCCGTCGCGGGTGGTGGCGATTGAGCTTGAGCATGATGCCCGACTTCACTTCTGGCAGGCGCGTCTGCATGACCCACGTCTGCGCGAGGGGGCTGATTACTATCTCTCCGTGTGTTCACCTATGCCGGTGGCCCAGCTGCAGGAACAGTTCCCGCGCCAGTGCAAGGTCGGCAGCCCCGATCATGTCAGAAGTATCGTCAATTCATCGCGGGTGGGCGTTCCTCTGACGCCATTGCGCCATGTACCGGCAGCCATTCCACTGCGTCTGGAAAACCAGTATTTCAGCCTTGATGTTTCTCATCCTCTGGTCACCGAAATGCTCCAGAGCGGCACCTGTATGTTTTACGTTCCGGGCATGCTCGGCGAGCCAGAACTTGAACTCTTTGCGGTACTGAGAACATGAGTGAGCGTAAACGCGGCGCTGCCGCGTCCATTGATATTGATGCCCTGCTGCAGGACACGTGGCTGCAAGCGATCAGCCTGCGTCACGGCCCGCAGTTTCAGGAAGGCCAGGGCCGAATTCTGTGGGAGCGCTGTATTGCTGATGTGGCGCGCGTGCAGCGTGAGCTGAAAGCCAGCGGACTCGATGAAGCCAGCTGCCAGCATATTCTCACGGCACAGTGCGCGCTGCTCGATGAGGCGGTCAAAGGTCGCGGTGTGGAGGATGACGCCTGTGTACAGTGGTATGACATTCCGCTACAGGGACATTTTCTCGGCACCATGGACGCCGGTGATACGCTGTGCGATCGGATGCGCGATGTACTGCATGAACCGGCTCCTGACCATGCCGTCGTGACCTGCTTCCAGCGGGTCATGATGCTGGGGTTCCTCGGCAGTTTCCGCGCCCTGAACGATCCGGAGCGCCAGAAACTTGTCAACGCCCTCAGTGAACATGCCACGCCGTTCAGCTATCCACAAACCTATCCGGTACTGGCGGAAAGCCGCGCCGGGCGCAGAATGGGCGATTGGCTGGCGTCATGGCCGGTACGTATTGGCCTGAGCGTGATGGTGGTCGCCGCACTCTGGTGGGGACTGGATCACTGGTTGGATCAGATGCTGCTAACCCTGTTGCCGGGAGTGGTGAAATGAGTCCTGCACAACAGCGCGGGCTTGCGCTGTGGGCCGCCCTGCTGAGTGGCGTCGTCTGCCTGGGGTTCCTGCCGCTCTCCCGACTGGTTTCGGTAGGCGTGCTGTTGATGCTGCTGGGGCTTATCCTGACGTTCTGGACTGTCGCCAGTCGTCGTGCGCAGCACGATGTCACCCTGTGTCTGGATTCCCTCCCGGAAGCCACTTACCGTCAGCCCGTGGTGCTGGTCTGTGGCGATCTGCCGCTGACATGTATGCAGCCGTCACCGGTGCTCACTGTCACGCAGGGTTGCTGGATCCACGTAAAGGATCATCAGGATCTGGAGCAGGCAGCCCGCCAGGTTCTGTGGTTGCGACCTGACTGGGGGCGTCAGCTGTCGGTGATGGTCAGTGTCTGCCCGCAGAAACACGCCGACAGCGAGCGCCTGACCCGTCGCCTGCTGGCCCTGCGCTGGCAAATCAGCCAGCTGCGTAAAGAAACCGGTCATGCTGTGCCGCTGGTTCTGAATGGTCAGGTTGGCAGCGCGCTGGCGAAAGAGACGCTCTGGCAGGCGGCTATCCCGGGGGAAGGGGTAAAGGTCTGGTGTGAGTCTTCAGCACCGAGCTCAATCGCTGCATGGGTCGCCACCGGTGGGTCGCCTGCGATGCAGCAACAGGTGCTGATGAACAGCCTGATGAACTGGTTCCATCAGCACGTCAACGCTGTCTTTATGGATGAGAACCCCGATATTCCTGTTATTGCGCCTGGTGCAGTGCTGTGGGGAATAGGCCCGATCCTTGCCGGAACGCTGACCACATCGACCTGGACGGCCTGGCTTTCCCGTCACACTGCGATGCAGCAGGTGGCGGGCTGGCAGCCGGTAGCAACGAACAGTACGGTTATTTCCCCCTTCCCGGATTTTATCCTGCCGCTGCTGCCGGAAGGGCGAGGCCTGACGCCGCGTGGGCGAGCCTTCCGTTGTGCGCTCGGGATCTTCACACTGGCGGCGATAGCTGCGCTGCTCAGCAGTGGCTGGAACAATCGCCAGCTGTTGCAGCGTGTGAGCTTCGATATTACCCGCTATGACCGTATCCCAATGCATGATTTCGGACCAAAAGCCGACGCCGTTGCCGTGCTGCGTGACGATGCGGCAGAGCTGGACGACTACGCGCGCAATGGCGTACCGGCCCGGATGAGCCTCGGTCTGTATCAGGGTGAGCGTCTGCGAATGCCTGTGCTGGATGCGATCCGCTCCTGGGCGCCCCCACCGCCGCCGCCAAAACCGCAGCCGAAACCCAAACCGCTACCGAAAATTGTCCGTCTCGACAGCATGTCGCTGTTCGATTCTGGCAAATCGGCGTTGAAATCCGGCTCCACCAAATGGCTGGTGAATTCGCTGGTCGGCGTTAAGGCGAAACCGGGCTGGCTGATTGTCGTGTCCGGCCATACCGATAACACCGGTAACCCGCAACGCAACCAGACGCTGTCCCTGAAACGTGCCGCAGCGGTGCGCGACTGGATGCGTGACACCGGTGATGTGCCGGAAAGCTGCTTTGCGGTGCAGGGCTATGGCGCAAGCCGCCCTGTCGCAACCAACGACACGCCGGAGGGCCGTGCGCTTAACCGCCGTGTCGAAATCAGTCTGGTACCGCAGGCCAGTGCCTGTCAGCTACCCGGCAATCCCAAAGCGTTATCGCAGGATGATGACGTATCACAACACAATGGAGAGTAATTTCATGGCAATTCCTGTTTATCTTTGGCTGAAAGACGACGGCGGCGCGGACATTAAAGGGTCTGTGGACGTTCAGGATCGTGAAGGCAGCATCGAAGTAGTGGCTCAGGAACATAACCTGTACATCCCCACCGATAACAACACCGGCAAGCTGACCGGCACCCGCATCCACACGCCGTTCCTGTTCACCAAGGAAATCGATTCGTCCAGCCCGTACCTGTACAAGGCGGTGACCACCGGTCAGACCCTGCAGTCAGCGGAATTCAAGTGGTACAAAATCAACGATGCGGGTCAGGAAGTGGAGTACTTCAACACCAAACTGGAAAACGTGAAGGTGGTGAAAGTGAATCCGGTGATGCACGACGTCAAGGATCCTGCTTTCGAGAAGCATAACCACCTTGAGCGGATCGAGCTGCGTTACGAAAAAATCACCTGGACCTACAAGGACGGCAACATCATTCATTCCGATAGCTGGAACGAACGCGCCACCGCGTAATTGCTCGTCATATTTCGCGCCGTAGCGGCGTTGGCTGCGTTCGTTCGCCCCGGTCACATAGTTATCTATGCTCCCGGGGATTCGCGACCTTGCCGCCTTGCTTCAACGCGAACTATTCAGAGCAACGGCCGACGGGCAGTAATTTTTGCCCGTTTTTTGCTGAACGTCCGCGTGACGGGCTTTCAGCAAAGAAACCCACAAACTGCCAGCCTGACCGTATGCGCTTTGGTCCCCTTCACGGGAAACAGCGATGGGCGGTAGCGTGTCCAGGAACCGACAAAGAGAGAGATTCATGGAAAATCCAGCCATCCTGTTACGACGCCTGAACCCTTACTGTGCCCGTGCGCTGGAAGGCGCGGCTTCCCTGTGCCAGACCCGTGCCCATGCGGAAATTTTGCCGGAGCACTGGTTGCTGAAGCTGCTCGAACAGGGGGAAGGTGACCTGACGGTGCTGGCCCGCCGCTACGAGTGGGATATGGATGCGCTGTGGCAGGATTTGCTGGCCTGGCTCGACCGGCTTCCGCGCTCAGTACGCCGCCGTCCGCAGCTGTCGGACAGTCTCCAGGCCCTGTTGCAGGAAGCCTGGCTGGTTGCCTCGCTTAACAGCGAAGAACCTATCCGCAGTCAGCATCTGCTGATGGCGCTGGTGGAGAAACCTAAACTGGCGCGCTGCGACGGTCTGTGGCCGCTGTTGACGCTCGGTCAGAGTCAGCTTGCGCGTCTGCGACCGCTGCTCGATGCGCAGTCGGACGAACGTCCGGACGTTCAGCAGGAAGCGGAGCTGGCGCAGCACGGCGGGGAGGTGGAAATAATCGGCCGCCCGGCTGGCGTAGAAGTGAAAGAAGGCGAGCTGCATCCGGCGCTGCAAAACGCACTGGACAAGTTCACCCTGGACGTCACCGCAAAAGCGAAGGAAGGCAAAATCGATCCGGTGTTTGGTCGTGACACCGAAATCCGTCAGATGGTGGATATTCTCTCCCGCCGTCGTAAAAACAACCCGATCCTGGTCGGTGAACCGGGCGTGGGTAAAACCGCCTTGGTAGAAGGACTGGCGCTGCGTATTGTTGAAGGCAACGTGCCGGAATCCCTCAGGCCGGTCATCCTGCGCACCCTTGACCTCGGCCTGTTGCAGGCAGGGGCGGGCGTGAAAGGCGAGTTCGAACAGCGTCTGAAAAACGTGATTGATGCGGTGCAGCAGTCCCCAGTGCCGATGCTGCTGTTTATTGATGAAGCCCACACCATCATCGGCGCGGGCAACCAGGCGGGAGGCGCGGATGCCGCTAACCTGCTGAAACCTGCGCTGGCCCGCGGCGAACTGCGCACCATTGCCGCCACCACCTGGAGCGAGTTCAAGCAGTACTTTGAACGCGATGCTGCACTGGAGCGCCGCTTCCAGATGGTTAACGTTGACGAGCCGGACGACGACACCGCCTGTCTGATGCTCAGGGGTCTGAAATCCCGTTACGCCGAACACCATAATGTGCATATCACCGACGATGCGGTACGCGCAGCCGTCACGCTTTCCCGCCGCTACCTGACCGGACGTCAGCTGCCGGACAAGGCCGTTGACCTGCTGGATACCGCGAGCGCGCGCGTGCGCATGAGCCTTGATACCACCCCGGAAGCAATAGTGCGCCTGAAAGCACAACTGACGGCGCTGGCGCTGGAAGAGCAGGCGCTGCTGGAAGATATTGCGGCAGGCAGTAACCGTCATGATGACCGCCTGCGCGTGATTGAGCAGCAGCGGGCTGAACTGGATGCGCGTATTGAGGAGCAGGAAGGTCGTTTCCGCAATGAAAAGGCGCTGGCACAGCAGCTGATGACCAGCCGACAGGACATCAGCCAGCGGACCGAAATTTCCGACCTGCAACAGCAGCTGGCGCAGGCACAGCAGGGCGATGCGCTGATTCAGGTGGACGTGGACACCCGCACGGTCGCGAACGTGATCGCCGACTGGACCGGCGTGCCGCTGTCTTCCCTGATGAAAGACGAACAGACCGAACTGCTGACCCTGGAATATGAAATCGGCAAACGCGTGGTCGGCCAGGATGCTTCCCTGGCGGCTATCGCCCAGCGCCTGCGCGCGGCGAAGACCGGCCTCACGGCAGAGAACGGTCCGCAGGGCGTGTTCCTGCTGGTTGGCCCAAGCGGCGTCGGCAAGACCGAAACCGCGCTGGCGCTGGCCGATGTGCTGTATGGCGGTGAAAAATCGCTGATTACCATCAACCTCTCCGAATACCAGGAGCCACACACCGTTTCTCAGCTGAAAGGTTCCCCTCCGGGTTACGTCGGCTATGGCCAGGGCGGGATCCTTACCGAAGCCGTGCGCAAGCGCCCGTACAGCGTTGTATTACTTGATGAAGTGGAAAAAGCCCACCGTGACGTGATGAACCTGTTCTATCAGGTGTTCGATCGCGGCTTTATGCGCGACGGCGAAGGGCGTGAAATCGACTTCCGTAACACCGTTATTCTGATGACCTCGAACCTCGGCAGCGACCACATCATGCAACTGCTCAATAAGCAGCCGGACGCTACCGAAGGCGATCTACACGAACTGCTGCGCCCGATCCTGCGTGATCACTTCCAGCCTGCGCTGCTGGCCCGCTTCCAGACCGTGATTTACCGCCCGCTGGCGGAAGCTGCAATGCGCACCATTGTGGAGATAAAGCTGTTACAGGTCCGCAAGCGTTTATATCGCCACTACGGCCTAACCACGCAGATCGAGGAGAGCCTGTATGACGCGCTGACCGCCGCCTGTCTGCTGCCGGACACCGGAGCGCGTAACGTCGACAGCCTGCTGAATCAACAGATTCTGCCGGTGCTGAGCCAGCAGCTGCTGACCCACATGGCTGTTAAACAGAGACCACAGTCGCTATGCCTTAGCTGGAGTGAGGAAGAGGGTATCGGGCTGACGTTTGACCATATACAAGGAGTGCACGCATGAGTATCAGCCTGCCGATAAGATTCAGCCACAACCATCACCGGCTTGCGGTGAAGGGGTGCGACGCAGAGCTCGATGTGTTGGCATTTGAAGGCGATGAAGCCCTGAGCACGCCGTTCAGCTACCGTATTGAATTCACAAGCTCTGACCATGTCATCAGCAAAGAGATGATGCTGATGAAAGCCGCCTCCCTGACGCTGCAGGCTCCGGTTGACCAGGGTTACGGCATCAGAATGCAGCAGGTCGTGCGTATCCTTCAGGGGGTGGTGAGCGGCTTTGAACGCCTTAGCACCTCAAAGGATGAAACCCATTACGCCCTGACGCTTCAGCCACGCCTGGCGCTGCTTGACCGTTCGCACCAGAACGCCATTTACCAGGACATGACGGTTCCGCAGATTGTCGAAAAGATCCTGCGCGAGCGCCACAACCTGCGCGGCCAGGATTTTCTGTTCTCGCTGAGTCGTGAGTACCCGCGCAGAGAGCAGGTGATGCAGTACGGCGAGGACGACCTGCACTTTATTACCCGTCTGCTGGGTGAGGTCGGTATCTGGTTCCGTTTTACCACCGATACGCGCCTGAACATTGACGTGGTGGCGTTCTGCGACGGTCAGCAGGGGTATGAGAAGGGGCCGACGCTGCCGTCTGTTCCGCCGTCAGGGCAGCATTCGGACGGTGTGGACGCGGTGTGGGGGATGGAGAGCCATCATAACGTGGTGCAGAAGCAGGTCAGCACCCGCGATTATAACTACCGTCAGGCCACGGAGGAGATGAACACCCGGGTGGACGCGACCCGCGGGGATGCCACCACCTACGGAGAGGCCTATCACTGGGCCGATAACTACCTGACGGCGGGTAATACCCATGATCGTCATCCGGCAGCGGAGTCCGGCGCGTTTTACGCCCGTATTCGTCATGAGCGCTACCTGAATGGCCAGACGCAGATCCGTGCCATCACCGGCTGCCCGACGCTCTCTCCGGGTATGCGGCTGAAGGTCACCGGCGGTTACGAAGTGGCAGAGGTGTTTGCCCACGGCGTGGTCATCACGGCGATGCACAGCCATGCGCGGCGTGATGAAGACTTCGGCGTCAGGTTTGTCGGGATCCCGGACAGCCCGGATTTTTGCTTCCGCCCTGAGCCAGGCCCACGCCCGGTGATGGCCGGCACCTTACCGGCACGCGTCACCAGCACCACTGAAAATGACACCTACGGACATATCGATAAAGAGGGCCGCTACCGCGTCAGCATGCTGTTTGACCGTGATAACCGGGAGAGCGGGTTCGAGAGCCTGTGGGTGCGTCAGTCCCGCCCGTACGCGGGAGACACTTACGGCCTGCACCTGCCGCTGCTGGCGGGCACCGAAGTGGCGATTGGTTTTGAGGACGGTAACCCGGACAGACCGTACATCGCAGGCGTGCTGCATGACTCGGCGCACGGCGACCACGTCACCATTCGCAACTACAAACGTAACGTCCTGCGCACCCCCGCGAACAATAAAATCCGCCTCGACGATGAGCGCGGAAAAGAGCATATCAAGGTCAGCACGGAGTACGGCGGCAAGAGTCAGCTGAACCTCGGGCATCTTGTCGACAGCGAAAAGCAGAAGCGCGGTGAGGGTTTTGAGCTCAGAACCGACAGCTGGGGGGCTATCCGGGCACAGAAAGGGCTGTTTATCAGCGCAGATGGCCAGGCGAAAGCACAGGGCCAGGCGCTGGAGATGCAGCCAGCGATCAGTCTGCTTAAAGGGGCAGTAAATCAGGTGCTCGGATGGGGAACGATTACGCAGACTCACCACAATGTTGCCCCGGATGCTGAGCCACTAAGAGAATTTGTTGCCAGCGCTGGCGAGCTTAAAGCACCTGCGTTGCTGCTGTCTGCACCGAAAGGTATTGCCGCCGTTACGCCGGAAACAGCCCTGATGCACAGCGGGAAAGGGCTGTACTTACAGAGCCTGGGGGAAGTGAATATCAGCGCGGCACAGCGCTATTCATTGAACGCAAGCCAAGCTGTCTCAATCCTTGCTCAGCAGGAGGGGATGCGGCTGATATCTGCCAGAGGCCCGCTGGAGATTGAGTCGCATGCTGATGTTCTTTCGCTGACCTCACTTAAGGATGTCACCGTCCAGTCAACACAGGGGCATCTACAGCTCACCGCGAAAAATGGCATCACCATTGGCTGTGGCGGAGCCTATATCCGCCTTACGCCGCAGGGCGAAATTGAAATTCACAGTCCGGGTTTATTGAGTCTGAAAGGTCAGCATAACCTGCAGGGGCCAGCCAGCGAAGAATTTCCCTTGCCGGAGCTGCCATCGTCAGTATGTAAAGAGTGCCTAAAAAAAGCGCAGGAAGAGGCGATGGGGGTAGTGTTACGTGGATAACTTACAGAGCGTTCCCGCTGCTGTCGCGGAGCAATGGCTTGAGCAAGCAGAGTTCTTAAGTCTGAATGCCAGTCTCGATTATATCGATCTCATTATTAATCTGGCGGGTACGGATCGTACTGGCAGGGATATGTTCTGCCATCTGACTCCCGAAATCCGATATGCCTCTTTGTTTGAGGAGATGCCGGAGGAAGGCCTGAAGGACGAAGGGGCGTTTGTGGCTCGTTTCTGCTGGTCAGAATGGCGGCATAAGATGTTTCTGGCCGATCTGATGCGCTACTGGGGAGGGGGAGCTCGTTTGATGCTGGCGCTCAGCCCTCTGGCATTCAACGAAATGAAAAACCAGCTTTTAGCGATATCTCAGTTTGAATGGGGAAATCAAACCGGAATTTTTCGTTTTTACGATAGCCGGATCTTTCCTGAGCTATTCAGCCATGTGCTGTCTGAAGAACAGCAGGCTTTATTTACTCGTATTGCCTTTTACTGGGGATGGCTGGATCGAGACGGGTGTCATATTTGGAAGCAGGGAAGCATAGGGCCGGATAGTACGGTTATACCCGAACCGGCAAAACTGATATTAACCGATCGGCAGATTGAAACTATTGGCTGTATTAGCGATGCCGAGGTTCTGGCCCGAAATCTTTATCGAGAAGGCTCTTCCCGGGAAACCATTTTCCGAAATTGCTTTGAGGCTGCGCTGGCGGCCAGTCGGGAAGCGTTCTGGGGGGAGCTTAGTGAATATGTTCAGCAATATAAATAGTTCAGCGATCTTCAATCTGCCTGAATAAGTCGGGCAACGCTATAAACAGCGGTAGGAGGCGTTAATGCGTAAAAGGATATTTACCATTCTGGTTATTCTGATGATGTCAGGATGTTCTCAGGCGGGAAGTAGTGATTATACGGCGGGGGATATTCGCGGGATAAATCATACGGCAAACGTAATTAATTATGTAAAAGTGAATGGTCGCGGGGGACCCAATATCAGTGCCTATGGAGAAGGGGGAGGATATTGCTGCGTAATGCTGCCACTGAAATGGACGCCGGGTCTGAAAGCGCGGATTGAGTGGGAAGTTGACCCTGACACAGCTTCTCCATTTCCTGGATATCAGGACAGAGAAAAATATAAAAAATGGGAAAAGGAAGTCAAAGCCAGCTACCAGAAACACAGCGCGATAGTCGATATCCCAGAATACGGTAAATCACGCTGCGGTATTACGGTGCATTTTCTGCCCTGCAATCAGGTGAAGGTCACAACGGTCTGTGAAGGGTATGGCACGCCCGACTACCCGATTAAAGAGCCGCTGAATATGAAGGAGCCTGCGCAATGTCCGCAATAATCCGGACGCAGAATATAAACCTGACAGGAGGATTAAATGCTTAAAAGGATATTTACCATTCTGGTTATTCTGATGATGTCAGGATGTTCTCAGGCGGGAAGTGGTGATTATACGGCGGGGGATATTCGCGGGTTTAATCATACCCGGCAGGGCGTTAATCATTTTACCGTTAACGGTTATGGTGGACGGTTAACAGGTAATAGTTGCTGCATTTTGCTGCCGCTGAAATGGACCCCGGGTCTGAAAGCGCGGATTGAGTGGGAAGTTGACCCTGACACAGCTTCTCCATTTCCTGGATATCAGGACAGAGAAAAATATAAAAAATGGGAAAAGGAAGTCAAAGCCAGCTACCAGAAACACAGCGCCATAGTCGATATTCCGGAATACGGTAAATCACGCTGCGGGATCACGGTGCATTTTCTGCCCTGCAATCAGGTGAAGGTCACAACGGTCTGTGAAGGGTATGGCACGCCCGACTACCCGATTAAAGAGCCGCTGAATATGAAGGAGCCTGCGCAATGTCCCCAGTAAGCTCAGGACTTCCCTGCTGGGCGCCACCGGTCTTTCCGAAAGGCGGACGCCTTGCCCTTACGTCGACCCAGGTGAACGCCAATTATAAAAAGCAAATTCAGGAAGCGGAAAACTTTAAAGCGCAGCTGAGCCAGCAGGCGCAGTGCCGTGTCGGTTTCACCTGCAGCCAGAGCCTGCATATCAGCCTGTTTTTTGACGGTACCGGCAATAACGAAGAGAACGATACAAAGGTGGCCAGTCCTCCTCATCCGACGAATATTGCCAGACTTTTTCATGCAGCCTATCCGACAGCAGCAGAACAACAGGGATATTTTTCCTATTACATCCCGGGTGTCGGGACGCCTTTCCCTAAGATTAATGAATTTGACTACAGTCTGGATGGACTGGCCTTTGCTGCGGGGGGAGAAGACCGCATCAACTGGGGATTACTGCGTCTGGCCGATGCCCTGATGTACGCTATCACCCCTACGCACCAGCGCCTGGATGATAGCGTTGCCCGGGCACTGCTGCCCGATATGCGCGCCCGCTGGCCGATAACCGGCGAGGTGAACCGCCGTAATACGATTAACAGGCTGTTGGCCCCCTTAAAGGCGCAGGTCACACAGGCCAGACCGCATCTACTCGCCATCAAGCTGTTTATCTACGGTTTTTCCCGTGGGGCGGCAGAGGCCCGCACCTTTGTTCACTGGCTTACCGGGCTGTTTACCGCGCCGCAGGAGGGGGATCAGTCTGAGATGAGCCTGCTGGGTTTACCGCTGAGTATTGAGTTTCTCGGCATCCTGGATACCGTAGCTTCGGTGGGAATAGCCCACGTCGCTCCGGGAGCCGCCGGGCATATGGGCTGGGCGGACGGCACTCAGCAGCTGCCGGATGAGCGTCGCTTTCCGGGGCTTATCCGCTGCTGCCGCCATTTTATTGCCGCCCACGAGCAGCGGCTCAGTTTTCCGCTCGATTCCGTACGCCGCCCGGACGGCAGCTACCCGGCGAACACGCTGGAAGTGGTGTATCCGGGCATGCACTCCGATGTGGGGGGAGGCTACCCGCCGGGCGACCAGGGAAAATCCCGGGGCGGGATGGGGGAGCTGCTGTCACAGGTTGTTCTGCACGATCTTTATCTGGCTGCTTTTGAGGCAGGGGCGCCGCTGACGGTTCGTTCAGATTTGATTACGCCACTTATTAAAGACATTCAACCTTCGAGAAAAATGTCGCGTGATTCAATGACTGAATTTGATATTGATAATAAATTAATCACCCGCTTCAATCTCTGGCGTCAGACGCTAATGAACGTAACGCCGGACGGAGACGGGGATGCCGCTTCCCCTGAATCGGGCTACCGGCCGTATCAGCTTCCACGGGTGCTGGAGAGCGCAGTAGCCGGGCAGATGGCATGGATCACCGCCTGGCGTATCGGGCGCTATGCACACAATAGCCTGCTGACCCAGCCGTTTTATGCCAGAGCACCCCAGTTGTCGCCCGCTGAACTTGAGAAAGAAAAAGAGGATTACGAGGCCAGGCGGGCAAAAATTCTCCGCACCCGAAAGGATGTTGATTGCTACCGGCCGGGCTGGCAGGACACTATCACGCCGGGGATACCGGACTACGATCCCACCAATGCGCAATACCAGCTGCGTGAAGCGGCCCGTGAATTTGAACATGATTACCGCAACTGGTACCGGGATATCAACGGCAGTTCCGGGGAAAAGGCCATACAGATTATTTTGGACGTTATCCCCAAAGCCCCGGTGTATCTGCTCAACGGTGATGACGAGAAAGCCGAATACCAGCAGATGCGTGACGACGGTGACTATTACTCTATCCGCCTCTTCACTGACCGGTTAGGTACCGGTGTCCGCACGTTGCCGGGCGCGGAGCTGCTGGCGTTTTATGATGAGCAGGTCCACGACTCCCGGGCCTGGTTTATGCAGAGCACGCTGGGCGGCAGAGAGATGTGGGGCGGATATTTCCGCTACCGGATGATCTACTGCGGTGATACTGCCAACAAACAGCTCCGGCTGATTTCGGTGGAGGGCAAAGTTGTAGGGGCGGCACCCACCTCGAACCGGGTGGAGTATCTGGTTGAAACGCGGGAGGTCGGGGGGGAGAAAATGGAAGTTCACCGGGTCAAAGATCTGGCAAATGATCAGACACAGCTATTGGCTTCGTCAGCAATACTGCCCGCGGACAACAGGCCTGCACTGATGGCAGCACGGCAGCAGTCTCAAATCGCCGCCGCCGGACACCAAAAGATGCTGAATGCGGCCGCTGCCCGGCTGCAACGGTCTGGCGCCAGGATAATCAGTTGAATCGGCATTGCCCGATTAACTGTTGCAGGGGATCAATAGGATTGAACCTGAATTCAGTACCGCCAGAGGAGAGACATCATGAGGGCAAATCCAGTCATCACAGTTAGCCTGAAAAGTCAGCATAACCTGCAGGGGCCAGTCAGCGAAGAGCTCCCTCGGGGGATGAAAAAAGTACCTTAAAAAAGCGCAGAAACTGGCGCAGGATTTTGTACCAAGGAAGGCATAAATGACCGCACAATGGATTGAGGAAGTCGCCGTTACCTGCCGGACATCCGGAACTGATTATATTGATATTATCGTTGATCAGGCCGGACTGGATTTTAGCGTTATTCCGGCGCTGAACGCGCTGTCAGTAGAGTGGCAGTCACTTTATCACGGGCTTCCGGAAGCGTTTATCGTCGATGATGCTCCGCTGGTTGCACGCATTATGCTTGATGATCTTCAGCAGATGCAGTGGCTGAAGGGCACGAGTCAGCAGGTCTTTGTTCAGGCTCCATTGCTGCTGTTGTGTTCAAACTGGTCTTTTTCCGCTCTGGCTGGTTGGCTCACGCAGTGTATGGATATTTTGCAGGAAGGGCGGAGCGGAATTTTACGATTTTACGATACGCGGATTTTCCCCCTGCTTTTTACGCACGTTCTTAGCGAGGAACAGCAAAGGTCTTTGTTGCGTCCTGTACTGTTCTGGGCCTGGCAGGATATGGATGGCAACGCCAGAGGTATAAAAGGTCGCGGTGCGCCCCAAACTCGTAATGAAAAACCTCACAAAATCGACCTCAGCGATCGTCAGCTTGAGCATCTGATGTGTGTCTGTGATGTTGTGGCCCTCCTTTCGCACCGCGCACCGCCTGTGGGCAGGTATGCATCACGACAGGCGCTTTTTACAAATTGTTACCAGGGCATGGTGGAGGCAACCAATCAGGGCATTATTTTGGATGAAGCACGCGAGGCGTGGGTTATGAAAAGGTGGTTTACCCAATGAGTAAATTGCTGATCATACTGATATTTCATCCGGAGACGCGTCATCTTCTCTTTGTTAATGTTCTTTTTATACAAGGAACGTCAGATGAAACCTTTACTGTTAAGCCCGCTGCTGGCGGGTCTGCTGCTGTTAACCGGTTGCTCACAGCCTGTGGCGCAAGCCGGGGGCGGTGGCACTATTGACGCCATCAACCACACAAAATGGGCGATTAACCATTTCAGCGTGGATAACCAGTCGGGCATTGACATTATTGGCCCGTTCCAGGGCGGCGGTGGGGGCTGCTGCTACAGCGTGCCCGCCCGGTGGACACTAGGCATGACGGTGCGTATTGACTGGGAAACCGGGGAGGCATCAACAGATGATTTCCCTGGATATGAAAAATGGAATAAATATCTGGAATGGGAAAAAAAAATCAAAGCCAGTCATCAGCAGCACAGCAAAACCGTCCCGGTTCCCGACTATACCGGTCAGGATGTCTGCGGCATCACCGTGCACTTTTTGCCCTGCGATGAGGTGAAGGTCACGACCAGTTGTTACACCTACGGCAGCCCGGCCTACCCGATAAAAGAGCCCATCAGGATGAAGGAGCCAGAGGTATGTCCGAAATAATGGAAACCGGTTCAGTCCGGGTGCCACCGCCGTTTCCCCTTTAGCCCTGCCTCAACAAGGAACGTCAGATGAAACCTTTACTGTTAAGCCCGCTGCTGGCGGGTCTGCTGCTGTTAACCGGTTGCTCACAGCCTGTGGCGCAAGCCGGGGGCGGTGGCACCATTGACGCCATCAACCACACAAAATGGGCGATTAACCACTTCAGTGTGGATAACCAGTCGGGCATCGACATTATCGGCCCGTTCCAGGGCGGCGGTGGCGGCTGCTGCTACAGCGTGCCCGCCCGGTGGACGCCGGGTATGACGGTGCGTATTGACTGGGAAAGTGGGGTTGGTGGCTCTAAAGGTTTTCCTGGATTTGCTGATACTGAAAAATATCTTGCCTGGGAAAAAAAAATGAAGGCCCAGAACCGGCAGCACAGCAAAACCGTCCCGGTTCCCGACTATACCGGTCAGGATGTCTGCGGCATCACCGTGCACTTTTTGCCCTGCGATGAGGTGAAGGTCACGACCAGTTGTTACACCTACGGCAGCCCGGCCTACCCGATAAAAGAGCCCATCAGGATGAAGGAGCCAGAGGTATGTCCGAAATAATGGAAACCGATTTAGCATGGGTGCCGCCGCCGTTTCCGGCGCAGGGGCGCCTGCCAACCCAGGCGCTGCAGGTCGGGCAGAATTGCCACCGGCAGAACAGCGCCGAGCGGCTGTATCGTCAGGAACTGTGCCTGGCGGCCGGGCGGCGTGTGGGGCCGCCGTGCTGCAAGACGCTACATATCAGTCTGTTTTTCGACGGTACGGGTAATAACCTGAACAATGATCTGTTCCTGTCTGACCCGAAGCATCCGACCAATATTGCGCGGTTGTTTCGTGCCACTATTGGCGCCGGGACGGCGGGCGGGGTGCCGACGGGCGGGCAGTCCATGCTGCTGGATGATGCCGGAGACGGTAACGGGAAATACTTCAAGTTTTATATTCCCGGCGTGGGCACCCCGTTCCCGGAGGTGAACGACCCGGACTATTCCACCATGGGGCTGGTGGGCGCGGCCAGGGGCGAAGAGCGTATTAACTGGGCGCTGCTGCGCATTATTGATGTGCTTATGCGCGTAAGTAAGGATACGAAAAACAACAGCATAAAGCTGTCAGAGGGGGACAGCCGCAGATCTATAGAAAAAATGGGTACCAGCTGGAACCGTCTGTGGTCTGGCGGCAGCCACAGCCGCTATGAAGAGTTCAGTCGCTTACTGAACGATTTGGCACCAAAACTGAAGCCATTGATTATTCAGCCGGAGCCGGGCAAGCCGAAGCTGCTGGGTATCAAGCTGTACGTTTACGGTTTTTCCCGCGGTGCTGCCGCTGCGCGTACGTTTGTACGCTGGCTGAGCGAACTGCTGCCCCCGCCAGAGGCGGAAGGCGAAAAACCCCCGCAGTGCCTGCAGATTGGTGAACTGCAGTTGCCCGTCAGTGTGGAGTTTCTCGGGCTGCTGGATACCGTGGCCTCCGTTGGGGTGGCGCATGTGGTGCCGATTGCCGAGGGGCATATGTCCTGGGCAGATGACACCATGGAGCTGCCGGACGATGAAACCTATGGTGGGCTGATAAAAAAATGCGTGCATCTGGTCTCCGGGCATGAGCAGCGTCTCTGCTTTCCGCTGGACTCGGTGCGCCGGAGTAACGGCAAATATCCGCCTTATGCCACCGAGGTGGTTTACCCCGGGATGCACTCGGATATTGGTGGCGGTTATCCGCCGGGAGATCAGGGGAAGGCCAATGGTGAGCACGATGGATTGTTACTGTCTCAGATTATTTTGCAGGATCTATATTCCTCTGCTTTTGAGGTCGGAGCACCCTTAAAAGTACCGCAGGATGTATTACCAGAATCATCTACAGATAATTGGCGAATCATGCCTATTGATCTGATTTCTCAATTTTTAGTTTCTGATGTGCTTATTAAACGTTTCAACGCCTGGCGCGAGCTCACCCTGAATCTGACCACGTCAGAAAAAATCACGCCTGAAGAGGCATCCCGATACGAACCACCGCGTGCCAGCGGCAGTCTGGAAACCGTTGTCGAAAACCAGATTGCGTGGATCACCGCCTGGCGTATCGATCGCTATGCCAGAGGTTCGGTGCTGAAAACGCCATTCTACCAGCGCGCCACGAATACCGAAGCGTTGCCCGCCGCGCGTCAGGCAGCAGAAAAAACACGGGATGAAAAGCAGAGAAAAGTACTGGAAAAGCGCCAGAAACAGAAAGCAGATCAGCCCGCTGACAAGATGGATGAGCTGATTCTTTATCCGGGCATCAAGGATTTCGACCCGGATATGGCGCAGACCCAGCTGTCTGAAGCGGCGAAGGAGTTTGGTAAGGATTACCACGACGGTTACCGTATCCCGGAGAACCTGGCGCAGGTGGTGCTGGATACCGTGCTGCAGCCGATGATTTTCGTGCTCAATACCGATGATGAACCTCAGGAATACCGGCGAATGAAGGCTGCCGGAGATGCCCGGGTGGCACTCCTGTTTCCTGCCGCCGGTGAGGCCAGTAATGCAGAACGGCCTGCCGGGCTGGTCAGGGCGTTGTTCGACGATCAGGTACACGACTCGCGTGCCTGGTTTATGCACGCTGCGCTGGGTACGCGCGAGATGTGGAGCGGCTACTTCCGCTACCGGATGATTTATTTCAGCGACAAATGTAATAAGTCCCTGTCACCGCTGGTGATCGCCGGAGACCTGGTGGGCTTTGCCTCGTTGGCCACGGGCATCGTGCTGAGCTTCAGACAAAAGCGTCTGAGCGGAAAGCTGGCCGGGCTGGCCGCGACAGGCGCAGCACGCTCGCTGCAGGTTGCGGTGCTGGATCGGATCACCCGCGAACCCGTGCCGGAACTGCCGGGTGGGGAGCGGTTAAGGGCATTTACCCGGGAGCCGGGCATCGTGGTCGCTCAGCAAAAAGTACGTGTTGCGGAACAGCAGCTGGCACGTGCGCAGGCTGCAATCCCGGCCAGCTGGCTTAAGGATGTCCTGACGGCCACTGCCTGAGACAGGGAAAGGAGAACCCATGAGTAAAGTCATCCGAAAAGGAGACAGCCTGCGGGAATATGGCGGCAAAGTATTAGGAGGGCATTATCACTGTTTTGGTCAGGGATTTGCCTGTAAAGGGGATCCGGTTCGCTGTAACAAACACGGCATGACCACTATCTCTGAAGGTAGCGTCCTGACCACGGTTGATGGACTGCCGGTAGCGCTGCACGGCCATCGCTGTGCCTGCGGCTGTACGCTGGTCAGCTCGTTTCCTGACTGCGGTATTGACCAGTGAGATCCGTTCCTGATTATCCGGAGTATAAAACGGCACGTCCGCCCGGCGTCGCCAGGTGGCTGTCGGCCACGGCAATGCTGGTGCTGCTCAGCGGCGGTGCCGTGGGGCTGATGCCAATAGCTCAGGGTAAAAGTACGCTGGTGGCCGCCGGTATTCTGGTGGCGCTGCTGCTGGCGGGCACTGGCTGGCTGGCGCGGCTGCTGTACTATCGCGTCAGCGTGCATAACGCCGCTTTCTACTATCAACTCGTGGCATATGAACAGCAACAGTGGTGGGCGCAGCATCGGCAGCCGTTTTGGTTAAAGGAAGGTCTGTTGCTGGGGCCAGCAGGTACGTGTTCAGTTGACTGGCTGCGCGTGCTTAATCGTGAGCAACGTCCACCGGAGGAAAAAAAAGAGGGGGCCAACAGCGTACTGAGACTGCCACAAATTTCGGCTACGGATCCCATCGCACGTGAAAAGTGGCTGGCGGAACTGCTGGTTATTGAGTGGCAAAAGCAGCGTAGCGAAAAAAAGCTGACTTCGCCGCTGCGTTGCTACTGGCAAGGTGCTGACATCACCTGGCAGGCATTCCGCGCACAAATGGCGATCGCTTTCCCGGAAGTCGCGCTGCCAGTACGGCCTGAGTCCTGGCAAGGGGAAGTCAGTCTTGCTGAGATAGCAAGCGATCTTGCAAAAGCCAAACCTGATGACACGATGCTGATCGCCGGGTGTCAGGTGATCGCGGGGCGGCCAGGTACAACGCACCCTGCCGGGGAATCTGCCGCCCTGTGGCTGGCCGGACGGAATGGCCCGGTACAGCTGACGCGTGGTGAAACCTTTTCGTCCGAGAAAGGCGACGCATTGCTCACAGTGTTTGCCCGTGCACTGGAACAGAGCGAACTGAAAGATCCTCCAGACGCCTGTACGTTATTTTCCCGGCCCGACATCAAGGCGCTGGCGGGCAGCGGCTGGGATATTAGCCAGCATCTGCAGGACGCCAACTGGGGGGATATTGGCGATATGGACGCTCTGATCGTTTTATCGCTGGCGGCAATCTATGCCGCGCACCACCAACAACCGTGTGGCTGGATTGCCCACGACCCGATGAACACCCTCGCAACTGGAATTGTAAAACCTGATGGACAACGTCAATAAACCCGCTGCCTTCTCTGTGGCAGCCACGGCAACGGTCTGTATTGCTGTGACCACTCTGGTGGTACTGCTGGGTGGACTGGCATGGTGGCTGTGGGCGACCGAACGTTCCACGGAATGGGAAACGCTCCGACCGCTTATCCTCACTGGCTTTATCGTCTGGGGAATTGCGCTCAGCCTGCTGGTATTGGGGTTTGTGGCCTTCCGGTTATTGATTAAGGACAAGGTTAGCCCGTCGGCATCCCACAAGCGTAAACCCGCAAAGGTTACCGGGCACGAAGCTGCTTATGGACTGCTGAAGACACACCTCCGTTCACGCTATAGCCCCTTCTGGCGTCGTAAAACCCGTCTGTTGTTAATCACTGGTGATGAGGCAGCAATCGACCTCCTCGTACCTGGCCTGCAGGAAAAGCAGTGGCTTGAAGGTAACCGTACCGTGCTGATTCACGGCGGGAGCCTGACAACTGAACCGGACAAGGAAAAATATACCGCGCTGCGTAAACTGCGGCGTGGACGCCCGCTGGACGGTGTTGTTCGCGTCATGCCGCCGTCGCTTAATCTGACCCCACAAATCAGTGACAACGATTTACGCGGACTGGAAAAAATCAGCGACCTGCTGCGCTATTCCGCACCGGTCTGGTTATGGCAGCTGTGCGACAGCGAGTGGTCGCAGGCAAAACGCACTGAGCAGACGGTAGGGGCCAGTTTCCCGCTGGGTGCTAAGCCTGACGATATTACCCGCCAGCTTGAATTGATGCTGCCGATACTGCGGACGCAGGGTGTGAGCCAGGTCACTGGCAACAACAGCCACGACTTCCTGCTGCGCCTGGGGCAGTACCTGCAAAAAGGCGGGATTGTCCGCTGGGCTCAGCAACTGGTGCCATGGCTGGCTGCCTCCCAGCAGCGTGTGCCGCTGCGTGGCCTGATGTTCAGCCTGCCGGAGAATAAACCTGTCGATATCGCAGAGGGAACAGCCGACGCGGAGAAATATATCTCGGAATCACAACGCCATGCGCTGATCCTGCCGGTTACCTGGCAGGGTATCGTTGAGGACTGTACCCGCGTGCGTGGCCGCCGTGTCGGTATGGCGTGGGAACAGACGCTGGCCTGGTCACTGATGATCATTATTGGTGTCTGGGGGGCGGGGATGCTGCTGTCGTTTGCGGTCAACCGCCTGCAAATCGTCTCTGTTGCGCAGCAGGCTCATGCCCTGGTGGCGCATCCTTCCGTATCGGATAACCAGCTGACGGCCCTGCATACGCTGCGTAATGATGCCGGTCGCCTGCAGCACCGTATTCAGAATGGCGCGCCATGGTATCAGCGCTTCGGTCTGAACCATAACCAGCAGCTGCTCGATGCGATGCTGCCCTGGTACGGCGTGGCGAACAACCGCCTGATACGCGACCCGGCGAACGAGGCGCTGACGCAGAAGCTCAGTGCGCTGGCGAATTCTGCACCCGGCAGCGACCAGCGGGCACAGCTGGCGAAGCCGGGCTATGACCAGCTGAAAGCCTGGCTGATGATGGGCCATCCGGATAAAGCCGACGGCGCGTATTACGCGCAGACCATGAAAAGCGTGCAGCCGACGCGGATGGGCGTCTCAACCGGTCTGTGGCAAAGCCTGGCGCCTGATTTATGGGCCTTCTACATCACCGAACTGCCTAAGCAGCCACAGTGGAAAATCACGCCGGACACACAGCTGGTCAGTCAGAGTCGCCAGGTGTTGTTGCAGCAAATTGGTCGCCGTAATGCGGAAAGTACGCTGTATGAAAACATGCTCAAATCTGTGCGTCGTAACTTTGCCGATGTGTCTCTGGAAGATATGACCAGCGGTACCGATGCGCGGCGACTGTTCACCACCGAGGAGGTGGTGCCGGGCATGTTTACTCGCCAGGCGTGGGAAGGGGGGATCCAGCAGGCCATTGAGAAGGCGGCAAGGTCACGTCGCGATGAAATCGACTGGGTGTTAAGCGATTCCCATAAGGCCGTATCAGCTGACCTTTCGCCTGAAGCCCTGAAAGCGCGGCTGACGCAACGTTACTTCACTGACTTTGCCGGCAGCTGGCTGAGTTTCCTTAACAGCCTGCGACTTAATCAGGCAAGCAACATTGCTGACGTCACCGACCAGCTGACGCTGATGAGTGATGTCCGGCAGTCGCCACTGATTGCCCTGATGAATACCATCGCCTGGCAGGGACAGACCGGCCAGCAAAGCAGGGGCCTTTCGGATTCCATCATCAAATCGGCTAAAGACCTGGTCGGCGGAAAAGGCAAACCCGCGATCGACCAGTCTGCGTCAGGGCCGCAGGGGCCGCTGGATGAAACCTTTGGTCCGCTGCTTCAGCTTCTGGGTAAAAACAAAGGCAGCAACGTGATGTCGGCGGACAACTCGCTGAGCCTGCAGACATATCTGACACGCATCACCCGCGTGCGTCTGCGTCTGCAACAGGTAGCCAGCGCCTCTGACCCGCAGGAGATGATGCAGAACCTCGCGCAGACTGTATTCCAGGGCAAAAGCGTGGATCTGACCGATACCCGGCAGTACGGCAGCCTGATTTCAGCAAGTCTTGGCGAAGAGTGGAGCAGTTTTGGCAGCACGATGTTTGTGCAGCCCCTGGCCCAGGCCTGGGAGACCGTGCTTCAGCCGTCGGCAGCCAGCCTGAATGATAAATGGAGCCGCGCCGTGGTGGCGAACTGGCACACCGCCTTTGACGGACGCTTCCCGTTCGCTGCGAATAAAAGTGATGCCTCTCTGCCGATGCTGGCTGAATTTGTGCGTAAGGACAGCGGACGTATTGAGCGCTTCCTGACCACTGAGCTCAGCGGTGTGCTGCACAAAGAGGGCAGCCAGTGGGTACCGGATAAGGTCAACAGCCAGGGGCTGAGCTTTAACCCGGCCTTCCTGCGGACCATTAATCAGCTGAGCCAGCTGTCGGACATTCTGTTTACCGATGGCAGCCAGGGCATCAGCTTTGAGCTGCAGGCGCGTCCTGTACCGCAGCTGGTGGAAACTCAGTTGATCATTGACGGACAAAAGCTGCATTACTTCAACCAGATGGCCGACTGGCAGAGCTTCCGCTGGCCGGGTGATACTTATAAACCGGGAACCATGCTGACCTGGACCACCGTCAACGCCGGTGCGCGTCTGTTCGGAGAATACAGCGGGACCTGGGGCTTCATTCGCTGGCTGGCCCAGGGCAAGCGTCAGCAGCTTGACCGCAGCCAGTGGCTGATGAGTTTCACCACGCCGGACGGTCGAACCCTGCAATGGGTGCTGCGCTCACAGCTCGGAAAAGGCCCGCTGACGCTGCTGGATCTGCGTGGCTTCACGCTGCCGGAGCGGATATTCAGCGTCGACAGCGCGGCCACCGCTCAGGCGCTGATGGCCAGTGCCGGAAACAGTGACATGGATGGGGTCGAAGAATGAGCACTTTGCAGAATCTGGTTGCCGCCTGTCAGGCTGACAAAACTCAACTGCGGCAACAGGCGCAGGCACGCACGGAAAACTGGCAGCCCTGGCTTGCCCCGATCAGCGATACCAGTCCGACAGGAGAAGACCCAGGATATGACGATGATTTTCAGCGCATCCGGGAGGAGGTCAATAAACTTTCCGGCATCGATACCGGACTGATTTGTACGCTTGCCGAAAAATTGCTGACCAGCACGGCCAAAGATATCCGCATTGCCACCTATTACTGCTGGGCGCGTCTGCACCAGGACGGAGAAATCGGGTTTGCCGAAGGGTTTGAGCTGCTGGCGGGGTTGCTGCAGCGCTATGGCACGCAGCTTCATCCACAGCGCGAGCGGAGCCGTAAATCGGCGTTGGAGTGGCTCGCAGGCTCTCGTGTCCTCGACACCCTGTCACTCTGGCCGGAAGTGGTACGCGACGATGCGCGGCGCACGGCCGGTGCGCTGCTGCTGATCCGCGCCAGCCTGGAGACAGAGCCGGAATCGTCACGGCCAGCGCTGAATACGCTGTACAGCGCGCTGGAATCGCGCCTGATGAAGGCCGGTGGTGTGGATGCCGTGGTGCCGCAGAACGCGGGTAACAAGGCGCAGTCGCAAACCTCAGCGCATACGGCCGAGCCTGACACGCCGGTCCTGAGCCGCATCACGTCCGGTCAGGATTTGCTGGCCCAGGCCCGTACCCTGACGGGGTATCTGCGTGAGCAACCCGATGGCTGGCTGGCCGCACACCGGCTGATGAAAAGCCTGCGGCATGACACGCTGCGTGCTGTTCCGGCACCGGATGCAGAAGGGAAAACGCGCATTGAACCGCCGCGGGCTGACCAGCGGGCCATGCTCAAGCGCCTGTATCTGCAGCAAAGCTGGCTGGAGATACTGGAGCAGGCGGACAGCACCTTCTCACGTGGCGCCAATCACCTCTGGCTGGATTTGCAGTGGTATATCCATCAGGCCTTGGTGAAGTCGGGTCAGGATGTGCTGGCCGACATCATTACCGCCGACCTGAAGGGATTGCTGCGTCGCCTTACCGGGCTTGAAACGCTGGCCTTTAATGACGGTACGCCGTTTGCCGATGAGGTCACGCTGAACTGGATAAACCAGAGCGTGCTGGACGAACTGTCCGGCTGGCGCGATGAGCCGGTCAGTGCCGTCAGTGGGACGGATAACGATATCCTGGCACTTGAACCGGAAGCGCTGGAGAAAGCGGACACTGACGGTCTGGATGTCGCACTACATTGGCTGCAGACACGCCCGGGAACCGACGCCACAAAAGACAAATGGTTGCTGCGTCTGCTGATGGCCCGCGTGGCTGAGCAGAAGGGCAAAAATGAACTTGCGCTGCATTTGCTGGGGGAGCTCGACAGTGCCGCACAGTCAATCACCCTCACGCAGTGGACACCGGCACTGCTGTTTGAAGTGAAATCGCGTCGCCTCAGACTGCTGCGCATGAAAGCCACACGCAGTGAAACCGATAAATCACGACTTCAGCCCGAGATGGATTTACTTCTGTCCGGTCTGATTGCGCTCGATCCGGCAAGCAGTGCAGTGCTGTGCGGGTAAAAACGCCTGGCACGCCTTAAAAACACACATATTCAGGTTATTATGGATGACTTAACCCTGCGTTATTACGACGCCGAAATGCGCTACCTGCTGGAAGCCGGTGAAGAGTTTGCCCGCGCTCACCCGGAGCAGGCGGCAATGCTGAATCTTGATAAAGCCGGTGCGCGCGACCCGTACGTGGAGCGTCTGTTCGAAGGCTTTGCCTTCCTGATGGGCCGGCTGCGTGAGAAGCTCGATGACGACCTGCCTGAACTGACCGAAGGGCTGGTCAGCCTGCTGTGGCCACACTACCTGCGCACTATCCCCTCGATGTCGGTAGTGGAGTTCACCCCTGACTGGCGCGAAATGAAAGAGCAGATGCGTATTGTTAAAGGTTTCGAGGTGAACTCAAGGCCGATCGGTGAGAAGGGGACGCGCTGCCGGTACACCACAACCAAAGAAATTACCCTTCAGCCGTTGTCGCTGGAGCACGCCCGCCTGTCAACTGATCCTGACGGACGTTCGACGATCGGCCTGCGCTTCAACTGTAGCCATCTTGCCGACTGGAGCCGTGTCGATCTCAGCCAGCTCTCTTTCTACTTCAACGCTGACGCACCGCTGGCCTGCGCCATGCACGAAGCCTTTACCATGAACACGGCGCGCCTCTGGCTGCGGATGCCGGGTGACATAGACAGAAGACCGCTCGACGGCTATTTCACCGCGCTGGGGTTTGGTGATGATGATGCTCTGTGGCCAAAAGGAAGCAGCAGCTTTAGTGGATATCAGCTGCTGCTGGAGTACTTCACCTTCCGTGAGAAATTTATGTTCACGGGTCTGCGTGGGCTGGAGACCGTGGACTTTCCGGCTGAGCTTCCCTGGTTTGACATCGACGTGGTGCTGGCGGAACGCTGGGAGCATGATTTCAGCTTTAGCGAAAAGCATCTGCGCCTGAACTGCGTGCCGGTGATTAACCTGTTCCCGCTGGAATCTGACCCGCTGACGCTCAACGCCCTGCAAACCGAATACCTGCTGCGCCCAATTCGCGTGCAGGATGGGCATACTGAGATTTACACGGTCGATTCAGTGATGTCATCGAGCCTGCATACCTACGTGCCGTTCTCAAGCTTCCGCCACAAAGGCGGCATGATGCGTCATGACGCGCCGGAATATTACTACCACACCCGCGTGCGCCGGGGGCCATCCGGGCTGCACAACACCTGGCTTATTCTTGGCGGTGAAGCGTTTGATAACCACAGGGTACCGGAGGATGAAAGCCTGTCGCTGACGCTCACCGCTACCAACGGACAGCTGCCACGACGTGCGCTGCAGAGCACTGTGCTCGATACGGTAATGAAAACCACCTCGACCAACATTGCCGTACGCAACCTGTGTGCGCCGACGCTGCCCTGCTATCCACCGGCGCAGGACCGTTTTCACTGGCGCGTGCTGAGCCATCTCGGCAGCGGATTCCTGTCGATGATGGATAATGCCGAGGTGCTGCGCGGAACCCTGGCGCTGTATGAATGGACCGACAGCGAAATGAACCGCCGTCGCCTGGAAGCCATCCTCGACGTGAAGCACAGTGAAACCGAGCGCTTTGAGCAGGGCTACCTGGTGCGTGGTGTGCAGATTGAGGTGACGCTGGACAGTCACGGCTTTGCCGGGCGCGGCGACATCTGCCTGTTTGGCGAGATGCTGAGCCGCTTCTTTGCGCTTTACACCGACATCTATCTGTTTAACCGCCTGATTATCATTCTACAACCGACCGGAGAGCGCCTGGAATGGGAAGAGAAGCACAACCGCCGCATTCCCGGCTGACCGCACGGCTGGAAGCCGATCTTCACCGCATTAATTTTTACCGTTTATGCCAGCTGCTGGAAAAGTGTAATCCGGGCAGGCCGCTGATGGGCTCGACCAGCCACCCTGCGGATGACCCGGTGCGGTTTGCGCCGTATCCGGGGATGGGGTTCCCGGCAAGCGAAATGAAGGCTGTCGAATATGACGAGGAGGATGACAGTAAGCCACCGCTCATCCGCACGACTTTTATGGGAATGTACGGCGTTGATTCCCCCTTGCCGACGGCATATCTCGATGACATCACCCAGCGCCGGGAAGGGCATGACGCATTGCAAGGGTTTCTGGATATCTTCAGTCACCGCATTCTGACGCAGTTTTACCGCATCTGGCGTAAATACTCTTATCCGGCCACGTTTGAGCCGGGCGGCACCGACAGCATTTCGCAGTCGCTGCTGGGTCTGGTGGGGCTGGGCATACCCGGTACGGCAGAGCGCATCGCCACCCCGGTATCCCGTTTTCTGTCGCTGCTTGGCGTGTTGCAACAGCCCGGTAAAACCCAGGAGGGGATGCAGGCACTGGTGAGCCTGCTGGCACCGGATACCACCGTACAGGTGAGTCCGTATTGCCTGCGACCGGTGGCGGTCAGCGAGCCGCTGGGCTTTTACGGTGATGATGATTTTCTGCTGGACGGTAACACGCCGCTGGGTGATGAGGCGATGGATGCCAACAGCCAGTTGCTGATTGCACTCTCCACCGAAAATGAACAGGAATCACTGGGCTGGAAGCCGGATGGCCTGCTGTATCAGGATTTTCTGGTGATGCTGCGGGTCTGGCTTGGCTGGCGCTTCAAAGCTCGGATAACCCTGACCACGTCTGTCCGGCTGCTGGCCATGCCAGCGCTGGGCGAAGGCCCCTTCTGGCTCGGCATGAACGGCGTGCTGGGTACGGAAGGCGATGACCTTCCGGCGGATATCCCACAGACCTTTACCACAGAGCTGGGTTATTACACCGGGCTGGAACCGGCGAAACCACAACGAGGAAACCGACGTGTTACGTACAAGTTTAACTAAAACTGCGCGCGGGTTATTGCCGCTGCTGGCATGCAGTCTGGCAGGCTGCGGGGTGGCGCAGGGCATCACCGAGGGTAGCAAATCGGCTTTTAATGCCGTGTTCTACAAAAAGATTAAGGTGCTACACCTGGATTTCACCGCGCGTGAAGCGCTGAATACCGACGCCCGCGAGAGTAACTCGCTGTCTGAACCTGTTGTGGTGCGGATCTATCAGTTGAAAGAGCGCAAAGCTTTCGACAAAACGGTCTACCAGCAACTGCTTCAGGATGGGGACACCATTCTGAAAGACGATTTGCTTGCCAGCCGTGATGTGGTGGTGAAACCGGGCGGGGATGCAAACCTTGATATGCCAATGGAAGAAGACGCGCAGTTTGTCGCCGTGGCTGGGTTGTTCCGCCATCCGGATCTGGTCAACAACACCTGGAAGCAGGTTCTCAAACGTCAGGATCTCGATCCGGATAAACCCCGCATTCTGCAAGCCGGGAATAACCATCTGACGTTACAGCCGTTGAAGGATGACTGATGCCACAGGGACACAATACGCCATCGCTTGAAGGATGACTGATGCCACAGGGACACAATACGCCATCGCTGTATGAAATGCTTACTGGTCATTTTACCGGCGGCCTCGACCTGCATCAGGTCAGCGAGCCGAACCAGGTCATTCTGTCGGTACTCGACAATATGCAGCGTATCCTCAATAGCCGCGCCGGCACGCTAAAACATCTGCCGGATTATGGCTTGCCTGATATGACCCGAATCCTGCAGGGGATGCCGGGAACGGCGCATGAGCTGATGGGCACCCTGTCGGCTGTTCTGCTCAAATATGAGCCACGTCTGAAAAAAATAACGGTTGCCCTGCTGGAGCAGAACGCCCCCGGCGAACTGCGCTATGCCATTGATGCTGAGCTCAAGGGCATTGGCCTTGTGCGCTACGGAACCGAGTTTATGCCCGAGGGGCGGGTCCTGTTGAGGCATCTTAAGCAACAGCAGTATCTCGACACCGCAAGCCGTATGTAAGATACGTCAAATGGACAACTGGTCATGTATGACATCACAACGCATAAAATAAAAACCGGCGGCGACCCGCGCACGCTAGCGGATTATGCCGCTCTGCGTGAAGAACTGAGTAAGCTGACACATCCGGCTCGCCCGGATATAAACTGGCAATATGTCGAAAAACGCTGCCTCTCACTGTTTGAGCTGAATGGGGTGGAGCTACAGACAGCGGCCTGGTACACGCTGGCCCGTACGCAACTGGCTGGTTTATTCGGGCTCAATGAAGGTCTGGCGATACTGGAAGCCATGATAAGCCATCAGTGGGGCGCACTCTGGCCACAGCCGGTACATGCCCGCATGGACATCCTTAGCAGTTTGAGCCAGCGTCTGCAGCAACGGATGCGCTCGCTTTCGCTCACTTACAGCGACCTCAGTCAGCTGTATCGGGCGGAGCAGCTGCTTACTGGTCTGGGAGACGTGCTACAGCGTCTGGAGCTTAAGCATCTCAGCCAGCTTGATACCTTGCGTACTCTGATGCACAACAGTGCTGTCCGGCTGGAAAGCAGCGATGACGCAACCCGCACCGGACCGAACCTTCGGTCTGATAGGGCCACCGAGAGAAATGGGGCGGCATCCTCCACGAGGGGCCTTGCTGGTTATCCACCTGAAGATACGCCAGACAGAGCAGTAAAGTGGGTGTACGTTGCTCAACCAGAACACCAGGCGAATGTGGAAGTACAGACGGCAATATCCACTCCGGTAAAAAAATGGAAATCCTTCGCAGCGGGGATGTGTAGCATGCTGGTGATAAGCGCTGTCGCCGTGTGGAGCTGGCAATATCTTCACCGGCCAGACCCGCTACATACACAGTTTGCCGCCTCACTGGCTCCGTTACCTGTACCTCTTGCGTCGGAACAACTGGACATGTTGCGTCAGCAATCTCCGTCATCACAAATGGGAATGACACAAACAGAGCAGCAGCTTGCCCGACTGGGTAAATTACCACCTGACTGGAGTATTACTTACAGCCGAAAACTTACAGAACAGGCGCAGATGCTGTGGCCAGAGCAGGCAAAGCCCCTGATACAGCAGTGGCAGCAACAACTTAATGCTGCCGCATTGCCGACAGAACAACTGAACGGTTGGTATCAGGGAATGGCTACGCTACAAAAACTGAGTGACCGGCTGAACGCGCTGGATGAGCGGAAGGGGGAAATACATGACGGTCAGTGAACTGAAGTCGGTGGTTTTTTCCACCATACAATCATTTAATCAATCCATACCGGCTGAAGAGCAGCTGCGGGTATTGTCACAAAATCCCGCTGCAGAGCCTTTGCCTGCTGCCGCCAAAGTTCAACTGGAAATGCATCTGAAACAGCTTATTACCCGCTATGCGCTACTGAACCGGTCAGAAATACAGAATGTCGCTGATGTTACAGGGCGTTCGGATGAATAAGGAAACATGTGGCTATGAGGCAGTGGATATAACCCAACATCATGGCTCAATTCACTCTTTCAGAAACAGAGCTAAAAATAGTGTTCCAGAACCTCCTCTAACTTACTGACCGCGATGAAAGCCCCGCGCTGGATACTTATCGCTGGCGGCATAAAGTTTATTGATGGGGAAGCAGCATAAGCAATACGATGTTGAATGGCTGATGGCTGATGGCTGATGGCTGATGGCTGATGGCTGATGGCTGATGGCTGATGGCTGATGGCTGATGGCTGATGGCTGATGGCTGATGG
>NZ_JAVDXN010000007.1:0-208311 GCF_031457955.1 Mixta sp. BE291 | reverse complement strand
AGGCGAAGCCGAGTTATCCTGCACGACCCACCAGTGTAGAAAGGCGCCCTAAAGGCGCCTTTTTGCTATGCGTAATCGGCAGGATGAGAACCTGCGCAGGTTCGGGCCGAGCGTAGCGAGACAACGTTGCCGCAGGCAACGGCCCGAAGGGCGAGGCGAAGCCGAGTTATCCTGCACGACCCACCAATGTAGAAAGGCGCCCTAAAGGCGCCTTTTTGCTATGCGTAATCGGCAGGAAGCGAACCTGCAGCAGGTTCGGGCCGAGCGTAGCGCGACCGTTGCCCACAATACGCTTTCACTTCCTTAACGGTTATTTTACGCTTCAACGTCTCAAGCTCTCCTTAATCACAACCGATAAACGTATCGGTCTATTAAACAAGGAGAAGATCGTGACAACTATTACTACCTCCACGCCAGGTGCCAGCCAGGGCAGCAGCGCCAGCGCATCCAGCGGCGGTAACGACGTATCATCACAAATTTCCCGTATCACTAACCAGATCACGAAACTGCAAAAACAGCTGAAAGAGCTCAGCAACTCCAGCGGTACCGCCGAAGAGAAGCAGAAACAGCAAGAGCAGATTCAGGCGCAAATCAAACTGCTGCAGGCACAGCTGGCGCAGCTACAGCGTCAGCAGGCCGAAGAGGCGACGAAAAAGCAGGAAGCGAAAGATGGCAGCAGCGGCAGCACGAAAATCGCCGATGGCGTGAATCGTCCCAATGCAGACAATCAGATCAACGTTTATATTTAAAAAGCGGGCATTTTTTGCCGCTGTTGCGTCAGCAGCATCGCCTGCTGTCGCACTTCCTGCCAGATAACCTCGGCGGCGGGCGTCAGGGAGCGATTTTTCCGGCGGATCAACATCAGCGTACGGTTAATTTCCGGCAACAGTCTACGCACCATCAGTGGCCGACCGGCGGGCAATGGCAAAGCCAGCGCAGGCAAGATACTGATCCCGATCCCCGCCTCTACCATCGGATAAAGCGTGGTGGGATGACCAATTTCCTGCGCAATCTCAGCCTCCACCCGCTGTTGCTTAAGCGCCTCGTCAATCAACACCCGGCTACCGGAAGCATAATCCTGTAGCACCAGTGTGCGCCCATTCAGTAATTGCCAGTGAAGCGTTTCAACCTGCGCCAGCGCATCATCCTGACGGCACAGCAGCAAAAAAGGCTCATCAAGGATCGGCTGCGAAGCAAACTCGCCTGCGGTCAGCGGCCCCACGACGATACCGAAATCCACTTCCGCATCGCGCACGCTTTGCAACACCCACTGCTGTGGTCGGTCACGCAGCGTCACTTTGATTTCCGGGTAATGCAGTTGACTGGCGGCCAGGCATTGCGGCATCAGATGTGCAGAGATCGTCTGGCTGGCCGCCACCCGCACCGTGCCGCTGCGCTGCTGCCCAAAACTGCGCGCATCCAGCAGCGTGGCATTCAGCTCCTCCAGCAGGCCTTCAAGACGTTTAGCCAGCTGCTGCCCTGCGCCCGTTAACATCACTTCGCGCGTGGTACGGTCCAGCAAGCGGATGCCCATCTCCGCCTCCAGCTCTTTAATGCTATGGCTGACCGCTGACTGACTTAGGCCAATCATCTGCCCTGCCTGGCTGAAGCTTCCGTACTGCGCTACGGCAACAAATACCCGCAGCTGTCGTAGCGTATAATTCATCTGTTTTATTCATTAATGGATGCAATAAATCAATTTTATTTCTAAACCCGTCTGACGCACAATAGGACATCGAATTTTAACCAGGTTTTAACAATGCGAATTTTGCGTCTCGATCCCATGATGGTCAAGCTACTGATCGTCGTGCTGCTGGCAACGTTTTTGCCAGCAAAAGGCGGCTTTGTGGCCTTTTTTGAATGGCTGACCACCGCCGCCATTGCGCTGCTGTTTTTTATGCATGGCGCGAAGCTTTCACGTGAAAGTATCATTGCCGGTAGCAGCCACTGGCGGCTACATCTGTGGATCATGTTCAGTACCTTTGTCCTGTTCCCGATTCTGGGGCTGTTGCTGGCCTGGTGGCATCCGGTCAACGTGAGCGATGAAATTTATACCGGCTTTGTTTATCTCTGTATTCTGCCAGCCACGGTGCAGTCCGCTATCGCCTTTACCTCAATGGCGGGTGGCAACGTAGCGGCGGCGGTCTGTAGCGCCTCCGCCTCCAGCCTGCTCGGCGTGTTTATCTCTCCGCTGCTGGTCAACCTGGTAATGAATATTCATAGCGAGATGCCTGGCAACGGTCTGGAGCAGATTGGGCGCATTATGCTGCAGCTGCTGGTGCCTTTTGTGCTGGGACACCTGTCACGTCGCTGGATTGGCGGCTGGGTTGAACGTCATCGCAGCCTGATAGGCAAAACCGATCAGACGTCGATTCTGCTGGTGGTCTATTCCGCCTTTAGCGAAGCAGTGGTGAATGGTATCTGGCATCGGGTGGGCGTAAGCACGCTGCTGTGGATTGTGGCGGGGAGCGTGTTGCTGTTAGCGATTGTGCTGCTGATTAATATTCTGGTGGCGCGCCTGTGCGGCTTTAAGCGCGCGGATGAGGTGACGATTCTGTTCTGCGGCTCGAAAAAGAGCCTGGCGAACGGCGTACCGATGGCCAATATTCTGTTTCCTGCCGCCTCGGTGGGGATCATTGTGCTGCCGCTGATGGTGTTTCATCAGATACAGCTGATGGTTTGCTCGTATATTGCTCAGCAGTACAAGAAGAAAAATGAAGCCGAACTGCGGGCCAGTTCGGCGAAAGGCAAAGCGGTAATGGAATCACAGAAATAAACCTGACGCGCCGTCGTTGACGGCGCGTATTAACCGGTACGTTTAAGCGGCTTCACCAATCCTTCCAGCCCTTCAATCTTAATCGCCAGCGTTAACTGCATCAGCTCGCCCAGCTGCCCGGCGGGAAATTCGCCCTTGCGGGCGAACCACAGCAAATAAGGTTCAGGCAGATCGATCAACACACGTCCCTGATATTTGCCGAAAGGCATCACGGTATTGGCGATCTCGACCAGCTGCTGTTTATCCATTCTGGCTATCCAGCAGGCGAATCATTTCTGCTTCGTCAATCACCTCGATGCCCAGCTCCTGCGCCTTCGCCAGCTTGGAGCCTGCGGCTTCACCCGCAATCACCAGATCGGTTTTCTTCGATACGCTGCCGCTGACTTTGGCGCCCAGCGCCGTTAAACGCTCTTTCGCTTCATCGCGCGACATGATGCTTAGCGAACCGGTCAGCACCACGGTTTTACCGGCAAACGGGTTATCCAGCTCTTCGACATTCACCAGCGTGATGGCCGGCCAATGGATACCCATCTCCTCAACCAGCTGGCGAATTACCTCGCGGTTGCTCTCTTCTTCCATAAAGTTGCGCACGTGTGAGGCGACGATTTTGCCCACATCCTGCACCGCAATCAGCGCATCCAGATCGGCATCCATAATCTTTTCCAGCGAGCCGAAATGGTTCGCCAGGTTAACCGCGGTTGCCTCGCCGACTTCGCGAATGCCTAACGCATAGAGAAAACGCGGCAGCGTGGTACTTTTCGCCTTTTCAAGCGCATCGACCACATTTTGCGCCGATTTAGGCCCCATACGATCCAGACCGGTCAGCAGCCCGGCGCTGAGACGGAACAGATCGGCAGGCGTTTTGACATACTCTTTTTCCACCAGCTGATCGATAATTTTATCGCCCATGCCTTCAACATCCAGCGCACGCCGCGAGACAAAATGCTTCAGCGCTTCTTTACGCTGCGCGCCACAGATCAGGCCGCCGGTGCAGCGAGTTACCGCCTCGCCCTCAACACGTTCCACGTCCGAGCCGCACACCGGGCAGTGGCTGGGGAAGGTGATTTCGCGCGTATCGTCAGGACGTTCGGATTCCACCACATTGACCACCTGCGGGATCACATCGCCTGCGCGGCGAATCACCACGCGATCGCCAATACGTAGGCCAAGGCGCGCGATTTCATCGGCATTATGCAATGTCGCGTTGCTGACCAGCACGCCCGCCACCTGTACCGGCTCCAGGCGCGCCACCGGCGTAATCGCACCGGTACGACCCACCTGAAACTCAACGTCACGTACGTGGGTAAGCTGCTCCTGCGCCGGAAACTTAAAGGCGATGGCCCAACGCGGCGCACGGGCTACAAAGCCCAGCCGCTCCTGCAACTCTTGCGAATCAACTTTGATTACCACGCCATCAATATCAAAACCAAGCTGCGGGCGGTCGCGTTCTACCTGATGATAGAAATCCAGCACCTCTTCCGCGCTGTGAAGGCGGCGAATACGATCGCTGACCGGAATGCCCCAGGCCTTAAACTGCTGCAAGCGTTCCCAGTGACTGTGCGGCAGCTCTCCCCCTTCCACCAGCCCGATGCCATAACAGAAGAAGGTTAACGGACGCTTCGCGGTGATACGCGGATCAAGCTGACGCAGCGATCCCGCCGCCGCATTACGTGGATTGGCGAAAATCTTCCCACCGGTGCGACGCGCTTCGGCGTTTAGCTTTTCGAAACCAGCCTGATTCATAAACACTTCGCCACGCACTTCCAGCCGTGCCGGGATGTTATCCCCTTTAAGACGCAGCGGAATGGCGCGGATAGTGCGTACGTTGGTAGTGATGTTTTCCCCGGTCGTGCCGTCGCCACGCGTGGCGGCCCGCACCAGCAGGCCATCTTCATACAGCAGGCTGACCGCCAGCCCATCCAGCTTCAGCTCGCAGCAAAAGGTAATATCGTCGCTGCTTTTCAGCCGATCCTGCACGCGCTTATTAAACGCGAGGTAACCCGTTTCGTCGAAAACGTTATCCAGCGAGAGCATCGGCACTTCGTGACGTACCTGCTCAAAAGCGGTTAGCGGCGCGGCACCTACGCGCTGGGTGGGTGAGTCGGGCGTGATGAGATCGGGGTGCTGCTCTTCCAGCGTACGCAGTTCGCGCATCAGGCGATCGTATTCCGCATCGGGAATTTCCGGCGTGTCCAGCACGTGATACAGATATTCGTGATGACGAAGCGTGGTTCGCAGCTCAGTGATTTTTTCTTGTACGGATTCCATAACGCACCATCAGAGAAAGAAAACCCCCGACAAGCGGGGGTTCAGGGAACAAAGCGGGAACCGGCTATCAGGCGTTCGCGTCGACCACGTCGCGAATGCGCGCCTTATAGGTTTCCAGTTTTTGCGGCGTCATCATACGACGCTCATCATCCAGCACCACGCCGCCGACATCGTCAGCGATACGCTGCGCCGACTGCAGCATTAACTTAAAGTTTTGATGTGGATCGCCATAGGAAGGCACCATCATAAAAATAGAGACGCCAGGCGTGGAAAAGTCAGACATGGCATCCGGGTTAAAAGAGCCCGGTTTCACCATATTCGCCAGGCTGAACAGCACCGGGCCGCTGCCTGCCGGACTTAAATGACGATGGAAAATATTCATTTCACCAAACTGGAAACCCGCCTGCAACACGCCCTGCAGCAGGCTTTCTCCGTTTAATTCGCCACCGGCATGGGCCGCGACATGCAACACCAGCACTGTCTCTTTGCGACGCGCTTCTTCACGCGGCTGCGGCGCAGGCTCTGCTGCTACCGACGCCGCTGGCGCCTCGCTGGCAACGGTGATAACCGGCTCGTCATCATCATCCAGCCACTGCGGTTCATCATCAAGTAAAGGATCGACAGGCTTTTGCACCGGCGTTTCCGCCTGACGCACAGGCGGCTGTACGCGCGGGGTCGCTGGCTGAGGCGCGCTTTGCGGACGCGGCTCAACAGGCTCATGTTCAACCGCAACGGAAGGCTCGCCGTCAAACAGCGGATCGCGTTCCGGCTGCGGCGCTACCGGCACCGCCGAACGCGTAGGCTGCGGCTTAGGCGCAGCGGGACGTGGCGCGGGCTCTTCGTCTTCTGCGCTAAATCCATCAAAAGAGGGTTCATTATGTGAAGATTTTGTCGGCGTACGTCGGACCCGAACTTCACCCACACCATTGACGTCCTCTTCGGTCAGGCTCTCTTCTTGATCCTGTTTTAAACGCTTGTGCGGGCGATCGCGAAACACAGATGAGCGCTCTTTACGGCTGGTCCACAGCCCGTGAAGCAGCAGCGCTATTATGGCGATCGCGCCAACAACGATTAATATCAGACGCAAATCCTGCATCATTGTATTCTCTGTTGTTCCAATACCTTGCCACCACGGCAAACTTTATCCTCTAACTGTATTTGTCCCGCTAAACAAGTGCAAGTCTGCACCGGCTTTTCTGACAAATAAGATAGAGCCATCCCGCTTTTTTGCTGTTTTTTCAGCCAAAAGGCAACTGGTAACCGCAAAAAGCCAGGTTATGATAGCCTGGCCTGCTAAACAGAGGAGAAAAACTGTCGATGGCCACGGTTCAACCCGCTTCATATAATGGTATTCACTACTTCGCTCAGGGTTGGAAACTGATCCGCCTGCCGGGCATTCGTCGTTTCGTTATTATTCCCCTGTTGGTGAATATTATTTTGCTCGGTGGCGCCTTTACCTGGCTGTTTTACCGCCTCAGTGAATGGATTCCCCGCGTGATATCGCATGTGCCTGACTGGCTACAGTGGTTAAGCTATCTGCTCTGGCCGCTGACCGTGCTGTCGATTGTGCTGGTGTTCAGCTACTTTTTTTCCACCATTGCTAACTTGATCGCCGCGCCCTTCTGCGGCCTGCTGGCGGAACAGCTGGAAGGACGACTGACCGGCCATCCCATGCCTGACAGCGGCTGGCTGGCGCTGATAAAAGATATTCCGCGCATCATGAAGCGTGAATGGCAAAAACTTGCCTGGTATTTACCGCGCGCGCTGGGGCTGTTGCTGCTTTACTTTATTCCTGGTTTCGGACAAACCGTCGCGCCGGTGCTGTGGTTTTTGTTTAGCGCCTGGATGCTGGCGATTCAATACTGCGACTATCCTTTTGATAATCATAAGGTCAGCTTTCAGGCCATGCGCGGCGCGCTGCGTCAGCATAAAACGGCGAATATGCAGTTCGGCGCGCTGGTGAGCCTGTTTACCATGATCCCGCTGGTCAATCTGGCGATTATGCCGGTGGCGGTCTGCGGCGCAACGGCAATGTGGGTCGATCGCTATCGCAATCAGTTGGGTACGCAGGCGGTGCGCTCCACGGATATAAACCGGTAACGATCTGCTGGCGGCCGCTATGCACCTATCTTATGCATTTTTGCAAAGGCTTATTTCAGCTAAACATATACATATACTATTTCCTTCCTTCCTTGCGAAAATGGAAAAGGTATGCTTTCACGGTTCCCTGAAATTCATACAGTTAAGGACAGGCTATGAGTAAGATTTATGAAGACAACTCTTTGACAATCGGTCATACGCCGCTGGTTCGTCTGAACCGCATCGGCAATGGACGCATTCTGGCGAAGATTGAGTCACGCAATCCCAGTTTCAGCGTTAAATGCCGTATCGGTGCCAATATGATTTGGGACGCAGAAAAGCGCGGAATTCTGAAACCGGGCGTAGAGCTGGTTGAACCTACCAGCGGCAACACCGGCATTGCGCTGGCTTATGTCGCGGCAGCCCGTGGTTATAAACTCACGCTAACCATGCCGGAAACCATGTCGGTTGAACGTCGTAAACTGCTGAAGGCGCTGGGTGCCAGCCTGATGTTAACCGAAGGCGCAAAAGGCATGAAAGGCGCGATTGCTAAAGCAGAAGAGATTGTTGCCAGCGATCCGGATAGATTTCTGATGCTGCAGCAGTTCAGTAACCCGGCGAACCCGGAAATTCATGAAAAAACCACCGGTCCTGAAATCTGGGAAGATACCGACGGTCAGGTTGACGTGTTTATTTCTGGCGTCGGCACCGGCGGCACGCTAACCGGCGTAGCGCGTTACATTAAAAATACCAAAGGCAAAAAAGATTTAATCGCCGTCGCGGTGGAGCCGACCGATTCACCGGTTATCGCTCAGACGCTGGCGGGACAGGAAGTGAAACCCGGCCCGCATAAAATCCAGGGCATCGGCGCAGGCTTTATCCCTGGCAACCTTGACCTTAGTCTGGTGGATAAAGTGGTGGCGATCACTAACGAGGAGTCGATTTCCACTGCCCGTCGCCTGATGGATGAGGAAGGCATTCTGGCCGGTATCTCCTCTGGCGCCGCCGTTGCCGCCGCACTCAAGCTGCAGGAAGACGAAGCCTACGCCAATAAAAATATCGTTGTTATCCTGCCCTCTTCCGGCGAGCGCTATCTGAGTACTGCACTGTTTGCCGACCTGTTTAGCGAAAAAGAACTGCAATAGTAGTGCCAGGATGTCTGTATTGTCGCAAAAAGCGCCTTCCGAGGTGCTTTTTTGTGGCGCACTTCAAATTTTTACCACCCCTGACATTGATTCACTCTGGTAGCTCTGGTATTTAAGCTGACATTATTTCGAACCGCAAAATTAATCACGGTTTGAACTGGATCAAGCTGAATCGATTTACTGATTTGGCGGAATAGCGCAACACGCGGCATAATGAGGAGTAGAGCAGCGAAGCGAAAACCCCTGTTTTTTTGCCCCGTCCGCTCTCATACCTTAATTGCGCATTTTTTGGTGAGTCCCGTACTCGAACCAGCGCGACCTTCACAGGCTAAAGTTTCGCCGCCAGGCTAGACTTTAGAGACAAAACACCAAACCTAATTAAGTTGGGGAAACATAATGTTCCAGCAAGAAGTTACCATCACCGCACCTAATGGCCTGCATACTCGTCCGGCTGCTCAGTTCGTTAAAGAAGCAAAAGCTTTTGCCTCAGAAATCACTGTGACGTCCAATGGTAAATCTGCCAGTGCGAAAAGCCTGTTCAAGCTGCAAACTTTGGGTCTGACTCAGGGAACCGTGGTGACGCTGTCTGCTGAAGGTGAAGATGAGCAGCAGGCCGTTGAGCACCTGGTTAAATTGATGGCTGAACTCGAGTAATCGTCCAGCCGCCGAAAACCGTTTCATCAGGCAACTGAGTGCAAACATATTGATCGCGGACATTATGTCCGCGTTGTTGCATCCGTAAAGTACGGTTCCGCAGGATCCTGGCACCTCGTTTCGCCTGGTAGGCATCGTTATAATAAAGGTAGAGTTATGATTTCAGGCATTTTAGCATCACCGGGTATCGCTTTCGGCAAAGCACTTTTGCTGAAGGAAGATGAAATCGTTATCAACCGGAAGAAAATTTCTGCCGATCAGGTTGATCAGGAAGTGGCGCGCTTTCTTGAAGGTCGTGGTAAAGCCGCTGAACAGCTTGAAGCCATAAAAATTAAAGCGGGCGAGACGTTCGGCGAAGAAAAGGAAGCGATCTTCGAAGGCCACATTATGTTGCTGGAAGACGAAGAGCTGGAGCAGGAAATCATCAGCCTGATTAAAGATGAAATGGCGACGGCGGATGCCGCGACCCATAGCGTCATTGAAGGTCAGGCCAAAGCACTGGAAGAGCTGGATGATGAATATCTGAAAGAACGTGCTGCCGACGTACGCGATATCGGTAAGCGTCTGCTGCAAAACATTCTTGGTCTGCATATTGTCGACCTGAGCGCGATTAAAGACGAAGTGCTGCTGGTTGCGAAGGATCTGACCCCTTCCGAAACCGCACAGCTGAATTTGAAAAAAGTACTGGGCTTCATTACCGATCTTGGCGGCCGTACTTCACACACCTCCATTATGGCGCGTTCGCTTGAGCTGCCTGCCATTGTTGGCACCGGTGACGTCACCAGTCGCGTTAAGAACGATGATTATGTGATTCTGGATGGCGTTAACAACAAGGTTTACGTTAACCCGACTGCTGAAGTCATCGAAGAGTTAAAAGCGGTACAGCATCAATATCTGAGCGAGAAAACTGAACTCGCTAAGCTGAAAGATCTGCCGGCGATTACGCTGGACGGACATCAGGTTGAAGTTGGCGCTAACATCGGCACCGTGCGTGATATCCCGGGCGCTGAGCGTAACGGCGCAGAGTGTGTGGGTCTCTACCGTACCGAGTTCCTGTTTATGGATCGCGATGCGCTGCCAACCGAAGAAGAGCAGTTCCAGGCTTACAAAGCCGTTGCTGAAGCGATGGGTTCTCAGGCGGTTATCGTCCGCACCATGGACATCGGCGGTGATAAAGACCTGCCGTATATGAATCTGCCGAAAGAAGAGAACCCGTTCCTTGGCTGGCGCGCTATTCGTATCGCCATGGATCGCAAAGAAATTCTGCATGCCCAGCTGCGTGCTATCCTGCGCGCCTCTGCTTTTGGCAAGCTGCGCATTATGTTCCCGATGATCATTTCCGTTGAAGAAGTGCGCTTCCTGAAAGCGGAGCTGGAGATGTTAAAAGCCCAGCTGCGTGAAGAAGGCAAAGCCTTTGACGAAACCATTGAAGTCGGCATTATGGTGGAAACGCCAGCTTCAGCCGTTATCGCCCGTCATCTGGCGAAAGAGGTGGACTTCTTTAGTATTGGGACAAACGATCTGACGCAGTATACTCTGGCCGTCGATCGCGGTAACGAGCTGATTTCGCACCTTTATAACCCAATGACGCCGTCAGTTCTTGGTTTGATTAAGCAAGTTATTGATGCATCTCACGCCGAAGGCAAGTGGACCGGCATGTGTGGTGAGCTGGCCGGTGATGAACGTGCTACACTACTGTTATTGGGAATGGGGCTGGATGAATTCAGCATGAGTGCCATTTCTATCCCGCGCATCAAGAAGATCATCCGCAATACGAACTTCGAAGATGCGAAGGCATTAGCAGAGCAGGCTCTGGCTCAACCGACCGCGGAAGAGTTGATGAACCTGGTCAACAAGTTCATTAAAGAAAAAACACTCTGCTGATTCCGCGATACGCTGGCCCAACATTACTGCTTAGGAGAAGATCATGGGTTTTTTATCCAAACTTTTTGGCGATAAAACAGAAAGCGCATCTGGCACCATTGAGATCGTCGCCCCGCTGTCTGGTGAGATCGTAAATATTGAAGACGTGCCAGACGTAGTATTTGCGGAGAAAATCGTTGGCGATGGCATCGCAATTAAACCAGCAGGCAACAAAATGGTTGCGCCGGTTGATGGCACCATCGGCAAAATTTTCGAAACCAACCATGCATTCTCTATCGAATCAGATAGCGGCATTGAGCTGTTTGTTCACTTCGGTATTGATACCGTTGAGCTGAAAGGCGAAGGCTTCAAACGCATCGCGGAAGAAGGCCAGAAAGTGAAGAAAGGCGACGTGGTCATCGAGTTTGATCTGCCGCTGCTGGAAGAGAAAGCAAAATCTACCCTGACGCCGGTAGTGATCTCGAATATGGATGAGATCAAAGAGCTGACTAAGCTCACCGGTCAGGTGGTTGTTGGCGAAACGCCGGTTATTCGTATCAAGAAATAACGGCTTAAACGCGAAGTAAAACGGCACCTTCGGGTGCCGTTTTTTATGGTGGTTACCTGAAAATTAACTTTGCCAGTGCGGCAAACGGATAATCATCTCTAAACCGCCGTTGCGTCCGTTCAATGCCTGAACTTCGCCATGATGCGCCAGCACCACTTTACGCACAATCGACAGCCCTAAACCGTAACCTTTGCCCTGCATCGGCGAGTTTACGCGTACAAAAGGATCGAAAATGCTGGAAAGCTTGTCGGCATCCACCCCCGGCCCGCTGTCGCTTATGCGCATCGTCAGCCAGCCGCCCTCTGGTTGTAACGTTACGCTAACCACCTGCCCTTGCACCGAATAGCGCAACGCGTTACGCACCACATTTTCTATCGCCCGACGGATTAATTCGGCGTTGCCTTTGACCGTGTAGTCGGCGTTTTCCTCAGTCGCCAGCGTAATCTCTACGCCGGGAAGCTGCGCCTCATAACGCGCATCGTTCACCACCGTTTCCAGCAGGCCATAAAGATCGAAATATTGCTCGTCGGGCATCTTTTCATTCTCAGCGCGCGACAGCGTCAGCAGCTCGCCAATCATTTTATCCAGCCGTCGCGCCTCTTCATCAATGCGATCCAGCGACGCATTCACCGAATCCGGCGTCTGACGCGCCAACCCCGTTGCCAGCTGTAGTCGCGCCAACGGCGAACGCAGCTCATGAGAGATATCATGCAGCAGTTCTTCGCGCGCTTTAACCAACACCGCCAGCCGCTCCACCATCGCATCAAAGTCACGCGCCACTACGGAAAACTCGTCGTGACGACGACGCATCTGCGGATAAAGCCGAACAGAGAGATCGCCATTCGATACGCGGGTAAAGCCCAGGCGTAATTGCCGCATCGGGCGCGTCAGGTTCCAGGCCAGCAGCGAGCTGAACAGCAGCCCCATCACCCCGGCAAACCAGAAGACCGGCTCAGGAATATTCAGGATCTTACGCGGCGGGCCGCCCATTTCGCTGTCTTCTCGCAGCCCCTTGACGTCATAGCGCAGCTGATACTGTTGGCCATCCGCGCCGGTCACCCATTCAATTACCTGATCGGGAAAGCCGCGCCCCGACAGAGAAGGCTTCAGCTGCTGGCGTGAAACTTCCTGCGGCGGTATCGGCATCGGCGTGACGGAAAAAAAGCGCCGATCGCCGGGCGACCAGTCCGACATCATATTGTCCAGCGCAGGCAGGCCGCCATGTTGTAATACCGATACCGCAGAGGCCATCTGCAAATTAACAATACGCCGCGTCGCGATATGCTCTGGCGGTTCGCGGTGTCGGCCATAGAGAGTAAATCCCAGCCACAGCAGCTGGCTGATCAGAATAAACACCAGCAGAAAGCCAAATAATATCTTCCAGAACAGGCGACCACGAAAACGGTTATTCATCGAATGCGATAGCCGATGCTGCGTACGGTTTCGATATTGATGGCATCGCCGGTCAACGTGGCGAGTTTCTGCCGGATATTGCTGATATGCACATCCACGCTGCGATCGTACGCTTCGCGCGGTCGTCCCAGCCCTTTCTCCGACAGCTCATCTTTGGAAACCACCCGATCGGGCGCCCGCAGCAGCAAATCGAGCAGATTAAATTCGGAAGCGGTAAGATCAAACGGCTTTTTTTTCCATTCGCTGATGCGCGTCGCGGGGTTAAGCGTCAAATCGCGCCAGCGCACCACCTCTTGCTTCTCCTGCTGCGCAGGCAGCTCCTCGAAGCGACGCAACACGGCGCGCAAACGCGCTACCAGCTCACGCGGGTAGCAGGGTTTAGGCACATAATCATCGGCGCCCATCTCCAGCCCGATAACCCGATCGATGTTATCCCCTTTCGCCGTCAGCATAATGACCGGAATGCGGCTGCTCTGTCGCACCTGACGCAGCACGTCAATGCCGCTCATATCGGGCAGCATAATATCCAGAATCATCGCCTGATACGCCCCGGACAGCGCGCCATTAACGCCGGCCTGGCCGGTCAGCACCAGCGAGGCGTCAAAGCCTTCGCCCAGCAAATATTCGCTGAGCATGGTGCCCAGCTCCAGGTCGTCGTCAACTAACAGAATTTTCATGGATCTACTCTCACAAAGGGTTGGCGTTATTTTGTCCTTAAGCGGAAAAGTGCGCAGCTGAATTTACTCAATCCTTACAGAGAGGCTTGCCCGATTAGGCTGCGGTTTCACTTTATTGTGGCAGGCTTTTACGTTATACCAGTGCTTTCTTCGTACCAGGGATATTTACCATGGCATTAGGCCGCACCTTATTTAGCCGCAAGGGAATTTTACTGCTGCTATTGTTAATTATTGTTGTGATTATTGCCTGGATGCTACTGCCTCAGCGCAAAGCGCCCACAGAATTTTTAACCGCGACGGTAGAACAACGTCCGCTACAGCAGGCGGTGCTGGCAGACGGTACGCTTACCGCCAGCAAACTGGTCAGCGTCGGCGCGCAGGCCTCTGGTCAGATCAAAAGCTTACGCGTCGAACTGGGCGATCAGGTTAAACAAGGTCAGCTGGTAGCGGAAATCGACAGCATGACCCAGCAAAACGCCCTACAAAACGCGCAGGCGGCGTTAAAAAACATTGAAGCGCAGCGGGCAGCAAAACAGGCGCAGCTCGTCAACTATCGCGCCGCCTTTACCCGTCAGCAGACGATGCTGGCTAAAAATCTGACCGCGAAAGCGGACTATGACAGCGCGCTGGCGACGCTCAGCGCCACCGAAGCGGAAATCCGTGCGCTGGATGCGCAGATCGTGCAGGCGCAGATTGAAGTCAACACCGCGCAGGTTAACCTTGGCTACACGCGCATTGTGTCGCCGATGGACGGCACGGTGGTTTCCGTTCCGGTGGAAGAAGGACAAACGGTTAACGCCGTACAAAGCGCGCCAACGCTCATCAAGGTAGCGAATCTCGATACCATGACGGTGAAGGCGCAAATCTCTGAAGCGGACGTGATCAAGGTCGAGCCAGGGATGAAAGTCTGGTTTACCGTGCTCGGCGAGCCGCAAAAACGCTATGAAGGCACGCTGCGCGCCATCGAACCGGCGCCGGACTCAATTAATAACGACACCAGCAGCCTCACCAGCGCCTCCAGCAGTTCCAGCGAGAAAACCGCCATCTACTATTACGGGCTGTTTGATGTACCGAACCCGCAGCATCGCCTGCGTATTTCCATGTCGGCAGAGGTGCATATTGTGCTGGGCGAACGACAAAATGCGCTGGTGATCCCCGCAACCGCCATTGATCATATTGATGGTAAAACGTCGGTACAGGTGCTGGACGCCAACCAACAGGTAACGCGCCGCCAGGTCGTGGTTGGGCTGAATGATAATGTCGAAGCGGAGATCGTTTCCGGCCTGAAAGCTGGCGAAAAAGTGGTACTGAGCCAGCGCAGCGCAGCTGATGCCCCCGCTGGCGGCACGGAGCCACAATAATGGCGCTGCTACAGCTGAATAATATCTGCCGTTCTTTTCAGAATGGCGAGCAACAGGTACAGGTGTTGCACAATATCAATCTGGCGATTGCGTCAGGTGAATTCGTTGCCATCGTAGGGCAGTCGGGGTCGGGCAAATCGACGCTCATGAATATCCTTGGCTGCCTGGATAAACCCAGCGCAGGTGAATACGTTATTGCCGATCGCGCGGTCTCGGCGCTGGATAACGATGCGCTGGCGGCGCTGCGGCGTGAACATTTCGGCTTTATCTTCCAGCGTTATCATCTGCTCAGCGGGCTGACCGCACTGGGCAATGCCGAAATGCCCGCCATCTACGCAGGCCAGGCGCTACAGGCGCGTCGTGAACGCGCCGCCGCCCTGCTTACCCGTCTCGGCCTTGGCGAGCGTCTGCATTATCGTCCAGGACAGCTTTCCGGCGGTCAGCAGCAGCGCGTCAGTATCGCGCGTGCGCTGATGAACGGCGGCGAAGTGATTCTGGCCGATGAGCCGACCGGCGCGCTGGATAGCCATAGCGGTGAAGAGGTGATGCGCATTCTGCATGACCTGCATCAGCAAGGGCACACCATTATTGTCGTGACGCACGATATGCAGATTGCGCAGCATGCGCAGCGCATTATTGAAATTCGCGACGGGGATATTCTCAGCGACAGCCAACGCCAGGTTTCGCCAGCTATCCCGCGCCAGGTTACGCCGCGCGCAACAGGCAACCCCTGGCGCGCCACGCGCGATCGGCTGACGGAAGCGTTTCGCATGGCGCTGGTGTCTATGATGTCGCAGCGCTTACGCACTTTCCTCACTATGCTCGGCATTATTATCGGTATCGCCTCGGTGGTTTCGGTGGTGGCGCTGGGTAAAGGATCGCAGCAAAAAATCCTGCAGGAAATCAGCTCGATGGGCACCAGCACGCTGGAGATCTACCCCGGCAAAGATTTCGGCGATATGAACTCGGCATCGATTCAGACGCTGCGCGCCAGCGATGCCGATGCGCTGGCTCACCAGCCTTATGTTCACAGCGTAACGCCGCAGATCTCAACCAATACCACGCTTAAATACCGCAATCAGGCGCTGACGGTATCAGTTAACGGTGTCGGCGAGCAGTTTTTCGCCGTGCGCGGCTATCAGGTGACGCAGGGCATGGCCTTCGATCGTCAGGGCGTGGATAAGCTGGCGCAGGAAGCGGTGATTGATAAAAACACCCTTAAACGGCTGTTTCCCAACGGAGAAAATCCGCTGGGCCAGATCGTGATTTTAGGGAACATGCCGGTGCGGATTATTGGCGTTGCTACCCATCAGAGCAGTTTTGTTAATGACAGCAACCTTGATATCTGGGTGCCCTACACCACAGTGATGAAGCGGATGGTGGGACAAACCTGGCTCAGCGGCATCACCGTACGGGTACGTGACAACGTCGATTTGGCGCTGGCGGAGCAAGGCGTGACGCGTCTGATGATGCAGCGTCATACCAGCAAGGATTTCTTTATTTTTAACGCCGACAGCATTCGTCAGACCATACAAAGCACCACCGATATTATGACGCTGCTGGTGGCGATGATCGCGCTGATTTCGCTGCTGGTGGGCGGCATCGGGGTGATGAATATCATGTTGGTTTCGGTGACCGAGCGAACCCGTGAAATTGGCGTACGTATGGCGGTAGGCGCACGTGCCAGCGATATTATGCAACAGTTTTTAATTGAGGCGGTGCTGGTCTGTCTTACCGGCGGGATTATCGGCGTGCTGTTGTCGCTGGTGCCGGGCTTCGTTCTGGCGCAGACCACCAGCCGTTTTGGTATGATTTATTCGCCGGCCTCGATTGTGGCGGCCTTTGTCTGTTCCAGCCTGATCGGCATACTATTCGGCTTTTTCCCGGCAAGACGCGCCGCGCGGCTCGATCCGATTCACGCCCTGGAGCGCGAATAGCGCGGATATTGGCACTGAGCGGCACAAGCCTGGTGCTGAGCCAGACCACAGGTAAAGACGTAAACGTCTTAATGCTGAATGTGCGTCCTGCGTCGACTATGGCGCAGGACGCGTTACGCTTACCGCTGCGACCTGAATCGAGCGGCCGACTGCTGCGTGGCGCTACTGATAAACGCCGGTGGAGAGATAGCGGTCGCCGCGATCGCAGACGATAGCCACCACTACGCTGCCCGGATTTTCCAGCGCGATGCGGATCGCGCCTGCCGCCGCGCCGCCGGAGCTAACGCCGCAGAAAATCCCTTCGCGCCGCGCCAGCTGGCGCATGGTCTCTTCCGCTTCGCCCTGCCCCATATCGATAATGCGATTAATCAGTTCAGGACGCCAGATGCCGGGCATATAGGCTTGCGGCCAGCGGCGGATGCCGGGAATACTGCTGCCCTCCTGCGGCTGCAAACCAATAATTTGCACCTGCGGATTTTGCTCTTTCAGATAGCGGCCAACCCCGGTAATGGTGCCGGTAGTACCCATGCTGGAAACAAAGTGCGTAATACGCCCAAGGCTTTGCTGCCAGATTTCCGGGCCGGTGGTGGCATAGTGCCCCAGCGGGTTATCGGGATTATTAAACTGATCCAGCACCTTGCCTTCGCCACGCGCCGCCATCGCCTGAGCCAGATCGCGCGCGCCCTCCATGCCTTGTTCCCGGCTGACCAGAACCAGTTCCGCGCCGTAGGCGCGCATTGCCGCCTGCCGCTCCTGACTCATGTTATCCGGCATCAGCAGCCGCAGACGATAGCCTTTCATTGCGGCGATCATCGCCAGCGCAATGCCGGTATTACCGCTGGTCGCTTCAATCAGCAGATCGCCGGGCGCGATCTCGCCGCGTTGTTCAGCACGCTGGATCATAGAGAGCGCAGCGCGATCCTTAACGGAGCCGGCAGGATTGTTGCCCTCCAGTTTTAGCCAGATCTCGCTGCCGTTGGCAGGCGTCAGGCGCTGCAGTTTAATCAACGGCGTATTGCCGATGGTGTTTTCCAGAGTCGTCACGGTCTATTCCTGGCAGACAACGTAACAGGGCGGGAAGATCCCGCCCTGCAAAAGATGAAGCGTTAGAAAATATCAGGCGCTTTCGGCAAAGGCAACCGCACGCAGCGGCGTATTACCCTGATAGAGGCGCGCCTGCTGCAGGCCAACGTAGAGACGCTCGCCGCGCTGCGGGGCGGCGTGCTCGCCCTCAAATACCAGACTAAACGGCTCCGTCTGCCAGCCAGCAGGCTGCACCAGCAGTTGCCAGAAGTGACCACGCGGGCTCGCTTCCAGAATATGTACCGGCAAAGGGGTTTCCAGGCTGCTCTGACGCGCAACATCAATCTCCCACGGACGCAGGAACAGCTCAACGGCACCCTGATGCGCAGGCGTATAGCCCAGCGGCCAACGATGCGCGCCGACGTGGAACTGCGAGCCATGCACTTCAGCATCAAAACGGTTCACTTCGCCGAGGAACTCCAGCACGAAACGGCTGGCCGGTTCGCGCCATACATCATCCGGCGTACCGACCTGCTCGATATTGCCCTGACTCATGACCACCACCCGATCGGCCACTTCCATCGCCTCTTCCTGATCGTGGGTCACAAAGACGCTGGTAAATTTCAGCTCTTCATGTAGCTGGCGCAGCCAGCGACGCAGCTCTTTACGCACCTGTGCGTCCAGCGCGCCGAAAGGCTCATCCAGCAACAGGATCTGCGGCTCCACCGCCAGCGCGCGCGCCAGCGCCACACGCTGTTTCTGGCCGCCTGAAAGCTGCGCCGGATAACGGGAGGCCAGATGCCCCAGCTGTACCATCTCCAGCAGCTGCGTCACCTTCTGTTTGATTGCCGCCGTGGAGGGTCGTTCACGACGCGGCAGCACCGTCAGGCCAAAAGCGATATTGTCGAAAACGGTCATGTGACGGAACAGCGCGTAGTGCTGGAACACAAAGCCAACCTGACGATCGCGCGCATGGACGCGGCTGACATCCTTCTCATGAAAGCGGATTTGCCCGCTGTTCTGATGTTCCAGCCCGGCGATAATGCGCAGCAGCGTGGTTTTCCCCGAGCCGGAAGGGCCAAGCAGCGCCACCATCTGACCAGAAGGAATATCCAGCGAGATGTCGTTAAGCACGCGCGTACGGCCAAACGATTTGTTGATTTGCTTAATCTCAATGCTCATGATTTTCCTCCTGCTGTAAACGCTTCTGCTGGTTCTCTAATCGCCATTGCAGCGCGCTTTTCAAAAACAGCGTCACTATTGCCATCAGCGTCAGCAGCGCGGCGGCGGTAAATGCGCCTACGCTGTTGTAGTCCTGATGCAGTAACTCAACCTGTAGCGGCAAGGTATAGGTCTCGCCGCGAATCGATCCCGACACCACCGAGACCGCACCAAATTCACCAATTGCGCGGGCGTTGGTCAGCACCACGCCATACAGCAGCGCCCAGCGAATATTAGGCAGCGTCACGCGGCGGAACATCTGCCAGCCCGATGCGCCCAACAGCACTGCAGCCTCGTCTTCATGGCTGCCCTGACTAAGCATCACCGGCACCAGCTCGCGCACCACAAACGGACAGGTAACAAAAACTGTCGCCATCACGATGCCGGGCCAGGAGAACATCAGCTGAATATGGTGCGCATCCAGCCAGCCGCCCGCGGGGCCGTTTACGCCCCAGAACAGCAGATAAATCAAACCGGCAACTACCGGCGAGACCGCAAAAGGAATATCAAACAGCGTCAGCAACAGCTGGCGGCCAGGAAAGGTAAAACGCGTCACCAGCCAGGCCAGCAGCGTGCCGAAAACCAGGTTAACCGGCACGGTAATCAACGCCACCAGCACCGTCAGCCAGATAGCGTGCAGCATATCGCCGTCGCTCAGGTTGCTCAGCGCGGCCCCGAGGCCCTGCGCCAGCGCCTCGGTAAAAATCGCGATCAGCGGCACCACCAGCAGTAAAAAGGAGACCAGCATGCCGATCGCGATCAGCAGCCATTTGCCCCAGTTAATGCGCTGGCGCTCAACGCCATTCAGTTGGCTAACATCTGCCATTAGTGACCTCCCAGACGACGGCCAAAGCGGCTTTGCAACGTGTTAATGGCAAACAGCAGCAGCAGCGAAGCGGCGAGGATCACCGAGGCGATCGCGCTGGCGGCCGGATAATCGAACTCCTGCAAACGAATAAAAATCATCAGCGAGGTAACCTCAGTCTTCCAGGCGATATTTCCGGCGATAAAAATAATCGCGCCAAATTCACCGAGGCTGCGGGTAAAAGAGAGCGCTGTGCCTGCCAGCAGCGCCGGTGCGACTTCCGGCAGCACCACGCGACGGAAACTTTGCCAGGGCGTCGCGCCCAGGGTTTGCGCCGCCTCTTCATATTCCGGCCCCAATTCTTCCAGCACGGGCTGAACGGTGCGCACCACAAACGGAATACTGGTAAAGGCCATCGCCACGGCAATCCCCAGCCAGGTATAGGAGACTTTGATATCGAACTGCGCCAGCCACTGCCCATACCAGCCGTTAACGGAAAAAAGCCCCGCCAGCGTGAGTCCGGCGACCGCCGTCGGCAGCGCAAAAGGCAGATCCATCAAGCCATCCAGCACGCTGCGGCCAGGAAAACGGTAACGCGTTAAAATCCAGGCCATCAGCATGCCGAACAGCGCATTAAACAGCGAAGCGACCGCCGCCGAAATCAGGGTAATTTTATAGGCCGCCACCACCTGCGGATTGGTGATCACCTGCCAGTACTGCGCCAGCGACATTTGCGCCAGCTGCATAATCAGGGCGCTCATCGGCAACAGCAAAATCAGGCAGGTGAAAAACAAGCTGCTGCCAAGACTGATGCCAAAGCCGGGAAGTACGCGTTTACTACTTGCTACAAACATTAACCGTGCCCCGCCGCTAACAGCTTATCCAGCTCGCCACCGCTGGCGAAATGGGTTTTCATGATCGTTTCCCAACTGCCGAAACGATCTTCCACGCGAAACAGCTCGGTTTGCGGAAAGTTCGCCTGCTGCATCAGCTCGGGGTTATTCACCCGATAATAGAATTTTGTCATTATCTGCTGCGCCGCTGGCGTATAGAGATAATTGAGATAGGCTTTTGCCGCCGCTTCGTTATGGTTTTTTGCTACGTTTTTATCCAGCCACGCGACCGGGAACTCAGCAAGAATATCGGTTTTCGGCACCACGACTTCGTAACCCTCTGGCGCATATTGGTTACGAATATTGTTCACTTCAGATTCAAAACTGATCAGCACATCGCCCAGGCCGCGCTCCACAAACGTGGTGGTTGCGCCGCGTCCGCCGGTATCCATCACCTGGACATTTTTCAGCAGCTGAGTCATGTACTGCGTGATTTTGGCGCGATCGCCGTTATTCGCTTTATCTGCCGCTCCCCAGGCTGCCAGCCAGGTATAACGCCCGTTGCCGGAGGTTTTGGGGTTAGGGAAAATCAGCTTAACGTCGCTGCGGACCAGATCGTTCCAGTCATGAATTTGCTTTGGATTGCCTTTGCGCACCAGAAACGCCATGGTGGAATAAAAAGGCGAGCTATGATTCGGCAGGCGCGCTTGCCAGTCGGCAGGCAGCAGACGGCCGCGATCGTGCAGAATTTGCACATCAGTGACCTGATTGTAAGTGACCACATCGGCCTTCAGCCCCTGAAGAATGGCCAGCGCCTGCTTTGACGATCCGGCGTGCGACTGGCGAATGGTGAGCTTGTCGTTCGGGTGCTGCTCATCCCACTGCTGAATAAAAGGAGCGTTCAGCGCGGTAAAGAGTTCACGTGAGACATCATAAGAGCTGTTTAACAGCTCGGTTGCCTGCGCGCCTGCGGCCAACAGCAAAGAGAGCGCCGCGCCGCTGAGAAACTTTTTCGCTACGGGAAAGGTCATTTCACACCCTGAGTATTGATCCGGCTCACATCACCGTATGCTCAGTGTATTTATAACTCAGGGCAAAGCTGTAACGGTTTTATATATCTTTTGCTGCTTTAAAAGTAGAAAAAAGCATAAGCGCGCGGCGAAGCTTAACCACAAAATAGCTAAGCACAACAACGCCGCTGAAAAGCGATAATCTGGGCGATACCAGGCTGATATCGCCGCTGTTTTACAGCGCCAGCAGCGCCTCGACAGAGGGCGCGAACCACCAGGCACCGCTAACCGGTTTGGTAAAGCGCAGCATGGCGTCATATTTACCATCACGTTCGCCAAACATACTTAATAACTGCTGTTCGATATTGTACAGCGTAGCGCAGTAGGCAATAAAATAGAGGCCGTTAGTGCCGCTGGCGGTGCCGTAAGGCAGGCTCTGGCGCAGGATTTTTAAGCCCTGCCCGTTCTCTTTCAAATCGACACGACTAACATGCGACGTTGCCGGGCGCGCATCGCCTTCTAACTCTTCATTATTCAGTTTGGTACGCCCGATGATCTGCTCCTGCTTCGCAACCGGCAGGCGCTGCAGCTGCGATAAATTATGCTGCCAGCGTTGGGTAAAAACGTAGCTGCCGCCCGCGTCCGTTCCGTTAGCGATAATCGCGACCTGCTGGCGCTGCTCTCCCTGCGGGTTTTCCGTGCCGTCAACAAAACCAGAAAGATCGCGATCTTCCGTCCAGCGGAAACCGTGCGTCTCTTCCTCAATACGTAGCGCTGCACCAAACGCCGCTAATGCCGCCTGCGCCAGGGTGAAGTTCACATCATGACGCAGCGACTGAATATGAATCAGCACGTCGCGCTGAGTGGCAGGGGCCATATTGTTGCCCAGCGGCTGAAAATCTTTGAGTTCCGGCGCGCTGTCGCCCGGCTGCAGATCGCGCCAAAGCGCATTGCCAAAAGCCACGGTTGCGCCCAGCGCCGCATCGGGATAGCGCGTCTGCAGTTGGGTTAACTGCTGATGGAAGGTTTTTACGCCCTGGCGAATCGTATTCAGGTCGCCCTGAACCACAGCTTCCAGCCAAATGGCAAAACGATTGTGTTCGGGCAAAATGCCACTCTGATGCGGGGACATGCGCTGCTACTCCGGGAATGAAAAGGGTCGAAACAGGGCCATTATCATACCGGAAAACAACGGCAAGCAGCGTGCCGGGACAGATATTCTCTGTAATCCTTTAATGAGCCACCGGAAAGCGCGCAAAGTCAGGATACGGCTACAGCGCTGCCTGCAATTATCCTGCTGCCGCCCGCAAGGTTATTAATCGTGATTTCACTGTTGCGCCAACTCTTTCAAATAAGAAGCTAACCAGGTCAGGAAAACGGTTAACGTTGGCGGGAAAGCAACCCAATAATCATCATCACCCATCACGTTACGCAGCGCTGCCATCGCTGATTCATCGTCAGGGTAAAGCTGCAAAAAAAGATCGATTTCCGTTATTAGCTGTTCATCAACGCCCCCCAAAATATTAACCGCCGATTGCACAATTTCTGGGTAGGTATCACCAAACTCGCCATACTCGTTGCAGAAAAACAGGTTAAAAAAATGGCGTATATTGTCGAACTTCGTTTTCATTTTAGAACCGGATAAGCTGTCAGTAGATAATAGGGCCGTTGTCCCATGAATTCTCTTACCAAAACGAATTTAATTATACTGGCCTGATAAACGTTTGTTGAGGTTGCATCTATAACAATCCCAACCGGGTTATTCAGTTTATAGACTAATTCAATGGCGCGCTGACTTCTGTCAGGCGCGGCCATAGAGGCCCAGTGTTTAATTTTATAATGATGGGCTTTTAACCCTTGCGTAATCGCTCGCTCAGCAACCTCTAACGAGGTAAAAGAACTGAATGTACTGCCAGGTTTCAGGGTTAATGACTTCAGGCTTACTGCCCGCCGTTGAAACAGTTCCTCCGGCGTTTTCCCCACATGTTTTGCAATAGTATGGCCTCCGCCCGGCATGCCCTTAATCCCCTCATGTTCAATCAACCGTATTCGCCCCATCCGCACTTTAGCAATGCGCGCCGCGCCAATCGCCATCGCAGGCGCAAAAGGAATGGCAATATCTACGGTCAGCCCGATGCGCCAGGCGGTATCTTCACTGGCGCCAAATTGCTTAGCCAGCGCGGCGGCGGTCTGAAAGGTTGCCGTTCGGGTGTCGCGTCCGGTCAGGATGCGATCTATGGCGGTATGAATGGCGTCCATGCTGTGCGCCCCGGTGGCAATACAGGCCGCTTTTGTCAGCATCGTGGGATCGGGAGCGAGGCATAGAGTCGTGGCGCCCATTAATTCAACGGAGGCAAGCGCCAAATTAAGGCCGCCTAATAATCGATTGCTGAGGGTTTCTGCTTCGGTGATATTTTGCTGCGATAAAACAGCGGCAAGCTGCACGGGGCTTAGCGCAATAGTTAAACCATCTTCCATAATGACGACTCTCCAGATTTAAGTGGCGTTAATATCCCACCTAAAACCAGACCGCGCTGGACAAAAAATGCGCGCACGTGATCATAATATAATGTGTTATTTATTGGCTTACGAAAGTTTCGCACGAGCAGAATATCGCAGCGAGCGTTGCGTCCGCCGCGATATTTTTCCTCAACGCTGCCAGATAATTTTGCTGACCTGCCAGCTTTTTAATACATCATCCGGCGGTATCAGGCCCTGCGGACCCGCCCATTTCCCCTGGTACAGATAGCTGATATGTTCGCTATTGGGTGCCTGACAGAGTACGGCAGATGCCGCTTCCCCGCTGGCGACCTGACAATGACCAAAGGCTTTTTGATAATGTTCGCTAAAGGCATCGCCAATGCGCGTACCGTCGGCGCTGGCGATATCCCGATCCGCGACCTCAATGCGGCTTACGGTATCCTTGCCGCTAAAGGTCAACTTCACCTCATTATCGGTCAGCGCCTGCCAAAAGCTGACCACGCCGCCCTGTTCACTGCGCATCCCCTGCCGCAGCCGATAGTCACCGTTTAAACCGGCGTTAAGGGCGCTTTCCTGCAGCGGCGTGCTGCCATTGATCGCGCCGACGCCCTGCTCAGTTACCGTCAGGGAAGCGCCAAACCAGTTGCCAGGCCACAACGTGGACCATGACCAGTCAAGCGGATTCCACCAGCTGGATTCGCTGTTGTTTGAGCCGTGGCTGGCACAGCCCGCCATGAGTAAAGTCGCGACGATCAATGCCGGACGTAGTGATTTCATTGCAGCTCCTGTAGTGATTACGCAACCTTTTCCAGACAGGTTGGAGTCGTGTAAGCACAAAAAGTTTTATTCCGCCTGATTGAGTTGCGCATTAAAGCAGGCTTTCAGGCGACGACTAAACAGTAACCAGAGCAGCGCTAACAGATCAAACAGGGCGGGCAGCCACAGCGCAAATGATGAGATATCGCCCTCTTGCCCGCCCTGCCACAGCATCAGCGCCAGGCTCAGCAACAGCGTCACGCAGAGCACCCAGCGCCAGGCCTGCCAGATAGCGGGCCAGCGCTGGCGGTAACCGGTAAGCAGCAGGCCAGCGGCGGCAGGAATGCCCAGCGCCATCCCCAACCAAAAGATATTCCTGTCAGGATAAAAAAGTTCCAGCAGTTCCGCGCCCTGCTGACGCGACGCGCCCGCCATAACAAACAGTACCCAGGTACGCGCCTGCAACAGCAGGATCAGCCAAAACGTCAGCGGCAGGCGCAGCTGGCCTTTGCTGTCGTAGTCATCAGGTGTGAAAAGCATCATAAACCAGGTCTACAGCCGCGCCGACGCGGCCCGGCAAGATTAATACTCGCGATCTTCAATCAGCCGTTTGCCGAGGCAAACCGCATCCTGCATGTCGTAATCGAGCTTTTCATAAAAGCCAATTACCGCATCGTTTTCTTCACGCACGATCAGGTTGATTTTCGGGCAGCCGCGTGCAATCAGCTTTTTCTCCAGCCGGTTAAGCAACGCGTTGGCAAAGCCGCGTCCACGATAATCGGGATGCACGCCAAGGTAGTAGACCGAGCCGCGATGACCGTCGTAGCCGCCCATCAGGGTGCCAACGATTTCGCCGCCGACCACCGCCACCAGAAAGAGATCGGGATCGTGATTTAGCTTACGCTCAATATCCATTTCCGGATCGTTCCAGGGGCGCAGCAGATCGCAACGTTCCCAAAGCGTAATGACTTCTTCAAAGTCTTCCTGGCGGAATGCGCGGATTTCCATGAAATTTTCTCAGAGTTACTCACAATTCGCTGATTATCACGCATTCTTTTGCTGGCGCAAGCCTCATGGCGCATCAGGCAGGAAAAAAAGTCACGGCTGCTGCTTATTTAGCTGAAATAAATGGTAAAAGGCTGAAACAGCTTGCCTGTCGAAGCGCTGAGGCTGTCATGTTATAACGTTATTTTTTAACGTTGGACGCCGCCATGAAAAAATTCTCTCCAGTAACGACCCGACGCCAGCTGCTGCTTTCCGGGGCCACGCTGGCGCTGCTGCCCTCAATGCGAGCACTGGCGAAAGCTGAACAGCCGATGTTGTCAGCGGCACCTCGCCCGCAGGTAAAACCTTCGCGTCCCGCCAACGGCAAGAGAATTGTGATGCTCGATCCCGGTCATGGCGGGATTGATTCCGGCGCGGTGGGGCAAGAAGGCAGCGAAGAGAAACATATCGTGCTGGAGATCGCGCATAATGTGCGTCAGCAACTGAGCGAGCATCCTCATATTGAGGCGCGTCTGACGCGCGATAGCGACCATTTTATTCCGCTGGCCGAGCGGGTAGAGATTGCGCATCAGCACGGCGCCGATCTGTTTATGTCTATCCACGCCGACGGCTTTACCAATCCCAGCGCCAACGGCGCATCGGTCTTTGCCCTGTCGAATCGCGGTGCCAGCAGCGCGATGGCGCGCTATTTGTCAGAAAAAGAGAACGCGGCGGATAAAGTGGGCGGCGTGAAGGTGCAAAGTGATAATCCTTATCTGCAACAGGTGCTGTTTGATCTGGTGCAGACGGATACCATCAAAAATAGTTTGACGCTTGGCAGCCATATTCTTAAGCAGATTCGCCCGGTTCATCATCTGCATAGTCAGCATACCGAACAGGCTGCCTTTGCCGTGCTGAAATCGCCGTCGATTCCATCAGTGCTGGTCGAGACTTCTTTTATTACTAATCCAGCCGAGGAGCGCCTGTTAGGCACTACCGCTTTCCGGCAGAAGATCGCCAGCGCCATTACCAGCGGCATTGTGAGTTTTTTTGCTGAATTTGACCGCCACAATCGTCGGCCGGGTTAGGTATAATCTTCACACTGCAGCAAAAGACCAGTTAGTGGTCTTTTTTATTACATAGTGAAGCGAATATGAATGCTCCCAATATTGAACAGGTAAAAGCCTTTCTGCTGGCGTTACAGGATGAGATTTGTCAGCAGCTGGAACTGGCAGACGGCGGCGCGCAGTTTCAGGAAGATAGCTGGACGCGCGCTGGCGGCGGCGGCGGCCGTAGTCGCGTGCTGCGTGAAGGCGCGGTGTTTGAGCAGGCGGGCGTGAATTTTTCCCACGTGCATGGCGATAAGATGCCCGCTTCGGCGACTGCCCATCGCCCCGAGCTGGCCGGACGCAGTTTTGAGGCGCTGGGCGTTTCTCTGGTGATTCACCCGGAGAATCCCTATATTCCAACCAGTCACGCCAATGTGCGTTTTTTTATTGCCGAGAAGCCGGGTGCCGAGCCAGTTTGGTGGTTTGGCGGTGGTTTTGATTTAACGCCGTTTTACGGTTTTACCGAGGATGCGCTTCACTGGCATCAAACCGCTTTTGATTTGTGTCAGCCGTTTGGCGAGGATGTTTATGCTCGTTATAAAAAGTGGTGCGATGACTATTTTTATCTTAAGCATCGTAATGAGCAACGCGGGATTGGCGGGCTGTTTTTCGATGATCTGAATGCGCCTGATTTTGAGCGTAGTTTTGCGTTTACTCGCGCGGTGGGCCAGGGTTTTCTTGATGGTTATTTGCCTATTGTGCAGCGCCGCAAGGGGATGCCGTGGGGCGAGCGTGAGCGTCAGTTCCAGCTTTATCGTCGTGGCCGTTATGTGGAGTTTAATTTGGTGTGGGATCGCGGGACGCTGTTTGGTTTGCAAACCGGCGGGCGCACCGAGTCGATTTTGATGTCGATGCCGCCGCTGGTGCGTTGGGAGTATGATTATCAGCCGCAGCCGGGTTCGCCAGAGGCGGCGCTGTATAGCGATTTTCTGCCGGTTAAGGCGTGGCTGCCGGAGTAGGTTTGGTCGGCTAGTAGCTAGTAGCTTTGTGCCCGCACAGGGAGTGCAGGCCGATCGTAAAGACGCAAAAGACGTCATCCCTGACAGCTCGACCCGCGCCATCCATGGCGCGGGACGCTTTACTCTTCTGCCTGCACTCCCCGTGCTTTGGCTTCAACTACACAGCTATAGCGGCTGGGTTTGCGCCTCGACAACCGCCAGCGCGACCATATTGACGATACGCCGCACCGAGGAAATAGGCGTTAGCACGTGAACCGGCTTCGCGATGCCCATTAGCACCGGTCCAACGGTAACCCCTTCCGAGCTGGAGACGCGTAACAGGTTATAGCTGATTCGCGCCGCCTCGACGTTCGGCATAATCAGGACGTTAGCTGAGCCTTTTAATGGGCTGTCGGGCATTAAATCCTGACGAATGCTCTCTACCAGCGCGGCGTCGCCGTGCATTTCACCATCGATCTCCAGTTCCGGCGCGCGGGCGTTAACCAGCGCCAGCGTTTCGCGCATTTTACGTGCCGCCGGGGCATCAGAAGTGCCAAAGCTGGAATGCGATAACAGCGCCACTTTAGGCTCAATGCCAAAGCGTCGCACGGTTTCCGCCGCCATAATCGTTAGCTCCGCCAACTGCTCCGGCGTAGGATCTTCATTAACGTAGGTATCAGCAATAAAGGTGTTGCCGCTGGGCAACAGCAGCGCATTCATCGCGCCCGCTACGTTGATGCCGGGACGGAAACCAAACACCCGCTCGACTATCGCATAATGCTCCTGATAATCACCGATGGTGCCGCAAATCATGGCGTCCGCTTCACCGCGATGCACCATAATCGCGCCAATCAGCGTAGGGTTGCCGATCACCGCGCGCTGCGCCTGCTCAGGCGAGACGCCGCGCCGTTTCATCATCTGGTGATATTCGCTCCAGTAGGCTTTAAAACGCGGATCGGATTCATTGTTCACCACTTCAAAATCTTTGCCCGCCTCGATTTTCAGTCCCAGCTTTTGCAGGCGCATAGCAATAACGTTGGGACGACCAATAAGAATCGGTTTTGCCAGCCCCAGCGAAACCAGTTCCTGCGTGGCGTGCAGCACGCGCGCCTCCTCCCCTTCCGCCAGCACCACCCGCTTCGGCTCTTTACGCGCCTGGGCAAACACCGGCTTCATAAACAGGTTGGTTTTATACACAAACTCGGTCAGCTTCTCGCGGTAGGCCTCGAAATCGTCGATCGGTCGGGTCGCCACGCCTGATTCCATCGCCGCTTTCGCCACCGCAGGCGCGATCTGCACAATAAGACGCGGATCAAAAGGTTTAGGAATCAGATAGTCCGGGCCGAACGACAGCTCCTGATCGCCATAAGCGGAAGCCACCACGTCGCTCTGTTCCGCCAGCGCCAGCTCGGCGATGGCATGAACCGCCGCCAGCTTCATCGCTTCATTAATGGCCGTCGCGCCCACATCCAGCGCGCCGCGAAAAATAAACGGGAAGCAGAGAACATTATTAACCTGATTAGGAAAATCGGAACGGCCAGTGCAGATAATCGCATCGGGACGCACCGCTTTCGCCAGCGGCGGCAGGATCTCCGGCTCCGGGTTGGCCAGCGCCAGAATCAGCGGATTGGGTGCCATGCCCTGCACCATCTCCGGCGTCAGCACCCTCGGGCCAGAGCAGCCGAGAAAAATATCAGCACCGACAATCGCCTCGGCCAGCTGACGCATACCGTTGTCCGCAATGGCATAAGCCGCTTTGGTCTCCGCCATATTCGCTTCGCGCCCCTGCCAGATCACCCCTTTGGAATCGCAGACAATGATATTGCGCCGCTGCAGGCCCAGCTCCACCAGCAAATTCATGCAGGCGATCGCCGAAGCGCCCGCGCCGGAGACCACCAGCTTCACATCGGAGATATTCTTCTTCACGATGCGCAGCCCGTTTAGCACCGCAGCGGTGCAGATAATCGCCGTGCCGTGCTGATCGTCGTGAAACACCGGGATTTTCATTCGTTCACGCAGCGCTTTCTCAATATAAAAACACTCCGGCGCTTTAATATCCTCCAGGTTAATGCCGCCAAACGTCGGCTCAAGCGCAGCGATGATATTGATCAACCGATCGGGATCCAGCTCGTCCACCTCAATATCGAAAACATCAATGCCAGCGAACTTTTTAAACAGCACGCCTTTGCCTTCCATCACCGGCTTGCCTGCCAGCGCGCCAATATTTCCCAGCCCCAATACCGCCGTGCCGTTAGAGATCACAGCCACCAGGTTGCCGCGTGCGGTATATTTATGCGCCGCCAGCGGATCCTGCGCGATTTCCAGACAGGGCGCCGCTACGCCCGGTGAATAGGCCAGCGCCAGATCGCGTTGCGTGGCCAGCGGCTTGGTGGGAGAAACCTGTATTTTCCCCGGCTGTGGATATTGGTGAAAATCGAGCGCGCTCTGCTTGAGTTGATCGTCCATCGTCGGTTCCTTCGGTTGATAACGCGTAATAAAACATCAGCTGAGCAGTATATGAGCGCGCCGCCGCGAAAAAACTTGAGGTGCACCAAAGAATTGCCATCTCTGTACGCAGGCGTGCTAACCGCCAGGCGCGCGGTCACGATATTTTTTACTTCTGCTATGCTTTTTAGTGGCTCGCATACGTTTTCAGCCGGGCAACGCATTTTCTGTTGTGCCCCGATCGGCATAACAGGCACGGGTTATCAAGTTCATGCTTTATCTGCGTGGCATTCTGCCGCTAGCGATAAAACATCGGCATAGTTTTAAGCATCGTCAGGCCGCAACCCGGCTGACGCGGCTCTCGCTATCGAATGAGCCCATTGCAACAATCAGAGAAAACGCATTTCCACAGGGGGGCGGCTGGTGCAATGTGGTTCGTCTGAAATAAAGGATCGGGCTTAACAGGTCACGCCTGCCCACATTTAATGCACTACCCTTCGGTTATCAAGGAGCTAAGAGATGAATCAGCTAGATGCACTGAAACAATTCACCACCGTTGTGGCGGACAGCGGCGATATTGAATCCATTCGTAACTATAATCCTGAAGACGCCACCACCAACCCTTCTCTGATCCTGAAAGCCGCCGGACTCGACTCCTATAAGCACCTGATTGATGATGCGATTGAATACGCGAAAAAACAGGGCGGCAGCAAAGAAACGCAAATTATTAACGCCAGCGATAAAGTGGCTGTGAACCTCGGCATGGAAATTTTGAAAAGCGTGCCGGGCCGTGTTTCGACCGAAGTGGATGCACGCCTCTCCTTCGATCGTGGCATGTGCGTCACCAAAGCGGAAAAACTGGTAAGAATGTATGAAGACCACGGCATCGACCGCTCGCGCATTCTGATTAAACTGGCCTCCACCTGGGAAGGCATCCGCGCGGCAGAAGAGCTGGAGAAAAATGGCATCAACTGTAACCTGACGCTGCTGTTCTCGTTTGCCCAGGCACGCGCCTGCGCCGAAGCGGGCGTGTTCCTGATTTCGCCGTTTGTGGGCCGTATCTATGACTGGTACAACACCCGTCAGCCGATGGACCCGTACAACGTGGATGAAGATCCGGGCGTGAAATCGGTGCGTGCCATTTACGAGTACTATAAATCGCACCGCTATAAAACCATCATCATGGGCGCAAGCTTCCGTAAAACCGAGCAGATCCTGGCGCTGGCCGGCTGCGACCGCCTGACGATTTCCCCTAACCTGCTGCAGGATCTGCAGTCCAGCGATGCGCCGGTAGAACGCAAACTGACGCCATCAACGCAGGGCTTCCATGAGCCGTCGCCGCTTTCTGAATCAGAGTTCCGTTGGGAACATAACCAGGATCCGATGGCGGTAGAGAAACTCTCTGAAGGCATCCGTCAGTTTGCCGCTGACCAGATCAAACTGGAAGAGACGCTGGCGGCCCGGCTGTAACAGCCACATTAACGTTTGATTCAGGGGCGAATTTTCGCCCCGTTTTCATCCTTTCGACTCTTTCCTTTAAGGGAGAAAAACATGTCCTCACGTAGAGAACTGGCGAATGCGATTCGTGCGCTAAGCATGGATGCGGTACAAAAAGCAAAATCAGGCCACCCGGGTGCGCCGATGGGCATGGCGGATATCGCCGAAGTGCTGTGGCGCGATTTCCTGAAACATAATCCGACCAATCCCGCATGGGCCGACCGCGACCGTTTTATTCTCTCTAACGGCCACGGTTCAATGCTGCTGTATAGCTTGCTGCATCTGACCGGCTACGATCTGCCGATTGAGGAATTGAAAAATTTCCGTCAGCTGCACTCTAAAACGCCGGGCCACCCGGAGCTGGGCTATACGCCGGGCGTAGAAACCACCACCGGTCCGCTGGGACAGGGCCTGGCGAACGCTGTGGGCCTGGCTATCGCCGAACGCACGCTGGCGGCGCAGTTTAACCGCCCCGAGCATGACATCGTTGACCATTTCACCTATGTGTTTATGGGTGATGGTTGCCTGATGGAAGGTATTTCCCATGAAGTTTGCTCGCTGGCGGGTACGCTGGGCCTTGGCAAGCTGATCGGTTTCTATGACCACAACGGTATCTCTATCGATGGCGAGACCGAAGGCTGGTTTACCGATGATACCGCGCAGCGTTTTGAAGCCTATAACTGGCATGTTATCAGCGAAATCGACGGTCACGATCCTGAGGCAGTTGCGGCGGCGATTAAGGAAGCGCAAAGCGTGACCGATAAGCCATCGCTGATTATCTGCCGCACCATCATCGGCTTCGGTTCGCCGAACAAAGCGGGTAAAGAAGATGCGCACGGCGCGCCGCTGGGAGATGAAGAGATTGCGCTGACGCGTAAACAGCTGGGCTGGAACCACGCACCGTTTGATATCCCACAGGATATTTATCAGCAGTGGGATGCTAAACAGGCGGGCGAACAGCAGGAAAAAGCCTGGAACGAGAAATTCGCGGCTTATAAAGCGGCCTTCCCGGAGCTGGCTGCGGAATATAGCCGTCGCATGACCGGCGGTATGCCGGAGAACTGGCAGCAGGAAACGCAGAAATTTATCGAGCAGCTGCAGGCGAATGCGAACAAAATCGCCAGTCGTAAAGCGTCGCAAAATGCGCTGGAAGTTTACGGTAAGCTGTTGCCGGAATTCCTTGGCGGTTCAGCGGATCTGGCGCCCAGTAACCTGACGATCTGGTCAGGCTCAAAATCGATTAAAGACGATGCGGCCGGTAACTATATTCACTACGGCGTACGCGAGTTCGGCATGACGGCGATTGCCAACGGCATCGCGCATCATGGCGGCTTCGTGCCTTATACCGCGACCTTCCTGATGTTCGTGGAGTATGCGCGTAACGCGGTACGTATGGCGGCGCTGATGAAAGCGCGACAGATTATGGTGTATACCCATGACTCTATCGGCCTGGGCGAAGATGGTCCGACGCACCAGCCGGTTGAACAGCTGGCCAGCCTGCGTCTTACGCCAAATATGAGCACCTGGCGCCCTTGCGATCAGGTAGAAACTGCCGTGGCGTGGAAACATGCGATTGAGCGCCATAACGGCCCTACCGCACTGATCCTGTCGCGCCAGAACCTGATGCAGCCGGAGCGTACGCCGCAGCAGCTGGCGGATATCTCCCGTGGCGGCTATATCCTGCGCGATAGCGAAGGCACGCCGGAAGTTATCCTGATCGCGACCGGTTCCGAAGTGGAAATTACCCTGGGCGCGGCGGAAAAACTGACGCGTGCCGGGCATAAGGTGCGCGTGGTTTCCATGCCGTCAACCGACCTGTTTGATAAACAGGATGTCGCTTACCGTGAATCGGTTCTGCCTTCCACCGTAAGCGCTCGCGTGGCGGTAGAAGCGGGCATTGCTGATTACTGGTACAAGTATGTTGGCCTGAACGGCGCGATTGTGGGCATGACCACCTTTGGCGAGTCCGCTCCGGCAGATAAACTGTTTGCGGAGTTTGGCTTTACCGTTGAAAACATCGTTAGCCATGCTGAAACGCTGTTGAAACCGCATTAATAGGTTAATTAAGCATAAGCACGCCCCCGGGCGTGCTTTTTTATCGGCTGAATAGCTGTTCATTCCCGCCCGTCTAGTTATTCCAACTACCTCTTTAAATACTTTTTCCGCCGCGCCTTTTGTAAAGCCAGCGCAAATAACAAATAATAATAGCGTATAACATAAATACTCAGCGTTAATAAATGAAACCTTTAATTATAATCAGTTAATTGCTTCACTATTAACACCATGCTCTTTGACCTTAACAGCTAAAATAACCCAGCACGCCTCACACTTTTATTGTGATTACCTTCCTTCCGTTTTTCCACTGTTCTACCCTGCCCGCTAAGGATAAAAATTAAAAGGACCTCCGCGATGGCTGAGACGCTATTATCCCCCGCAATAAAACTGCCCTGCCTTTTATTTGCCACGCAACATACTATGGATGATTACGGTGCGCCCGATATGCAGTATGGCGACCTTTCCGCCGAGGTGCTGCGCCAACAATATCACCTACGCGATATCTCAGCGCGGGTTGATCCCTATACCCATCCCAACCATGAAGAGCGCGCCCGTATTTTGTTTGATGAGTTTCGCGATCTGTCAGATATGTTTTCATTTTATGGCAATTATAAGAGTCTGGCGCGAACCATGATTACCCATATGCAGTACGGCAACGGCAGCGTTTTCAGCGATCCGCTGCTGGACCAGGCGATGGCGGAGCATAGTTCTATGCAGAGCTCCGTTAACGTTATTTTAGAGACGATTCAAAATTATATTGACTGGGAAAGAAAAATTTTACCTGAGTCGGCACTTAAAGCTTTACACGATTCAATAATGAAATCCCTGCTGCCCCGGTTCGATGACGTTTCCGACCGGTTTAATGGTTTAGGCATCACGGTTCATGATACCTGGGCAACCCATATTAGTTTGGAAAGTTTACAGATCGATAAAGACAGTTTCACCGTAGCGATAAAATATCATATCCAGGATCATTTTGGCCTGGATGCAAAAGATATAAACAATAATTTTTATCGCCAGTTCCGTATCTTCAGGATATGGTTTTATCTCCAGCATATAAATAACAATGCGTTTAAACCATTTATTAGCGATATTGTTTTAACAAAAAAACCCCGTATAGGCCGTCATGATAAAATATAAATCTCTAACCACGCTCCTGGCAGCTACTCTGCTATTTATAGTGTATCGATCAATACTGCCAGTAAAAATTATTGGCGTGCATAGACCGGGTGAAACCCTGGCGGTTGTGATTGTAAAAAACTTTCCATTAACAAGACACGGTAAAATATCCTGGTGGAAAGATCATCAGCAACAACTGCAAGAAATGAACGGGTTTATTAATTCACCTGAAAACCATATTATTCTTTTTTTACAAACCGAATACAAAAAAGATTCTGGCACCGATCATGATAGCGATTTGCTTTGCTTTAAAGATATGTCTGACGCAGCCAATTGCGTATCTAAAGATAACCGCCCGCTGTTAATATGGCACTATCCGGATGGACGTACCGAATATATCACTGAAAATATTTTTCAGCGCTTTCTGCGACATCTATAACCCGCAGGAATGAGAACGGCAGACGCAATTCCCCGTAGTTAATCAACGTAACAGGAGTTAAGGATGAGTATCGATCTTTTTTTGAAAATCGAAAATATAGAGGGAGAAGCAAAGGATGCTAATCATAAAGGGTGGATTACGCTTACCGGTTTTAGCTGGGGCGCCAGTCAGCCGGGCAATATGCAAACGGGCGGCGGCGGCGGCGCTGGCAAAGTGACCTGGCGTGATCTGACGGCGAATGCGCCGATCGATCGCGCCACACCGGCAATTGCGCGCTACCTTTCCAGCGGCAAGCATATTAATAAAGTTGAGCTCTCTGCCTGTAAGGCGGGTAATCCGCAGATAGAATATATGCGGATTACTCTGGAGGAAGTGCTGTTAACCGGCCTGACTTACAACGGCACCAGCGGTAACGAGCGGGTTAACATGACCTATAATTTCCAGGCGGCCCGAATACGCCAGCAATACTGGGAACAAACGGAAAAAGGCGGCAAAGGCGCTGAAATAGCGGCGGGCTGGAATATCAAAGAAAATAAAGAGATGTAATATCAACTTATCTGCCGCTGCTTCGCTGCGGCGGCTTAGTTACCAACGTTGCTAAACGGAGCTTAGCGATGACAGAAAATTCAGCATCACCCGCGATAGAACTGCCCTGCCTTTTATTTGCTGGCGATCTGAATAGAATTAATGGACTGGACATTACCGTTCATGATATTTGGGCGATGCATATTTCCCTCGATTTCTTTGAGGTTAAAAATGAGAACTCTATTGCCAACATAAGGTTTAAGTTTCAGGATCATTTTGGCCTGCAATCAGCAACTATAAGCAATACGTTGATTGTTTACTGATACCGCGACGGTCATACAGGGTACACAACGGAAAGCATTTTTCGCCGTTTTTCTTAACAATTCAAATAAAACAGCGTCGCCACAGTGCGAGGTCGTTAGTGTCGATGCAGCCAGGAAGATGCTGATCGTCAGGGAATTGCAGGTGCTCATGATTCTACCGGGCCGCCACAGGCCAGACGCTTCGCAATTATGCGAAAATTTCTTCTATTCTCCCCTTTCTGTTGTTAGTAAAACGATTACTATACCTGTCATAGTTAAGCTGCAACGCATCGGCTTTTTCTGCTTATCCCAGCGATTTACTGCCCGGAGATTTGCCGACTCGTCGCCTCGCTGCAACATGAATTATTTCGGGTAATATAATTTACCTTCCGTTAAACCTGATGGATTTGTCTCCGTTGAAAACTCGCTTTTATCTGCTGGCTGCTCTCTTTGCCACGCTGCCGCTACGCAGCCAGGCGCAGCCTTCGTCCGATCCGCTTCTGGCTTCTCAAGTTGTCGACCGTTATGCTGAACATATTTTCTATGGCAGCGCCGCTACGGGTATGGCGCTGGTCGCCATTGATGGTAACCAACGGGTTTTTGCCAGCCTTGGTGAAACCCGTCCTGGCAACCAGACGCGTCCGCAAAAAGATTCGTTAATTCGTATTGCTTCGCTGAGCAAACTCATGACCAGCGAAGTGATGCTTAAAATGGCGGAACGGGGACAAATAAAACTGGATGATCCGCTGGCTAATTATGCGCCGCCCGGCGCGCGCGTACCCAATTATGCCGGGCAGCCGATGCGTCTGATCCATCTTGCCACCCATACCAGCGGTTTGCCGCGAGAGCAGCCCGGCGGTAAAGCGGGACGTCCGGTCTTTGTCTGGCCGACCAAAGCCGATCGCTGGGGCTGGCTGAAAAAAGCACAGCTGAATACGCCGCCTGGCGTTCGCGCTGCCTACTCTAATATTGCTTATGATTTACTGGCGGATGCGCTTTCTCGTGCGGCAGGTACGCCTTATCCGGCGCTGTTTCGTCAGTTGGTTACGCGTCCGCTGGGCATGAAGGACACCACGTTCACGCCTTCTCCCGATCAGTGTAAACGTCTGATGGTGCCGGAGCGCGGCGCCAGCCCATGCGGTAATACGTTGGCAGCCATTGGTAGCGGCGGCGTCTATTCAACGCCGGAAGATATGGGCCGCTGGATGCAGCAATTTTTGAATTCCGATATCAATACGCGTACGCCACAGATCGATCGCCTGCAAACGTTGATCTATCAACGTAAACAGTTAACCAAAGTAGAAGGCATGGATGTACCGGGCAAAGCAGAAGCGCTGGGCATGGGCTGGGTCTATATGACGCCAGAAAACGGCCATCCAGGCATTATGCAAAAAACCGGCGGCGGCGGCGGTTTTATTACCTATATGGCGATGATTCCGCAGTACAACGTCGGCGTATTTGTGGTGGTTACCCGCACTAATCTGACGCGTTTTCGCGCCATGAGCGATGGCGTTAATGACCTGGTCACTGAACTGGCAGGCAATCACAAAGGTTCGCCGATTCAGGTACAGGCCATTCGTTAAGGTAATTTGGCGGATAGTTGCTCCGCCGCGGCAGGTGGCGATGGACGCTGGCTTACCCAGAGGGTGGGCCATTCGTCGCTGCCGTGCCAGGCGTCACAGGTTCTTTCTTCAGCATACTCCGCCAGCCCAAACTCCTGACCATTAAACTGCCAGCGCGTGGCAATACCGCAATCGCCGAGGCCACGCCCTTTTGCATAGGTAAAAAGCTGTGCATTAGCTGCATCATACTCCGCATTAATGATTTCCAGCTGCCTGTCGCTGTGTCCGGGCGCGGAAAAAGGCAACGACAGCGTCAGACGACGCGATTGCCAGGGCTGGGTGCGGGTAACTTCAAACGCTAAATTAATCATGTTGTAAGCGCCCATTTCGCAGCTCACCAGCAGCAGAGCTTTGCTGTCGGTTAATGGCGCTACGCTGACTTCACGGCGCATCGGGTCGAGCGAACACTCATCGGCATTTACGCGCCAGGTGCCATAATCGATCAGGCCGGTGGTTTCTTCTCTTGTTAAAGGCGCAGCGGGACGGTCAGGCAAACGCGTTAGTGGCGCTGCAGGTTCCGGCGGCACATCCCACACGCTGCGGCTACCGCGCTTAACCCAGGCACTGAGGCTGCCGACACGCCCCTGCATATCATCCATTAGCAGCAGCGCCGCTTTTAGCCCGTGTAATGAAATCGTGGCCTGAGGACGCCAGGTTACCTGAATATTATCGGCATCCATGATTTGCGTCAGAAACTCATCGATAGCGATAGGATGCGCGGTCACCAGATGATGAGGTTCCACCGTCCAGTGCTTGAAGTCAGGACGCAGACGCTGCTGGTCGAGCAGCAGGTTATCCTGCAACGCCGCCCCTTTGAGATCGCCGGTATAGCGGTTGCCATAGTCAATGCGCAACAAAGGACGATCGTTAACGCCCGCGTAGCGGGAAAGGCTCATCACTAAACCGTTCTCACCAGGGATATTACGCGCCACACAATAATTAAGGTTATTACAGGTGATCTGCCAGTCGGTAAATGTTTTCTGTAACGGAGCCGCCTGCACGCTGGCAATGAAAAGAAAAGGCAACAACAGCGATTTCATCCAGTAAGGCATTTAATAACCCAATCCCTAAATTAATTCATTGATGATAGCGCAACGACGGCGGTTCACCATGCCTTTCTCTGGTCATACAAGGAAACAGTCGTGGAACCGGTGAAAAACCGAGTTGATAACCTAACGGTACGATTTATCATCCTTTGCCGCTCGGCTTATCTCAATCAGATTCCTCGGACTCTGTTATCAGATCATCAAACGGTCATAACAAATGAACAATCATCTTCGGTTACGTTATTTTGTCTGCGAAAAAACAGAGGTTATGGCATTAATAGCCGCTGACAGGCGAAACCGTTGGTAAAATTGTGATTCAAGTCACAAAAAAATGTCAACTGCTGCCCCGACCGCATGATTATCAAGATACTTTTCAATTATTTATCTTTCGTGCTTTTATACGCTCGGGATATTATTCAGGGCATATTTTGCCAGCCCGTCCCCCCTTACTTTTATTACATCGAAAGTCATGATGTTATCGATTAAGCGTGAGCGAAAAATCATTAAACAATTAACGCTAAATATTCATCTGCTGGTTGGTGAACGAGTTAAATTATTTATATAACATGGTTTGCCCTGGTACTCTTTAGAAACCAACGTTATTTGTAGACGACTCACAGGCCATTTAATTTGGCTTCCCTGGCGGAAGCCATAACCTACTTCTCTACTTGCTTCCCATACTCACCTTGGTGCTTTTTTACTGCGGCTGGAATTCGCCCAAGGAATAATTTCTAAACGGTTAGCTCGTAGAGCGTTACTGATAAATTTTCAGCCTGCTCAACGTTTTTGAATGATGTGGCGGCTGGCAGCGCAGGATTTTGCACCAGGCGTGCCAGCAACACTTCATCAGATATGGCAACGTGCTTTTTTTAGTAGAGTAGCTTAAGCGCCTCAGGCGTGTAGCCAGCCGGCCTGTTGGGCATACTGCAGCAGCATAATGGTTTTACCATCACAAATTTCACCGCTTTTAACCATCGCCAGCGCCTGGGGAAAAGGCAGCTCCAGCACTTCAATTGACTCATCTTCCACACCGCCGCCCGCATTATCCCGCTGGGACTCATCATACTCGGCGGCAAAGAAATGGAGCAGCTCCGTTACGCCGCCAGGCGACATATAGGCCTCATAGAGTTTTTCCACTTTGCCAACGGCATAACCCGTCTCTTCGATTGCCTCTTTACGAATACAATCTTCCGGCGAATCATTATCAAGCAGCCCGGCGCAGGTTTCGATCAGCATACCGCTCTGGTTACCATTAACAAATGTTGCCATACGAAACTGGCGGATCAGCACCACGCTATTCTTTGCACGATTATAAAGCAGGATGGTGGCACCGTTACCGCGATCGTATACCTCGCGCTTGTGACGCAGCGTTTCACCACTGTTGGTGGTAAGTTCGTAGGTATAATTACGTAAAACAAACCAGTTATCTGACAGCAGCTTATCTTTGATCAGCTTGATACAGGCGGGCATAACGTCTCCAAAGGTTAACAGGGAGCCTGTCATCATAGAACTGCCGGAACGAGAAAACTATCTGAATTATGTGGGTAAACAAGGGGACACTGTAGAGAAGCGCGAGTAAAGATGTCGCAGGCCAAATGACCTGCGACAGGGATTATCAGTGGCGGTTACGCACCAGCTGATAACGACGGGTCAGATACTCAACCGGCGCACTCCAGATATGCACCAGACGGCAGAACGGAAACAGCAGGAACAGCGTCATGCCCAGCACCATGTGAACTTTATAGATCAGCGCCACGCCTTCCAGGTGAGCCGCCGCGCCAGCATGGAACGTTACGACCGCCTGCGCCCAGCCGACCAGTTTCATCATTTCGCTGCCGTCCATGTGGTGAGCAGAGAAAGGAATAGTCAGCAGACCAAGCGTTGCCTGAGCCACCAGCAGCGTCAGGATCAAAATGTCTCCGGTGCTGCTGGTAGCACGTACGCGCGGATTAGTCAGACGGCGTTTCAGCAGCAGACCGCCGCCAATAAGCGTCATTGCGCCGCAGATACCGCCAGCCACCATCGCCAGCTGCTGTTTCGCGGCAATCGGCAGGAAAGATTCGTACATCCAGTGCGGCGTCAACATGCCCACCAAATGACCGAAAAAGATGCCGATAATACCGATATGAAACAGATTAGATGCCAGACGCATCCCTTTTTTATCCAACATCTGGCTGGAGCCTGCGCGCCAGCTGTATTGCCCGTAATCGTAACGTAACCAGCTGCCGACCAGGAAAACCGTACCGGCCAGATAAGGATAGATATTAAAGAAAAACAGATTCAAGAATTGCATGATCAGCGTCCTGTCATTCCTGTGGTGGCTTGCGCCACATCCAGATACTGTGGCGCAACGGCACCGGCAAAGCGGCGCTGATGCGCGTCCTGTTGTGCTGACGCGCAGCCCTGTTCACCCAGGAAGCGGATTTGCTCCTCTTCCCAGACCGCATCCAGCGCCTGCGGCGTATCATCGCGCGCTTCCTGGGCAATCTGTGGCTCCAGCGCATCGGCAACAACGCCGCTATCGGAAAGCACCAGCAGCACGTCGAGCAGATCGGCCCAGCGGCTGTTGCGCTGCCGCAGACGTGCGCTTAGCAACGCCAGAATCGGCGCTACATCTACTAACCCTTCGCGCGCGGCCTCCGGGCTGCGGCTGCTGAGGTATTCCAGATAAAGCGGCAGGAAATCCGGCAGCTCGCGGCTGTCCAGCTCCAGGCCGGCAGTGCGGTACTGTTCCAATAGATCGACCATCGCCTGGCCGCGATCGCGGGATTCACCGTGAACATGTTCAAACAGCAGCAGCGAGGTCGCGCGTCCACGATCGAACAGCTCACAGTAATCCGCCTGCAGATCGAGCAGCGGCCGGGCGCTGAAATCGCGCACCACGGCCAGCAGCTGCGCACGCTGTTGCTCGTTTAGCTCGCTGGCGGAGGCCAGCGCCTCCTCCAGCTCTTGCTGATGATCGAACAGCGCCCGATCGGGATAATCCAACAGGCGGCCAATAATTTTTAGCGCCATCATGAGGCATCCTCCCGGTTTTCGGTTTTCCGCGTGATATCAATCGCATCAATGCGGCGTGTATTAAACAGGTTAAATTTGCCGTCGCTGCCGTGGCAGCCATCACCAAAGGTAAAGCCGCAGCCTTTGCTTTCCGGGAACGCCTCGCGTGCCAGTTCACGATGGCTGGAAGGAATGACAAAGCGATCTTCATAGTTGGCAATCGCCAGGTAGCGATACATCTCTTGCGCCTGAGCTTCTGTCAGACCTACCTGCTCCAGCGCGCTGGTATCTACCACGCCATCCACGCTTTCCGCACGCTTGTAGTGACGCATTGCCAGCATACGTTTCAGCGCCAACAGCACCGGCGCGGTATCGCCAGCGGTCAGCAGATTAGCCAGGTACTGCACCGGAATACGCAGGCTTTCCACGTTCGGCAGTACGCCCTGCTGATCCAGCACGCCTGCATCGGCGGCTGACTGAATTGGCGATAATGGCGGCACGTACCAAACCATCGGCAGCGTACGATATTCAGGATGCAGCGGCAGCGCCAGCTTCCAGTCCATCGCCATTTTATAAACCGGCGATTTCTGCGCCGCGTCGATGACGCTCTGCGGGATGCCATCTTTCAGCGCCTGCGCGATAACAGCTGGATCGTTCGGATCAAGGAAAACATCCAGCTGGCTTTGATAGAGATCCTGCTCATTCTCTACCGATGCCGCCTGTTCGATACGATCCGCGTCGTACAGCAGCACGCCCAGATAACGGATGCGGCCTACGCAGGTTTCTGAACATACGGTTGGCTGACCGGCTTCGATACGTGGATAGCAGAAAATACATTTTTCTGACTTGCCGCTTTTCCAGTTGAAATAGATTTTCTTATACGGGCAGCCGGTCAGGCACATACGCCAGCCGCGACATTTGTCCTGATCGATCAGCACAATGCCATCTTCCCCACGCTTATAGATGGCGCCGCTCGGACAGGTGGCGACACAGGCCGGATTCAGACAGTGTTCGCACAGGCGCGGCAGATACATCATGAAGGTGTTTTCGAACTGGCCGTACATCTCTTTCTGGATGTTATCGAAGTTTTTATCCTTCGAGCGTTTCTCAAACTCACCGCCGAGAATCTCTTCCCAGTTCGGGCCGTTTTCGATTTTTTTCATCCGCTGGCCGGTAATCAGCGAGCGAGGACGCGCGATCGGTTGATGTTTGCCCGCAGGCGCGTTGTGCAGATGCTGATAATCGAAGTCAAACGGCTCGTAGTAATCATCCAGCCCCGGTACATCGGGGTTGGCGAAGATTTTAGAGAGCAGACCGACGCGGCTACCCATGCGCGGCTGCAGCTGCCCGTTGATTTTACGGATCCAGCCGCCCTTCCATTTTTCCTGATCTTCCCAGGCGCGCGGATAGCCGACGCCCGGTTTGCTTTCTACGTTATTAAACCAGGCATATTCCATGCCCTCGCGGCTGGTCCAGACGTTCTTACAGGTGACCGAACAGGTATGGCAGCCGATGCATTTGTCGAGGTTTAACACCATGCCGACTTGCGAACGAATTTTCATTGCTGAGCCTCCTGACGGGAACCCTGGCACTCGTCGTTGCCTTCGCCATCTAACCAATTGACATTGTTCATTTTTCTTACCACCACAAACTCATCACGATTCGAACCTACGGTACCGTAGTAGTTGAAGCCGTAGGCCAGCTGCGCATAGCCGCCAATCATATGCGTCGGTTTCGGATAAACGCGCGTCACTGAGTTGTGAATACCGCCACGCTGGCCGGTGATTTCCGCACCCGGAATATTCACAATGCGTTCCTGCGCGTGGTACATCATGGTCATACCGGCAGGGACACGCTGGCTGACCACGGCACGCGCCGTCAGAGAGCCGTTAGCGTTAAACGCTTCAATCCAGTCGTTATCTTTAATGCCCAGATCTTTCGCATCTTCTTCGCTCATCCAGACAATCGGCCCGCCGCGCGACAGCGTCAGCATCAGCAGGTTGTCGCTGTAGGTAGAGTGGATGCCCCATTTCTGGTGCGGCGTCAGGAAGTTGAGCGCTTTTTCCGGGTTACCGTTCGGCTTTTTATTCAGCAGCGGCTGTACGGCGCGCGTATCAACCGGCGGACGATAAACCAGCAGGCTTTCACCGAAGGCGCGCATCCATTCGTGATCCTGATAAAGCTGCTGACGACCACTCAGCGTACGGAACGGAATCAGTTCATGAATGTTGGTGTAACAGGCGTTATAGGAGACATGTTCATCTTCCAGACCAGACCAGGTCGGGCTGGAGATAATTTTACGCGGCTGCGCCTGAATATCGCGGAAGCGGATTTTTTCCTCTTCCTTGTTCAACGCCAGATGGGTATGGTCGCGCCCGGTGATTTTACTCAGCGCGCCCCATGCTTTTACCGCTACGTGACCGTTGGTTTCGGGCGCCAGCGCGAGGATCATTTCCGCCGCGTCGATAGCGCTGTCGATGTTGGGACGACCGGCAGCCGGGCCCTCTTGCTTAACGTAGTTAAGCTTTTTCAACAGATCGACTTCGGTCTGCGTATTCCAGCTGATGCCTTTACCGCCGTTGCCCAGCTTATCCAGCAGCGGCCCTACCGAGGTAAAGCGCTCCCAGGTCGCCGGATAGTCACGTTCAACGGTAATGATATGCGGCGCCGTTTTGCCTGGAATAAGATCGCATTCGCCTTTCTTCCACTCTTTCACGCCAAACGGCTGCGCCAGTTCGGCGGCGGAGTCATGCTGCATCGGCAGCGTCACCACGTCGGTCTCTTTGCCGAGGTGACCCTGGCAGGCTTCAGAGAAGCTTTTGGCGATGCCTTTATAGATTTCCCAGTCGCTTTTTGCTTCCCAGGCGGGATCAACGGCGGCAGAAAGCGGATGAATAAACGGATGCATATCCGAAGTATTCATGTCGTCTTTTTCATACCAGGTCGCCGTTGGCAGCACGATATCGGAATAGAGACAGGTGCTGGACATACGGAAATCGAGCGTTACCACCAGATCCAGTTTGCCTTCACCGCCGTTATCCTGCCATTCCACTTCCTGCGGCTTAACGCTGCCCTGCTCACCGAGGTCTTTGCCCTGAATACCATTTTCCGTACCCAGCAGGTACTTCAGCATATATTCGTGGCCTTTACCGGAAGAGCCCAGCAGGTTAGAACGCCAGACAAACAGGTTACGCGGGAAGTTCTGTGGGTTATCAGGCTGTTCGGCAGCAAAACGCAGCGAGCCTTGCTTCAGGCTGTCAACGGTGTAGTCGACAGGCGTCTGACCGGCAGCCTGCGCTTTGGCGGCAATATGCAGCGGGTTAACCGAAAGCTGCGGCGCAGACGGCAGCCAGCCCATACGTTCAGCGCGCACGTTGAAATCGATTAGGCTGCCCTGGAAACGCGCTTTGTCCGCCAGCGGCGACAGCAGGGTTGACGTTTCGACCGTTTCATGACGCCACTGGCTGGAGTGGTTATAGAAGAAAGAGGTGCCGTTCATATGACGCGGCGGACGTTGCCAGTCGAGGCCGAAGGCCAGCGGCGTCCAGCCGGTTTGCGGACGCAGCTTTTCCTGGCCCACATAGTGTGCCCAGCCGCCGCCGCTCTGACCGACGCAGCCGCAGAACACCAGCATATTGATCAGCCCGCGGTAGTTCATATCCATATGGAACCAGTGGTTCATACCGGCGCCAACGATGATCATGGAACGACCGTGCGTTTTCTCGGCGTTTTGCGCAAATTCGCGTGCGATACGAATAATCTGCTGACGTGATACGCCGGTGATTTTCTCTGCCCAGGCTGGGCTGTACGCTTTGATCTCATCGTAGCTGGCTGCGCAGTTGGCATCTTCCAGGCCACGATCGAGGCCGTAGTTAGCCAAAGTCAGGTCATAAACGCTGGCGACTAATGCTTCGCTGCCGTCGGCCAGTTTGAGGCGTTTAACCGGTAGTTTGTGCAGCATAATTTCATCCAGCGCCACGCTGTTGAAATGTTCGCTTTCGATACCGCCGAAGTAAGGGAAACCAACGTCCGCAACTTCATCATGGCTGCCCAGCAGGCTTAGCTGCAGCTCAACGTCACGCTGCGAACCGCCTTCACGCGCTTCCAGGTTCCATTTACCCTCTTCGCCCCAGCGATAACCGATAGAACCCAGCGGTGCCACCAGCTCACCGCTCAGGCTATCAAGCGCGATGGTTTTCCATTCCGGGTTATTTTCCTGGCCAAGGTTATCCACCAGATCGCTGGCGCGCAGCATACGACCGGCCGCGTAATAGCCTTCTTCACGCGGTTCCAGCATGACCAGCATCGGCATATCGGTGTAGCGACGCACATAGTCGCGGAAATAAGGCACTTCGCGATCGAGATGGAACTCTTTCAGCATGACATGGCCCATCGCCAGCGCCATGGCGCTGTCGGTACCCTGTTTCGGATTCAGCCAGAGATCGCACAGCTTGGCGACTTCCGCGTAGTCCGGCGTCACCGCGACGGTTTTGGTGCCTTTGTAGCGCACTTCGGTAAAGAAGTGGGCATCCGGCGTACGCGTCTGCGGCACGTTAGAACCCCAGGCGATAATATAGGAAGAGTTATACCAGTCAGCGGATTCCGGTACGTCGGTCTGCTCGCCCCAGGTCATTGGCGAAGCGGGCGGCAAATCGCAGTACCAGTCATAGAAGCTCAGACAGGTGCCGCCAATCAGAGACAGGTAACGTGCGCCTGCGGCGTAAGAGACCATCGACATCGCTGGAATCGGAGAGAAACCGATAATGCGGTCTGGCCCGAAGGTTTTTGCGGTATACACGTTGGCAGCGGCGATAAGCTCATTCACTTCCTGCCAGCTGGAGCGCACAAACCCGCCGCGTCCACGCGCCACTTTATAGCTTTTGGCTTTCTCAGCATCGTTGATGATGGAACCCCAGGCATCAACCGGATCGCTATGTTGTGCTTTCGCTTCGCGCCATAATTTCACCAAACGCTTGCGCATCAGTGGATATTTCAGGCGATTGGCACTATATAAATACCATGAGTAGCTGGCGCCGCGAGGACAGCCGCGTGGTTCATGGTTAGGCAGATCGGGACGGGTACGTGGATAGTCGGTTTGCTGCGTTTCCCAAGTGACCAGACCGTTTTTGACGTAGATCTTCCAGCTACAGGAACCGGTGCAGTTAACGCCGTGCGTAGAGCGCACGATTTTGTCATGCTGCCAGCGGCTGCGGTAACCATCTTCCCAGTCCCGGTTAGTGTTAAGTGTCTGGCCGTGTTGACCAGCAAATGGTTCGGCTAATTGTTTGAAATAGCGAAACCGATCCAGAAATTTGCTCATCCGGAATTCTCCTGAAGGCTCGGTGTTGTTATAAATGGCTAAACGACATTGCGTATGGTGTGAGCGTCAGCCTACTGAGCTGATCGCTCCGGCCGCTTGATTGCGATCAAGTCAGCACGGCGAAGCGGTTCCTTCCGCCACCCTGTTTACTCCTTAAGTAGTAATCCTCGCCTTAACCTAACTTCATCATTTAAATGGATAAATCTCAGAAAACCTGACTTAAGCGTTATTTTTTTCGGCTGTTAGCTATTTAGGAGTAGAGTGCGAGAGAAACCATAAAAAAACCGGCTTTGCCCTGACGACAAAACCGGTTTTTACGATTAGCGTGCGGCCTTCCGACCGTAAACTAACCAGGTAATCAAAATGCAAACCACGTAGAACGCCAGGAAGATTTTCATTGCGCCAGCCGGAGACCCGGTCATCGCCAGTGAAATCCCGAAGGTTTGCGGAATAAAGAAGCCGCCTGCCGCGCCGATGGCGGAAATAAAGCCCAGCGCTGCTGCCGTATCGGTCACCGCTTCCTGCTGCGCCTGCTGATCGCTGCCGCCACGCGCTTTCACGCTATCCCAGGTGATCTTACGGAAAATCACCGCAATCATCTGGTAGGTCGAGCCGCTGCCTAACCCGGCGGTTAAGAACAGCACCATAAAGATGCCGAAGAACAGCGGGAACGAACCGCTTTCCCCTTCCGCAGGCAGCGACAAAAACAGTAACGCGGTAAATATCGCCATCGCGATAAAGTTAATCAGCGTAACGCGCACCCCGCCAAAGCGGTCAGAAATCACCCCGCCCGCAGAGCGAGCCAGCGCGCCCAGCAGCGGCCCAAAGAAGGCGTACTTCATGATCACGATATCCGGGAACTGCGTTTTCGACAGCATGGCAAAGCCAGCGGAAAAGCCGATAAACGAACCAAAGGTTGCCAGATAAAGCAGACTCAGCCCCCACAGGTGCGCACGTTTCAATACTGGCAGCTGTTGACGCAGGGAAGCTTTGGACGCTGCAAGGTCATTCATGCCGAACCAGGCGGCAAGCGTGGCGATAAGCAGCAGCGGCACCCAAATCCAGGCGGCGTTTTCCAGCCATATCTCACTGCCGTCGCTGGTGACCTGACCCTGGCTACCGAAATAGCCGAAAATCGCCATGGAGATAGCCAGGGGTGCCAGCAGCTGCATAACGCTAACGCCCAGGTTGCCAAGGCCGCCATTAATCCCCAGCGCGCCGCCCTGCTGTGCTTTCGGGAAAAAGAAGCTGATATTTCCCATACTTGAGGCAAAGTTGGCGCCAGCAAAGCCGCAAAGCAAAGAAATCACCACAAATACGGCGAAAGGCGTTTGCGGATTCTGTACGGCAAAGCCGAGCCACAAACAGGGAACCAGCAGGAAACCGGTGCTGAAAGCGGTCCAGCGGCGTCCGCCGAACATGGGAATCACGAAGGAGTAAGGCACGCGCAGCAGCGCGCCGGAAACAGAAGGTAAAGCCGTCAGCAGAAAAAGCTGATCGGTTGTAAAGTTAAAACCGACTTTATTTAAGTTAACGGCAACGGTGCTAAACAGCATCCAGACGCAGAATGCCAGCAACAGACAAAAAACAGAGATCCATAAATTACGACTTGCGATACGTTTACCGCTTTGCTGCCAGAATTCCGCATCTTCCGGTTGCCAGTGTTGAATAACGGCACCCGATGCTTTTTTCTCTGACGGCGTGGCTAAATTTGACATAATAACCCCGAGGATGGAATGAAAACTGCGCACATCCTGCCTGGTGATCGGCGATACGGAGTTGACATAAATCAACGGGGCGGCAGTTAGTTTCACTCGGCAATTGTGTCTTAACCACTAAATGAGTAGTGTCTGCTATCGGCACAAATTTAATAAAAACAGTTAATTAAAAGCTAATACTCATGTTAATAAAGGGTTTTGAATCCCTCTGATTTACTTCACCTACCTCTTTAGAGGTATAAGACATAACTTAAAAATAATGAGAAATCGCTGACGACAGGCCTGTTTTCTTACTAACCGGCTTTCGTTACGCTTTGTGCAGTGTTGCAGATGCTGCCAACACCATGATGAACCGGAGCCAGTATGACGATGCATGATGACGCCGCCACTATCCTTTTGATTGACGATCATCCGATGTTGCGTAACGGCGTTAAGCAGCTGATTAGTCTTGATTCGCAGTTAAAGGTGATCGCCGAAGCAGGCAATGGCGAACAGGGTTTAGCGCTGGCTGAGCAGCTCGATCCCGATTTGATTTTACTGGATTTAAATATGCCGGGCACCAACGGGCTGGAAACGCTCGATCTTTTACGCCGCATCGATCTGTCGGGACGCATCGTGGTGTTTACGGTGTCGAATGATGAAGAAGATGTGGTAAGCGCCCTGAAGCGCGGCGCAGATGGCTATCTGCTGAAAGATATGGAGCCCGAAGAGCTGCTGACCGCGCTGCATCAGGCCGCGGCTGGTCAGTTAGTCTTAAGCGAGACGCTGACCTCGGTGCTGATTAGCAGCCTGCGCGAAACACCGCCTGCCACGCAACGCGACCTGCAACAACTTACCCGCCGGGAGCAGGATATCCTGCGGCAAATTGCCCGCGGCCTGCCGAATAAAACCATCGCGCGGAAGCTTAATATCACCGAAAGCACGGTAAAAGTTCATGTAAAACATCTGCTGAAGAAATTACAGCTGAAATCGCGGGTGGAAGCGGCGGTCTGGTATTTGCAAAACAAGATGGGCAATTAAGAAACGGCGGGCGATGGTTGGTCGTCCGCCGTTAAACGCTTATTTAGAATGCTCTTCTTCTAACGGCGCGGCGTGATGAACATCGTCATGTTCAGTCATCGCGACCGCATGTACGCGCTTACGCACGCCAAACCAACCGAGAACCAGCACCAGGGCGATCAGCGGCAGCGCAGCCACGGTAAAGGTGCCGTTAGGATAGTCAAACGCCATTAACACCAGCACACTTACCAGGAACAGCAGCGTCAGCCATGAGGTCACCGGCGCGCCTGGCAATTTAAAGCTGACATCTTCCGCTTTACCTTCCTTGATCGCCTTACGCAGACGCATCTGGCAAACAATAATAAATGCCCAGGTAGAAAGAATGCCCAGCGAGGCGATGTTAAGAACGATTTCAAACACCTGCGACGGAACATAATAGTTCAGCACCACGCCGACCACGTAAACGGCGAGCGTAACCAGAATCCCGGCGTAAGGCACCTGCTGGCCGCTCATTTTTGACAACGCCCGCGGCGCGGATCCGCCCATCGACATGGAGCGCAAAATACGGCCAGTGGAGTAAAGACCAGAGTTCAGACTGGAAAGCGCGGCGCTCAGCACCACGATGTTCATAATGCTGCCAATATAAGGCACGCCCAGCTTCGAGAAAAAGGTCACAAACGGGCTTTGACCGGCCTGATAGGCGTTCCACGGCAGCAGCAGCACCAACAGCACCACCGAACCGACATAAAACAAACCGATACGCCAGATAACGCTGTTAATCGCTTTCGGCAGCACCTTTTTCGGCTCTTTACATTCGCCTGCGGCGATCCCCACCAGTTCAATTGATGCAAAGGCGAACACCACGCCCTGCACCAGCACCAGCGCCGGTAACAGCCCATGCGGGAACATGCCGCCATTATCCGTGATCAGATGGAAGCCGGTCGCATTGCCATCCAGCGGTTTACCGCTGCCGAGAAATACCACGCCGACAACCAGGAAAATCACGATCGCCAACACCTTCACCAGTGCAAACCAGAACTCCATTTCCGCGAACCATTTCACGCCAATCAAGTTCATCGTGCCGACAATCGCCAGCGCCCCCAGCGCAAACACCCATTGCGGTACGTCGCCAAAAGCGCCCCAATAATGCATATAAAGCGCCACGGCGGTGATATCGACGATACCGGTCATCGCCCAGTTCACAAAATACATCCAGCCCGCGACGTAAGAGGCTTTCTCACCTAAAAACTCACGCGCATAGGAAACAAAGCTGCCGCTGGAGGGTCGGTGCAGCACCAGCTCGCCAAGCGCACGCAAAATAAAGAAAGAAAAAATACCACAGACCAGATAAACCAGCGCCAGCGCCGGACCTGCTGCCTGTAAGCGCGCACCAGCACCGAGAAACAGTCCGGTTCCTATTGCGCCGCCGATAGCGATCATCTGTACCTGACGATTGCCCATCGCCTTGTCATAGCCAGCATCATGTGAATTCAGCCAGCGTCTTCTGGCAGCGTGTTGATCCGCTGCCGTTTTCTTGGTTGCTTTCATTGCCTTTCCTGTTGTCCTGTCCGATAAACGAGCGCCTGTCCGCTCTGCCCGCTTTGCCTCGTCATAACCAAACGATTGCGGCATAAAGAGGTAAAGGGATAAATTCGCTATAGATCTGGGTCTTGTAATGTGGCGACATAGCGAATTTACGGCGATGAATCCTAACCTGTCTGTTAATGGGAAGCAAAACTCCCTAAGCGAAAATTTTTACTCTTTTTGTCATTTTTGTGGCACAGGTAAAAGCACGGAAGTGAGCGGGTGCAATGCGGCGGCACACAGGCATCCTGAAGGCGGATGGAACGCCTGATGTTGCCGCCCAGGCGCGCGTTTAACCGAGTGGTTTTATCGCCGCCTTGGCTGAGACCCGGCGTTAAATAGTGGAATTAGGCTGATTACCTGCGCTTAATTTGACTTCGCACCGCTGCGTCCGCGCGGGTTTCAGGCTATGATTGCCGCCTCTTGTTTGGGTTAAGTACTCTTATGCTGAAACGCTCCGTTACCAGTTCTATCGCGCGTGCGCTGGCTGGCATCGTTATTCTTTCGGTGCTGTCCACCAGCCTGGCGCTGCTGACCTTATCCGGCAGCCTGCGCGACGCAGAAATGATTAACTTTGCGGGCTCACTGCGCATGCAAAGCTATCGCCTGGCCTGGGATCTTGATACGCGATCTCCAGAGCTGGAAGCGCATCTACACTACTATCAGCAGTCGCTGAATGCGCCAGTGCTGCAACATCTGAACCGGTTTTACGTGCCGCAAAATGTACGCAATCGCTATCAGCGGCTTAAACTCTCCTGGCCGCTGTTGCGGGCCGATTTAACCAGCAGCGACCCAGGGCGCTACTCGCAGCATGTGGTGCATTACGTCAGTGAAATCGATCGTTTCGTTTACGACCTGCAACGCTATGCTGAACGTAAAATGCAGGTGGTGGCGCTGGCCAGCGCCATCGGATTTGTCGCCATCGTGGCGCTGGCGTTCTGGACGATTCGCCTGACGCGTCGCCAGGTGGTTAAGCCGCTGAATCAGCTGGTTGCGGCGAGCCGCTATATCGAACAGGGCAATTTCAACTATCCACCGCTTGATACTACCCTCGCTAACGAGCTGGGCCTGCTGGCTAATGCCTTTAACCGCATGTCCAGCGAGCTGGAGCGCCACTACAGCGAGCTGGAAAATACCGTTAAGGCGCGTACGGCGGATCTGATGGCGGCGCATCAGACCATGACCATTCTGTATGAAGCGTCTCAGGCGCTGGCCGTCAGCAGCCTCGGCCATCCGACCATTACCCAGGTTATGGAGATCGTTTTTACGCGAGCTCGTCTCACCGCCCTGACGTTAGATGCCGGAGAAAACTGGCAAATTGCGCTGGGCGCGCCGCAGCCGGATAAAAACTGGCAGCGCCTGACCTTGCAGCAGGAGAACCAGCCAGGCGGCGAGCTGCGCTGGCAGGAAGGCGATCAGCAGACCGCGGTGCCGCTGATGCAAAGCGTCGGCAACCTGCTGTCGCGCGCTATCTGGATCCATCAGGCGCAGAAACAGCAACAGCAGTTTTTGCTGATGGAAGAGCGCGCCACTATTGCCCGCGAGCTGCATGATTCGCTGGCGCAGGCGCTCTCCTACCTGCGTATTCAGCTAACCTTACTGAAGCGCACCATTAACGCCGACCAGCAACCCGCGCAGCAGATTGTCAGCGATGTCGATCAGGCGCTGGCAGAAGCCTACCGTCAACTCCGCGAGCTGCTGAATACCTTCCGTTTGTCGGTGGATGAAGCGTGCCTGTCCGCCGCGCTGCAGGCCATGCTTACGCCGCTGCAACAGCAAACCACCGCAGAGCTTGTTCTGCACTGCTCGACCGGCTTTGATGCGCTGACAGCGCAGCAGCAGGTGCATGTTTTACAGATTGTTCGCGAAGCGGTGCTGAATGCCATCCGCCATGCGGATGCCAGCCGTATTGAGGTATGCTGCAACACGCAACAAAACGGTGAATATCAAATTGTTATCAGCGATGATGGCTGCGGGCTGGGCACCGTTGAGGAGCCGGCGGGCCATTATGGCCTGACGATTATGCATGAACGGGCACAGCGGCTGGGCGGCAGCTTACAGATGGACACCGGGCCGACCGAGGGAACGCAACTGCGGTTGCGCTTTCCGTCGCAGGTGACAGAGGCGGCGGCAGGTTAACCGCCATCGTTATTCTTTATAAAAAGCCAGCCACGGCTGGCGGTCTACTCCGGGGAGTATTATGAACAACCGACATTTTACCGTGATGCTGGTCGACGATCATCCACTGATGCGCCGGGGAATTCGTCAGTTGCTGGAGTTGAATAGCAGCTTTGAGGTCGTGGCTGAAGCCAATAACGGCACCGAAGCGCTGGCTGAGGCGAAGCGCCTCTCACCCGATGTGATCCTGCTGGATTTACATATGAAAGGCATGTCCGGCTTCGATACGCTGAAGGCGCTGCGCAATGAGGGTGTGGCGGCGCGCATCCTGGTGCTCACCGTTTCCGACGCGCGCAGCGATATTTACGCCATGCTGGATGCTGGTGCCGACGGTTATCTGCTGAAAGACAGCGAGCCTGAGCTGCTGCTGCAACAGATCATCGACGGCGCTGATGGCCAAAACGTCTACAGCTCTATTGTGCGCGATTATCTGGCGACGCGCGGCTACAGCGCCAATCCGTTTCAAACGCTAACAGAACGTGAACTGGATGTGTTGCAGGAGGTGGCGCGCGGCCTGTCGAATAAAGAGATTGCGGCGGCGCTGCATATTTCCGAAGAGACAGTAAAAGTCCATATTCGCAACTTCCTGCGTAAGCTGGATGTGCGATCACGCGTTGCTGCCACCGTGCTATGGCTGGAAAATAAACTCGGCCAGGCCTGAGCTTTAAAGGCGCTTTCGGCACGATAATTTACACTTTCTCCTCTTTTCCTCCACGTTTCTGTACAGGTGGACGCGTAAAGTGAGTTGGCATGTGATTGCCATGCCGCCACAGACAACGCGTATCCTGTCACTGTTGCCGGTTGTGACGCCAACGCAACCGGCTGCTTTTCCCTGTTGATGACACCGTATTGAGGAGTGCCGCTTCAATGGCGAATTTTTTCATTGACCGCCCGATCTTTGCCTGGGTGTTGGCGATAATGATCTGCCTGACCGGCGCGCTGGCAATAAAGTCACTGCCGGTGGAACAGTATCCTGACCTTGCGCCGCCCAACGTGCGCATCACCGCTAACTATCCCGGCGCATCAGCGACCACGCTGGAAAATACGGTCACGCAGATTATCGAGCAAAGCATGACCGGCATCGATAATCTGATGTATATGTCCTCACAAAGCAGTAATACCGGCCAGGCGACCATCACTCTGACCTTTTCCGCCGGGACCAACCCTGATGAAGCGCGCCAGCAGGTGCAGAATCAGCTGCAGTCGGCGCTGCGTAAGCTGCCGCAGGATGTGCAGCAACAGGGCGTGACGGTGAATAAAACCGGCGAAAGCAATATCCTGATGTACGCCTTCGTCTCTACCGACGGCAGCATGGATAAGCAGGATATCGCTGACTATGTCGCAAGTAATATTCAGGATCCGCTCAGCCGTATCAGCGGCGTGGGCCAGGTGGACGCCTACGGCACGCAGTATGCAATGCGTATCTGGCTCGATCCCAACAAGCTTATCAACTATGCGTTAACCACCAACGACGTGGTCAGCGCCATCGAATCACAAAACAGTCAGATCGCCGTGGGCCAGGTCGGCGGTACGCCTTCGGTAGACAACCAGGCGCTAAACGCCACGGTGAATTCCCAGTCTCTGCTGCAAACGCCAGAACAGTTTAAAGCCATCACCCTGCGCACCAATCAGGATGGTTCGGTCGTTACGCTGGGCGATGTCGCCGACGTGGCGCTGGGCGCAGAAAAATATGATTACCTCAGCCGTTATAACGGCATGGCGGCATCCGGCCTGGGCGTTAAGCTGGCTTCCGGCGCCAATGAGCTGGAAACCGATCGGCTGGTGCGGGCGCGCATTGCCGAGCTTTCCCCTTATTTCCCTCACGGGCTGGAGGCGAAAGTCGCTTACGAAACCACGCCGTTTGTGACCGCCTCGATCCGGGATGTGGTAAAAACGCTGCTGGAAGCGGTGCTGCTGGTGTTTTTGGTGATGTACCTGTTTATGCAGAACTTCCGCGCCACGCTGATCCCGACCATTGCGGTGCCGGTGGTGCTGCTCGGCACCTTCTCGGTGCTGTATGCCTGCGGATTCAGTATCAACACGCTCACGATGTTCGCGGTGGTGCTGGCGATCGGGCTGCTGGTGGATGATGCGATTGTGGTGGTAGAAAACGTCGAGCGCATCATGAGCGAAGAGGGATTATCGCCGCGTGAGGCAACGCGTAAATCGATGGGACAAATTCAGGGCGCGCTGGTGGGTATTACGCTAGTGCTCTCCGCCGTGTTTGTGCCGATGGCATTTTTTGGCGGCACCGTTGGTGCCATCTACCGGCAGTTTTCCATTACCGTGGTTTCTGCGATGGTGCTGTCGGTGCTGGTAGCGATGATTCTGACGCCCGCGCTTTGCGCCTCGCTGCTGAAGCCCGTCGCGCCCGGCGGGCACGCGCGTCGCGGCTTTTTTGGCTGGTTTAACCGCATGTTCGCGCGTAACACCGGACGCTATGAACGCGGCGTGGCCAGGCTGCTGCTGCAGGCGGGACGCTGGCTGCTGCTCTATCTCGGCATTATCGGCGCGATGGCGCTGCTGTTTCTGCATCTGCCCACCTCTTTTCTGCCGCTGGAAGATCGCGGGATTTTTACCACCCAGGTCCAGCTGCCGCCAGGCTCTACCCAGCAGCAAACGCTGAAGGTGGTGGAGAAAGTGGAGAAATATTATCTGACCCATGAGAAAGAGAATATCGCCTCGCTGTTTGCCACCGTGGGCTCCGGGCCGGGCGGCAACGGTCAGAATGTGGCGCGTCTGTTTGTTCGCCTGAAAAGCTGGGAAGAACGTTCAGATGCTGGCCGCACCTCTTTCGCCATTATCGAAAGGGCCACCAAAGCGTTTCAGAAAATAAATGAAGCGCGCGTGATTGCCAGTAGCCCTCCGGCGATTACCGGCATGGGCAGTGCTGCCGGATTTAATATGCAATTACAGGATCACGCCGGTATCGGTCATGCGCAGCTTATGGCGATGCGCGATCGGCTGCTGGCGAAGGCTGCCAGCGATCCGCGCCTGGCGCGTGTGCGGCATAACGGTCTTGACGACAGCCCACAGCTGCGGATCGATATCGATCAACGTAAAGCGCAGGCGCTGGGCGTCTCTATTGATGATATTAACAGCACGCTGACCACCGGCTGGGGTTCCACCTACGTTAATGACTTTCTCGATCGCGGACGCGTAAAGAAAGTGTATGTTCAGGCGGCGGCAAAATACCGCATGCTGCCGGATGATATTAACAAATGGTATGTGCGCAACAGCCAGGGCGGCATGGTGCCATTTAGCGCCTTTGCGAAAACTGCCTGGGAAACCGGCTCGCCGCGTCTGGAACGCTATAACGGTTACTCTTCGCTGGAAATTGTCGGCGAGGCGGCGTCCGGGGTCAGCACCGGCAGCGCAATGGACGCGATGGAAGAGATAGTGAGCCAGCTCCCTTCCGGCGTCGGCCTGCAATGGACCGGCGCTTCCCTGCAGGAGCGGCTCTCTGGTTCGCAGGCACCGGCGCTGTATGCCATCTCGCTGCTGGTGGTGTTCCTGTGCCTGGCGGCGCTGTATGAGAGCTGGTCGATTCCGTTTGCCGTGATGCTGGTGGTGCCGCTTGGCGTGGTCGGCGCATTAATCGCCACCTGGGCGCGCGGGCTGGAAAATGATGTCTATTTTCAGGTAGGGCTGCTGACGGTTATCGGCCTGTCGGCAAAAAACGCGATTTTGATCGTGGAGTTTGCCAATGATATTAACAGCCGCGGCCGCGATCTGGTGGCCTCAACGCTGGAAGCGTGCCGCCAACGCCTGCGTCCGATCCTGATGACCTCGCTGGCATTTGTTTTTGGCGTGTTGCCGATGGTGATAAGCCAGGGCGCGGGTTCGGGCAGTCAACATGCGGTCGGCACCGGCGTCATGGGCGGCATGATCTCCGCGACTCTGCTGGCAATATTTTTTGTTCCGCTGTTTTTCGTGTTGATCAGACAACGTTTTCCGTTAAAGCCCCGCCGCGGCGCCCCGCAAAAACATCAATAATATTAATGCTCAAGCCGTACAGAAATAATAAAGGCAGCCGGTAAACCGGCTGCCTTATTTCATATATGGACTGTCAGATGCAAGGACGGCGGCGATGCGCGTCACGCTTATCTTTATCAGGCATTATTACTTGCGTAACATCGCGTCAATAAAGTCTTTCCAGTTCCCCAGTTCAGTGTCAATCATAACAACCTCTCTTATTATTAGACGCTATTTTACGTCTGTTCTGGCAGCATGTGAATTGCTGTTTTCAATATTACTATCGGAAAACATCCTAAAAACTTTACTTCTTTTTTAAAGTGAGAGCTGAACCACAATTCAGCAAAACTAATTACTTTCCTGAGTGATTAATAAAATCATTCCTGACGTTTCTCCGCCTTTATCAAGGTGGGTGTGGTGCGCCGCACGTGGATCCGACGCGTTAATTAATGCATTATTCTTTAACGATATTTTTAGAAAACCGGGATAGCAAGATGATGGAAAAGCAGCCGCCTGCCCTTTTTACCCTTTTTGGCATCAAAAATTGCGACACGATCAAAAAAGCGCGTCGCTTTCTCGACGCGCAGCACGTTAACTATCACTTTCACGACTATCGGGTGAATGGATTAAGCGATGAAATGCTTCAGCGCTTTATTGATACGCTCGGCTGGACGGCGCTGTTAAATACGCGCGGCACCACCTGGCGCAAACTCACCGATGAAGAAAAAGCGCAGATCGATAACCCGCAGGCGGCGAAAGCGCTGATGCTGGCGCAGCCTGCGCTGATAAAACGGCCATTGCTCGTCGCGGCAGACGGATCTATGCTGCTGGGTTTTAATGAAACCGACTACCCGCAGTTTATTCAGGAGAAGTCATAATATGTTTTGTCCGGTTATTGAGCTGGCGCAGCAGCTGATCCGTCGCCCTTCTCTCAGCCCCGATGATGCCGGATGCCAGGCGCTGATGATCGAACGCCTGCAGGCGATTGGCTTCACCATCGAGCCGATTAATATTGCCGATACGCAAAATTTCTGGGCCTGGCGCGGTCAGGGTGAAACGCTGGCTTTTGCCGGTCATACCGATGTGGTGCCGCCAGGCGATACCAGCCGCTGGATCAATCCACCGTTTGAACCCACCATTCGCGATGGCATGCTGTTTGGCCGCGGCGCCGCTGATATGAAAGGCTCGCTGGCGGCAATGGTGGTGGCCGCTGAACGGTTTGTCGCCGCCAATCCCGATCATCGTGGACGCCTGGCGTTTCTGATTACCTCCGATGAGGAGGCCAACGCCACGCACGGCACGGTAAAGGTGGTTGAACACCTGATGGCGCGTAACGAACGCCTTGATTACTGCCTGGTCGGCGAGCCGTCCAGTACGGTTCAGGTGGGCGATGTGGTAAAAAACGGTCGTCGCGGCTCGATTACCGCTAACCTGACGATTCATGGCGTTCAGGGGCATGTTGCCTATCCGCATCTGGCGGATAATCCGGTGCATCGCGCCCTGCCCGCACTGAATGAGCTGGTCGCGACCGAATGGGATCGCGGCAACGAATTCTTCCCGCCCACCAGCATGCAGATCGCCAACGTTCAGGCCGGGACCGGCAGTAATAACGTGATCCCAGGCGAACTGTTTGTGCAGTTTAACTTTCGCTTCAGCACCGAACTGACCGATGCCGATATTCGCCAGCGCGTGGCCGCCCTGCTGGAGCGTCATCAGCTGCCCCATACGATTGAATGGAAACTCTCTGGTCAGCCGTTCCTTACCGCACGCGGTCAACTGGTGGATGCGGTAATCAATGCGGTTGAACACTATACTGAAACCAGGCCTGAGTTACAGACTACCGGCGGCACCTCTGATGGCCGTTTTATTGCCCGGATGGGCGCTCAGGTAGTTGAGCTGGGACCGGTAAACGCCACCATTCATAAAATCAATGAGTGCGTGAAGGCATCCGATTTGCAGCTGCTGAGCCGTATGTATCAACGCATTATGGAACAGCTGATTGCATAAGCGCCCCACAGGAGGAGCTATCATGGAATGGGTAAAAGATTACTGGTGGATCATCGTGATCCTGTTGCTGGTTGGCGTGATGGTCAACGTATATAAAGATCTCAAGCGCATCGACCATAAGAAATTTATGGCGAATAAGCCCGATCTGCCACCGCATCGTGATTTCAACGATAAGTGGGATGATGAAGACGACTGGCCGAAAAAGAAATAGCTCTCATCAGGGCAGCCGCCTGTGCTGCCCTTCTTTCTGAGATCAATGCATAAAAGTCACTACATTGTTGCCTGGCTTGCCGCCGCTAAGCGCCTCTTCAAAATAGCGACGCGGCACGGTATAACGCAGATGGTTCAATGCCAGATTCATGCTGCGCTGATCGATGGCGTGCGGTAAATCCTCCACGATATCCAACGTGACGTCACCGCCCAGCGATGCGAGCCGCGCCGCCGCCTGCTGTGCCAGCCCCGCCCGATAAATTTCATCTTCATCGCCATGAATCAAATGAATCGTGGTTTTTGCCGTGGCCTGCTCCGGCAGGCTGGCATAGCATCCGCTGAATGCGATGATGCGCCCCGCCAGCTCCGGCTGCGCCTTGCTGCCTTCCAGCACCATCACGCTGCCCTGAGAAAAGCCGATCAGCGCCGTTGCCTGAGGCTGTACGCCGCTCAGCTGCTGCCACTCATTTACCGACTGCAAAAACTGCGGCATTACGTCGTCAACCCGCTGCTGCAGGCTGCTATCGTTCAGTTCGCCCTCATTGAACCACTGGCGGCCCGGCGCCGGGCCGCTGGCCTCCGGCCCGCCGATGCTGACCACCAGCGCCTGCGGAAAACTCTCTGCAAACCAACTGCCAATTTGCCCCATCGAAACCGGATTATCACCGGCGGCGTGATACAGCAGAAACAGCTGCTGCGGCGGCATGGACGGGCTTTGTACCACAAAATGATTAAGACTCGTCATTTCCTCTCTCCTTATCTATGACGGGCACATGATGATTAGCGACCATCATATGAAGCGGAGTGAGCCTGGCTCCCTCCCGAAGGTGAAACGTTGCTTAGCCGCTGAACGGCCTTCTGCTTTACCTTTTATGCCATATTAATTTTAGTACATAACAGAAGGGGCTGGTTTCAGCCGCCCTGGTGCTGGGATGCTATGTACATAGCTTGATGATAGCCTTATGACAATCAGCTAAGTTCCAGCCTGGCTGGCTTTGATTCGATACCAGGAGAGAGAAGCTTTTTGATTCAGAGTATGTAGGGATTACTACAGAAAAGATTCCTGAGCCGCGGAAATAACCGCCGCCAGGTCGTTGGGCAATAAGTTTGTACAAACGAACCGCTGCACAGAAATGAAAAAAGGCGGGGTGGAAAACCCCCGCCTTTGTTCAAGTTCCTTCAGCTCTTACGGGCGTCCAGTCAGTTGCTTGATAACAACGATAATGCTTAGGCTGACGTGCAGTATCTGCAATATTAGCAGGATAGATCCCAGCGTTATCACTTTAGCTTTTCCCTCTCAGGAGAGCGCCACTCGCCGCTTATGCCCTTGAACTTCCCTCACGACGCGTATCAATGCGAGTCGATACATGCAGCACCCTATAAGTGGGGGCAAACCGGACGGCTCCACCCGTTTCCGATTGGGAGAATTCATGACATTCACCCATTAGTGCTGCACTCAATCCGACAAGCTGGGCCATTATAAGCCAACAATGGGGTTGAGGTATATTGACGGGGCCGTCAATACTGCTAGAATTGCATAGCGAGTCGATACATGCAGCACTTGGTTCCTGAGTATGGCTTCCAACCGCACCTGGAACTGAAAAATAAACCTGGTCTTCCAAACCGGGTTTTTTTTCGTCCTCAGTATGTCATTTCCGGCACGAGTCAAAGCCTAAGCGCACTCCCGTTATCCCCTAAATTTTTTCACCCCGTTTTGTTCCCTTTTTCTCTTTTCCCGACTGTTCTATAAAGAGCTAATTCTGCCGACCATGGCCACACTTTGAATTTTTTAGCAATTGTACGCTCTCGCTCACAGTGACATTTAACGCGCTCGCGTCCGCTTTGTGCCAGGAGCGGACATTGCTGACATCAAAATGTGTTAATCAACCGGGAACGGTCAAACCTTCAGTTCACGTTAACAGTGGATGAGGATATTTCGTTGCCAGCACCAAATTATGTTGGCGTTCCCACAGTCGTGACACGACGCTGAATGTTCCCAAACACACAGGAAACAGAAAATGAACGTGAATACTGAGATTTTGAAACTCTGGCAATCCAGGGGCGAAAATGAGCGCACCGGATCCGATGCGGAGAGGGTTGCAGATATTGCCTGGGAGCAGGGATTACAACTTCACCGCAACCGGCAGGAACATTACCAGCGAGTGATGTACCTCATAGGCCATCGCAATATCGGCTAACTCATACAGGCCGCGCATGCGGCCTTTTTAGTCTGGATATTGAACATCTACTTCATTTTTTCTAATCTCTGATGAGATTTTTGAGCACGCTTTTATTAATTCATCCAAGACCATAGCGAGTTTGGCAAAATCATAATTGCTAAAATCCTTATTTCCTGGTTTTAGTTTCATGAATTTTTTCGTGTAATAGTCTTTGTTTTCCAGCGCTCCTTGATAAGCATCACTTTCCTTTTTGTAATTTGACCACCGGATTTTCGCTTCATCATAATCAGAAAATCTTAGATCGAGATAGCATTCAATCGCTACAGCCCGGCCATTGATGTTTTCATAGGTAACGCCGTGAGGACCAATAGCTGGAAATTGATTGAAATGAGGAAGATCAGGAAGATGAATGCAGCTAATATTGTGAGGCAATGCGAGCTTGCGGATTTTGTCATATGCTTCAATCCCTTCGCAATCATTATCTAACACGAAAACAATCAAGTTTTGAATGTCGATTTTTACGAGCCCAGCAGCGAACTTAACCAGATTTCCTGAACCAGTGAACGGGTACCCTTCACTCATGTCGATAAAGTGAAAAAAATCTTCTACATCAGGCCGTAAGAGGTGCAATGCGTATTTGATGACATTGGAGTCGGTGCTTCCCTCGGTGGCAATCAGGAACTTGTCACGTCTGCGAGCATTTACCTGAATATCTTTTATATTCGCATAACCAGCAGAAACTAGATCTCCGTAATCCCAAGTGACGAATTCATTATGATTATTTGGGTTTTCGGCCAAAAGTCGCATCACTGAGTATGGATGTAGTATGCTAACTAAAGTCCCAAAAGCAGATTTTTCAGACCATGCATTATCAAAGGTATTGTCGTATTGAGGTATCCTGCTTAATAATTCATCATTATTAAATCGGCCCATGATAAGCTCGCGTTCCTTTTCCCTATCTTTTAAGCTAATATAACCATCGTTTAGCTCGCTAATATTTACGCTCTTGATGAAGTTAACGAATTCATCAAAGCTCATCATGTTACTAATCGGCTTTGCATATTCCGGGCAGGATTCGTTAAATTCCTCTTGGTATTCAATTGAATCTTTAGCCATGAGTTCGTACTCATAGCATATATTTTCAAGTGTGAAACCCAACAATTCCAATCGGTAGGCAACTTGCCCTAAAGGCTTACGCAGCACAGTACGACATAGGATGCCATCAGGAGTGTCGAAGTCCTCTCCTTCCTCTATTTGATCTTCATTTAGTGGTTTGACGTGATGATCGGCACTTTGAAACAGGCCTCCATGATCTAAACCCAGCGAGTTCTTACTCCAATCTAGCCCCATTCCTGACACTTCAAGAGAAATTACAGTACCCATAGTTCAACCTTTGAATGGCATTTCCCGTTGTACCGGAATACTACCAATACGCCGATTGGCCATCCATGATTTGAACTGGCTTCTATACTCTGTTTTTAGCAAATTGGACTTACGCCACCCCGGTTGCGTCCACTTCTCGCTCACAAGGAGCCTTCAGCAACGCTACTCGTCCGCGCCGTGCCAGAAGCGGACAAACGCCGTCCGGTATAGCTTTACAGTGTCCCCGAAATCTTCAAAATCATTGGCAAAAAAAACAGCAGATGACAATGAATTTATTTTCGAATAACTGGCGAAAAGATAGTACGGATTTTGCCGGGATTGTTTTCTCGGCTTGAGTAAAAAATCGGTTGAAAAATAGGCAGTTCGGTATTAATTTAGGTTGAGAATAAATCACGAAAGAAGGCAGAAAGAGCAACGGACCGCAAAACCTGTTACTTAAATTACTGGCGTAATTCTGTACCAGATTCTACTGCCACTATGGCCAGCATTAAGCAATCGAGAAAAATATGAATTTCCCCAAATATAACCAAACTAATTCTCAAGAAAGATTAGGTGTAAATGCTGTCGCAGAAGCTATAGCAAAAATTGGCCAGATTTGGCGTGAAACTCCAATGGCTGACGTTGGAATTGATGGCCAGATTGAGTATGTTAGTCCCGAGGGGTTTGCCACGGGAAGGATGATAGCTGTTCAAATAAAGTCAGGGCCATCCTTTTTTAAGGAAAGCAAAGGAGATTGGGTTTTCCACCCAGAAGAGAAGCACCGATTCTACTGGGAAAGATTTCCGTTGCCTGTACTCATAATTATTCACAACCCAGATACTAATTTAAGTTATTGGCAAGATGCTCGCCAAGTGTTAAGAGTTGCCAAGCCAACAGATGCAAAGGGTATTACCATACCCAAATTAAATGTCTTACAATCTACCAGTGCTAAAACACTCTTTGAAGGGTTTGCGGTCATAGATCAAGACTTCATGTCGGTCGAAGAGGTTCTTGACTATTTGATCAAGGCTAAAAGTAACAATGCTTCATTTCCTGTATCATATTTCAATCTATTCTGCTCCGGCCTAACTAATATCTGTCGCTCTTTATATTTTGGTATGGATGTAGCAATGACCGTGGCAGACGTTGAATTGCAAAATCAAAATTCACCTTTTGGTGTCGGAGTAGGCGACTCAGAACATAATTTTCTGTTTGAGTATATAAAGTTCATCGTACACCAGCGTATAGCTGATGTTGATTTCTCTGACTGTATGATTGACTGGTATGATCGTGCGATGCAGCCATCTTTTATGGCACCACTGACCTCTAGAGGTAAAGAATTATTACGGCTCATCCATGAATTAGAATGTAGGTTAAAGGCGGAAGACAAAATAGAAGATACTGGGCTTTTACACGCCGCACAAGAGGGTTTTGTGCAGTTGCTATTTACCACAAGCGAGATACAGAGGATTGAACTTACCAATAAAATTCAGCGAGAGTACTTAAAAAGTGCCTAACAAGCATGTTGTCGGACTGGTTTTCTGCTGCGATCTAAACTAGCCGAAAATGTGAGCGTTATGTCCGCAATTCGCTCACAGCGGAACAAGGTTCAATTATTTGATGCTGTTTTTCCTTTAACGAAGGCAACTGAACTCATTCTGCCTCGTAAGGGCGTGAAGAACTTCGTGATAAGTGTCTATATTGCTATCTGCCGTTCAGCGAGAGCATGTCTTGCTGCGCTTGATGCCCATTCATCGGATTGGTCCAGATTTTCAATCTCTGACTCTGCTATCGGCGTGACACGAATGAGCGGAACCGAACCGAAAGGCAATTTATCAATACTACGGGTATCACGGCTGAGGATGATTCGGGTCATTGGGTTATATTCATCTGTAAGAGTGCAAAACAGGATTGCTCCATATTTTTCTACGTCGGCAGCAACCTGATACCCATCGGCAACGAGATCCCCGAGGTTAATCAAGAGATGAGCCCAGTCATCAATCTGGTGGCTGATAATATACGACGCGTCGAACTCCATGAAAAGTTCGCATCCTACGCCATTTTCCGGGTCTGCAATGCCGCACCAGGGTGTCGAGAGGCCATCAGTGACCAGCGTTAATGTGGTGTTGTTCTTAATGTCGAGCACCCGGCGATGGGGCCCGAACCATTTCGTCTGGTTGTGTACGTTCGCGTCATCTCGCTCAGCCCTAAAACCCTCTGAGACGCGGCCATACCTTTCCCAGAAGGCTCGCCTTGCTACAGATGCAGCCTCATAAATCGGATCCTGAGGACCGCGCGGCACAATTGTCTCATCGAAGAGTGTCTCAACCGTAACGCGCCCCCGTATCAACGGTATTTTAGACCTTGTCCAATGAACGATGACCTTATTAAAGGGCTGTACCCGTGATGCTTCCAGTTTCTCGACAATCTCCCGGACCTTCTGAATGGCGTGGTTACCCTCTGCAACATGACTCCCGTCTGCATACATGTAGCCTCCGGTTTGTGAGGAGACTCCGGCCTGTTCGGTGATAAAGAACCATTCTCCGTTCACAGCGCCAGCGGGTGCCTTATCTAAGGCCGAGCGCAAATCCCTTGCCGCATCAGAATTGGAATATGCTGTCATGTTTGTCCCTTAGCTTCATGTCTTATGTATCATGCTTAGTTTAACTTTCTAAAAATTATAGTATTAATTATTTTTGACCAGACAAACTGAAAAACATCTACGGGGATCAGCTCCCCTCTGCCTGCAGACGAAACCATCCACTCAATTTTCTCTATTGAGGCAGCACCGTACGTACACATTCCCGGTTTGGCGCGCAAAAGTACAAACTTCCGCTTCTCGCTCAAAGCGGACGAGGTCCATTTCACCTTACTTGCTCCGCGCCAGAAGCATGCGCTACATGTTTTTTAGCCACAAAAACCCAGTTAAGCCTTAACACAAGAATGATAAGGTTAACATTCGTTCTCTCTTCAGGGCCTTCAGTATGAGCAATGTGGTACGGAAAAATTATCCCGAGTTAGGTGAAGTAAAGGCGCCATACGTCCATTCAGTAAAGCATGGTCACACGCTCTACATTTCAGGACTAACGGCGTTTGGCACATCGGCGCAGCATAAAGGCATTGCTGAACAGGCTGAAGAAATATTCAGGCAACTCAGAAAGATCGCCAGCGCTGAACGCACTGATTTTTCAGCCCTAATCAAGGTGACTATATTCATTACCTCTTTTGAAGGGATCAACGCGTTACGCGAAGTGCTGTACAGAAATTACGGTGATAACTTGCCTGCCAGTTCACTCGTAGAAGTTAGCCGCCTTTTTTCACCTGACCTCTCAATAGAAATTGAGGCCATATTCGGTATTTAATGCGTTGTCCACAGCGAAAATTTTCAGCTGTGGGCGATTTGCAATCTATTGACCCTATACTGCCCTTCTTCATAGCGCGCCAGGTCCAGCTGCTGCATCAGCCGCTGCGCCTCGTTACGCCAGTGGCTCAGCAGCGCTTTACGACCGGAAAGGTTAAACGCCGTCGCCAGCGTCGCCAGCGGCTGGCGCTGAATAATCGCCTGATACAGCGCCAGCGACTCGTTATGTGTGGTGGCCTGTAACAGACGTCCCAGCGCGGGTAAGCTGGCCTCGAACGATCGATGAGCAAAAGCAAAGCCGGCCAGCGTCAGCCAGTCAGCCTCCGTTAACGCCTGTTGGCTATCGACTGCCTGCGGAATCGGCTCATCGATCAGCGGCTGAAGCCAGAAAAGATCGCGCGCCAGCTGCTGTTCCGCCTGCTGGCTCAGCCGTTTTCCCGACTCGCTTAACGGCAGCACCGCCATCGCGCTATAGCAGCCGCTGCTTGCCTCGCGCTGCGTGGCGATACGCGCCAAAGTAAAGCCGCAGCGCTGCCAAAAACGCCACAGCTCATGGGTAAAACCAAAACTCACAGAGAGATAGTCCAGCCCCTGCCTCTGCGCCTGCTTACGCGCCACGTCAATCATCCGGCTGCCGAGCTGCTGACGACGCAGGCCCGGCGCGACGGCGATGCGGCTGACGCGCTGAGCGCGCAGCCGGGCGGCCTCGATCAAACCAGCATGGGCGGCCAGCGACTGCGCCACCAGATTGCCACGCGGGCGCCGCAGCCCGGCCCATACCTGCCAGGCCAGCGCGTCGGCAAGGCCTCCCTCCGCCACCAGCCATAGCGCGCCGCCCATCTCGCCCTGGGGACTTTGCGCGGCGATAAATTGCTGTCCGGGCGCATCCATCATGCGGCGCAGGTCGAGCGGCGTAGTGCGATAGTGCGCACTGGTTAACAGCTGATAGAGCGCCAGCAGGCGCGCCCGATCGTCGCGGTCACAGCGGGCGATGGTAAATGCATCCGCGCTGATGCGAGCGGCGCTGCTGTTCGCCTCATCCAGCATCAGCGCAGCGTTGATCAGGCTTTCCAGCGGATCGCCCTGCCGCCAGCGTAGCGGCTCATCCAACTGGTAAAAATGCGCCTGCGGCAGCGCGGCGCAAAATTTCAACAGAAAGCCACGTCCGGTGCCTTCGTAGCCCTGCACGGTGGTGGTTAATAAAACGCGCGGAAAACGCGTTATCAGCCGCTGCAGCAGCGGTGCCGGAATCGCCGCCGCCTCATCAATAATTAGCCAATCCGCCTCCGGCGGCGGCGCGCTGGCCAGCAGCGCATCGGGCGCGATAAAGGCAAAGCGCTCCCCGGCAAAACGAGCCAGCACCGCCGTAGACACTTTCGCCGGTGCGGTCACCAGAGCGCGTCCCGGCCAGCGCTGCATCAGCATGCCAGCCAGCGCCGACTTCCCACGTCCGCGGGCGGCGGTCAGCACATGAATACCTGGCGGCGCCTGTAACAGCTGCTTGAGCAGGTGTTGCTGCTGTTGCGCTCCGGCTGGATGCCAGTCGGTTAGGGTTAAAGCAGGTGGCAGGCGGCACGGCAGATGCTGCTGGTGCAGCAATACCTGTGCATCGGCGTCGATCTGACGCTGTAGATGTTGGATAAAAACGGGTGTGGCGATCGGCGCGTCGCTCTCGCTCCAGCGCAGCGAGTCGCTGTCAGGATAGTGTTGCCAGTTATCCCAGGGCGGCGTCAGCAGCAGCAGCCAGCTTCCGGCGCTGAGCGTGCCTGCCAGCGCGGCAAACGCCTCGCTGTGGAAACCCTGGCGGGCGTCGAAAACAGCGTGGCGGAACTCTTGCCCTAACAGGTTACGCAGCGCGGAAGGCGCAACGCTGTCGGGCAGATCGGGGGCTTCGCTCAGGAGAAGCCAGTCTCCCGTCAGCGTCGCTTGCCATTGCTGCGCCTGCTGGCAACACCAGTCAGGCTCGCCAGCCAGCACCGCCAGCCGCCGGATGCCGGCGCGCTGCATCTCAGCGGTAACGGATAACAGCATGGTTATTTAGCGGCGGCGAAGGTATCGCAGCGGCCCGGATCGCCGGAGTCAAAGCCTTGTTTAAACCAGCTATAACGCTGCTCTGAGGTGCCATGAGTAAAGCTGTCCGGCGTGACGCGTCCCTGACTCTGCTGCTGGAGCCGATCGTCGCCGATCGCTTCGGCGGCGTTTAACGCCTCCTGCAGATCGCCTGGCTCCAGAATCTGCTGCTGTTGCATATAGTGACCCCAGACGCCAGCAAAGCAATCCGCCTGAAGTTCCATTTTCACCGACAGCTGATTCACCTGAGTTTGTGACGCGTTCTGCTGCATCTGACGCACTTTGGGTTCGATGCCCAGCAGTTTTTGCACATGGTGACCCACCTCATGCGCGATCACATAGCCTTGCGCGAAGTCGCCATCGGCGCCCAGTTTGTTTTTCAGCTCATCATAAAAAGAGAGGTCGATATAAACGGTGCTATCCGCCGGGCAATAGAATGGTCCCATCACCGATTGGCCGGTGCCACAGCCGGTGCGTGTCGCGTTGCGGTACATCACCAGATGCGGCGGCTGATAAGTCTTGTCCATCTGGGTAAAGAGTTTTTGCCAGGTATCTTCAGTGGTGGCGAGGATCACCGAGGTAAACTTCGCTGCCTCATCATCCTGCGGGCTGACGCGTTGTGAATGGCTCTGCTGCGTAGCCGAACCACCGCCGGTGAGCAGCGGCGTCAAATCATAGCCGTAATAGCTGGCGACCATGACCACCACCAGCAGAATAATTCCGCCTTTACCACGCGGAATACGCATACGTCCGCCGCCCACGGTGGGAGATTGATTCCGACGATCTTCTACATTGTCGCTTTCGCGACGCCCTTGCCAACGCATGACTTTCCTCTGTTATTTTTTCTGGCGAATATGGCAAATTCTAGTCGCGGCGGCGCTGAATAACCAGCTTGCGGCGCGTGGAATGGCAAGGTAACGGAAAAAACGCAGGGGAACAACGGTGAGGAAATCGGCCAGCCGCGCAGGCGCGCCAGCCGATAGCAGGCAGGTTAGTCGAGCTTAACGCCCAAACGGTGCGCCACTTCTTCGTACGCTTCGATCACGCCGCCCAGGCTCTGGCGGAAGCGATCTTTATCCATTTTCGCCAGAGTTTCTTTGTCCCACAGGCGGGCGCCGTCTGGCGAGAACTCATCGCCCAGCGTCACTTCGCCTTTATAAAGACCGAACTCCAGCTTGAAATCCACCAGCAGCAAACCGGCATCATCAAACAGTTTGCTCAGCACCTCGTTAGCTTTGTAGGTCAGCTCGCGCATACGCGCCAGGTTCTCTTTATTTACCCAGCCGAAAGTCTCACAGTAGGATTCGTTAACCATCGGATCGTGTTTGGCGTCATCTTTTAAAAACAGATCAAACAGCGGCGGATTAAGCACTATTCCCTCTTCCACGCCCAGACGCTTCACCAGCGAACCTGCCGCACGGTTACGAATAACGCACTCAACCGGCACCATCTCCAGTTTTTTTACCAGCGCTTCGTTATCTGAGAGCAGCGCTTCCATCTGGGTAGGAATGCCCGCCTCTTCCAGCTTGCGCATAATGAAATAGTTAAACTTGTTGTTTACCATTCCTTTGCGATCAAACTGCTCAATACGCGCGCCGTCTCCTGCTGACGTATCATTGCGGAATTCGAGTACCAACAGATCCGGGTTTTCGGTGCTGTAAACGGTTTTCGCTTTGCCGCGATACAACTCAGCTAGCTTTTGCATCTTGATAAACTCCAAACTGGGTAAATAGTGAATGGCCATCAGTCACGACGCAATCGTTTACGTCGCCGCGCGACATTATGCCAAAATCTAATAAAAAAGGCCGGAGTTTTCCGGCCTTTTTTTGTTACTGGCTAAGGGCTGCCTGGAAGACTGCCACCAGCGCGTCGTTTTGCGACTGCGTGAGGACATGGCCTTTCGGATCGATAAACTGCAGGCTGCTGCGGTTATCTAAATCACCCACCTGCAGCTTGTAATCGCCATTCGGCAGCTGCGGATCTTTCGCGCCAATTTCATCCCAGGTGCTGTCGCCTGGCGCTTTATAGGTTACCGCCATGCTGCCCTGTGAACGGTTGCTGTCAGACACCTCCATCCCGACGCGCTTCAACGCCGCTGGCAGTCGCTGCCAGGTGACGTTAAACGGCGCACGCAGAATCAGGTTCGGCAGGCCGGTATCATCCGCGCCGCTCTGCACATCAATCTGTGTGGCGCTGCGGTTGGCGGCGGCATCCTGCGCGGCGGTTTCCATTTTATCCAGGCCGGTGCTGATATCGTTCAGCATCTGCGCGGTATAACGCTGGATCTGCACAGGCGAGGTGACATCGTTACCCGCCTGCTGCAGCTGCAGCAGTTTTACCGTCAGCGCCTGCTGATAACCCTGCTGCTGCACGCTTATCTGATAGCGGCCGCGATACTGGTTATCTTCATCCGCACGATTCCACTCAACCCAGTCGGTGGTCAGCTGCTGGCTGGCATCCTGACGCGCGGCGATCGGGAAGTGATAAGACTGCACCACATTCACCACCTGCGACCAGACAGAGCCGCTGCGGCTGTTTTCCATCATCAGCACGCCGGTGTTGCCGGTAAACTGCGCGCGTGCGCCGTTCATCAGCGCCAGCGGCTGGGCCGGGGGACGGATATCCAGCTGTTTGCCGGTTGCGCCGTTAACGTTGGCGCGCGGCACATCGTAATCTCCGTTTTGCAGCGGCAGAAGCATCCCTGCCGGTGCGCGTAAATCCTGCAGTTCAGCCGCCTGCAGATAAGATTCATCTCCGCTGACCTGGCGCTTATAGCGCTGATCGCTGGAACAACCTGCCAGCAGCATCACCGTGGACAGCCCAACGATAGTCGCTATCGTGGACTTTTTTACTGAATAAGCCATTAACTCTCCCTAAATTACAGCAGACCCGCATTTTTCAGCGCCTGCTCCACAACCGGACACGCCGCCGCGGATAACGGAACCATTGGCAGGCGCAGGGTATCGGTCGCGATTAATCCCAGTTTTTTCGCGGCCCATTTCACCGGAACAGGATTAGGTTCAACAAACAATTTCTGATGCAGATGCATCAGGCGCTGGTTTAGTTGACGCGCTTCGGCGAAGTTGCCTTCGCGCGCCAGCCGACACAGCTCAACCATTTCACGTGCGGCAATGTTTGCCGTTACGGAAATCACGCCGTGGCCGCCCAGCTGCATAAAGTCCAGTGCGGAGGCGTCATCGCCGCTGACCAGCACGAACTCATCATCAACCAGCTCTTGGATCTGGCTGACGCGGGATAAGTTCCCGGTCGCCTCTTTGATCCCGATAATATTTTTGATTTTCGCCAGGCGCGCCACCGTTTCCGGCAGCATATCGCAGCCGGTGCGTGACGGTACGTTATACAGCATTTGCGGCAGATCGGTACTTTCCGCAATGGCTTTAAAGTGCTGAAACAACCCTTCCTGCGTCGGACGGTTGTAGTAAGGCGTTACGGTAAGGCAGCCGATAACGCCGCTATTCTCGAAGCGTTTGGTCAGAGAGATGCCTTCTGCGGTGGCGTTGGCGCCGGTACCGGCAATCACCGGAATGCGACCCGCAGCCATGTCAAGCGTCATCATCACCACGTCGCCATGTTCATCATGACTCAGCGTTGCGGATTCGCCCGTGGTTCCCACAGAGACGATGGCGGATGTCCCGCTCTCGACATGATAATCAATCAGTTTTTTCAGGCTCGTACGGCAGACATTACCTTTGTCATCCATTGGCGTAACGAGCGCAACAATACTTCCCGTGAACATTGGCCATCCCCTCGACAAACAAGTGCTTCATGGTACGTTTGACCGGCGGGGAAAAGCAAGCAAACAGAGGCCAGGAGCGCTTGGCAGAGGGTATTTTTTATGTTTACCTACGGGTTATTACTATTACTTATCAGCCGATCCCACAGGAAGCGTTATTTTGCCGCAGACACCGCAACACTTTTTGGTTATTACGGCCCTGGGCGTCGATCGTCCGGGCATTGTTAATGCCATTACCCGTCACGTTAGCAGCTGCGGCTGTAATATCGAAGATAGCCGTCTGGCGATGCTGGGCGAAGAGTTTACTTTTATCATGCTGCTGTCCGGCAGCTGGAATGCCATTACCCTGATTGAGTCCACGTTGCCGCTGAAGGGCGCGGAAATGGAACTGTTGATCGTGATGAAGCGCACCAATGCCAGCCGTCGGCCGCCCATGCCGGAAACCGTCTGGGTACAGGTAGAAGTGAACGACTCGCCGCATATTATCGAACGCTTTACCGACCTGTTTGATTCACACCAGATGAATATCGCCGAGCTGGTTTCGCGTACTCAGCTAACGGAAGAACATCAGCCACCTTTACTCTATATTCAGATAACAGCCCACAGCCCGGCGCACCGGGAGGCGATCTTAATCGAGCAGGCGTTTCATGACCTATGTACAGAACTCCATGCGCAAGGCACTATTAGCGTGGTGAATTATCCGCAGCATGACGAGAAAATGGAGATGAGTGATGAATCCACTGAAAGCCGGTGATAGCGCACCGAAATTTAGCTTGCCCGATCAGGACGGCGAACAAGTAAATTTGACCGACTTCCAGGGACAGCGCGTTTTGGTCTATTTCTATCCCAAAGCGATGACGCCCGGTTGCACCGTTCAGGCGTGCGGCCTGCGCGACAATATGGATGAGTTCAAAAAGGCAGGCGTAGAAGTGCTGGGTATCAGCACCGATAAGCCGGAAAAGCTGTCACGTTTCGCTGAAAAAGAGCTGCTGAACTTTACGCTGCTCTCTGATGAAGATCATGAAGTCAGCCAGCAGTTTGGCGTCTGGGGAGAAAAAACCTTTATGGGGAAAACCTACGACGGCCTGCACCGCGTCAGCTTTTTAATTGATGCCAACGGTCAGATTGAAAAAGTGTTCGATGATTTCAAAACCAGTAATCACTACGATATTGTGATGGATTATCTGAAATCAGTTTGAGAAAGCCTGTGGCGTCAACGACGCCACCGCTAATCTTATTGAAACTCGCCGCCGGTGGTATCTTCCGGCCAGGCATGCGCCACGGCTTTAATCAGCGTGGCCAGCGGAATGGCGAAAAACACGCCCCAAAATCCCCACAGCCCGCCAAAAATCACCACCGCCAGAATAATCACCAGCGGATGCAGGTTCACCGCCTCGGAGAACAGCACCGGCACCAGCACATTGCCGTCCAGCGCCAGAATAATCAAATAGACCACCATCAGCGTCCAGAAATCGCTGCCCAGGCCCCACTGAAACAGCCCAACGCAGATCACCGGCAGCGTTACCGCCAGCGCGCCGACATAGGGGATCAGCGCCGATAGCCCTACCAGCACCGCCAGCAACAGCGCGTAGTTCACGCCCAGCACGAGGAAAGCTATCCAGGTCACAAAGCCTACCACCACCATTTCCACCACTTTGCCGCGAATATAGTTGGTGATCTGTTGGTTCATCTCGCTCCAGACCTGCCCGGCCAGGCCGCGATTGCGCGGCAGCACGCGGCGTACCGCATTCAGCATCTGCTGCTTATCTTTGAGCAAGAAAAAAAGCATCAGCGGCACCAGCACCAGATAAATTGCCAGCGTCATTAAGCCCACCAGCGAGGCGAGCGAATACTTCACCACCGACTCTCCCACGCCGGAGATGCGGCTGCGCAAATTTTCAATCACGATATCCACCACACCGGCATCAGCCAGCGCCGGGAAACGTGCCGGTAGGCCTGCGGAGAAGGTGTAAAGCTTGTTCAGCATATTCGGCATATCATGAACCAAATGAATGCCCTGCTGCCAGGCGACCGGCGCGACCACCAGCACAAACAACAGCAGAATGCCGACGAAAAAGGCCAGCACAATGGTGGTCGCCCAGCTGCGGGAACAGCCCAGCCGCTCCAGGCGCACCGTCGGCCACTCCAGCAGATACGCCATCACCAGCGCCACCAGCAGCGGCGCCAGCAATCCGCTGAAGAAAAACAGAATAAAAAACGCTGCCAGCAGAATGACCAGCAGGGCAATCGCCTCGGGATCGCTAAAGCGACGGCGATACCATTGAATCAAAAGAGCCAGCATGCCAGGTCCTTCCCTGTATCAACAAGGCTGACGATTGTACTGAAATGTGCGACAGAAGACAGAACAACCTGAAGGTTAGCACTCACAGACTTACGCCTCGCTCTCTTCCTGCAGGGTTGCCGCAACCACACAATTTCTTCCGGCGCGTTTCGCGCAATAAAGCGCTTCGTCGGCGCGGCGAAAACAGTGCGCGATCGACTCGCGGCTGGACAACCAGCAGCTGACGCCAATCGACAGGGTTATTTCGCCAACCGGCTCAATGGCCTGATGCTGCGTCGCCTGGCGCACCCGTTCCGCCATCTTCATGGCCGTTTCATGATCCGCGCCGGGCAGAATCATCAAAAACTCTTCGCCGCCGCTGCGGCAGGCGACATCGGTTTGCCGCGCATAGCTTTTCAGCTGCTGCGCCACCTGCTGAATAACCTGGTCGCCGGTATCATGTCCCCAGGTATCATTAACCCGCTTAAAATGGTCGATATCGAGCGCCAGCACGGCAAAAGGCTGCCGCGTGGTGGCAAGGTATTCCAGCACCGCCTGCAGGCCGCGGCGGTTAAGCAGCTGCGTTAGCGGATCGGTTTGCACTTCCGATTTCAGCTGACCAATTTTCGTTTGCATCAGCCCGATGCCGGAAAGCAGTGCCCGCTTAATTTGTGATGATTCAAAATACCAGGAGCGAATAGCGTTGATTTCCACTGCCGCATCCGGCTCATCCATCTGGCTGGCTTTGCGCGCCAGCTGCCCCAGCGGCATCGCGATCAGGCGCGCCAGCAGCCAGGCCGCAGCCAGCGTTAACAGCGCCAGCGGCAGCGAGTGTTTTATTATCTGCAACAGCAGACTGCTGAGCGGCGCCAGCGTAGTGCTGGTGCGTTTCAGGGCGATAATGGTCCAGTCGGAGTCCGGCACATGGGCGAAGCCCGCCAGCACCGGCACGCCGTGCTCATCGTTGATCTCCTGATAGCCATTGCTGGCGTAGGAGGTGGCATCCTGATGCAGCAGCGGCGCAATTTTCTTGCCAACCAGCTCACCGTTTTGGTGGTAAAGCACGCGATTATTGCGATCCAGTACATAAAGCTGGGTTCCATCACGATAGAACTGGCTCAGCAGCAGCTCATTCAGGATGCTTTTCCGTTTCAGATAAATGGTGCCGCCAACAAAGCCCAGATAGCTGCCGTCCGCAGACCAGATCGGACGTGAGACAAATACGATCAGGTTTTTGGCCGCCGAAATACTCGGTTGCCCAATCAATGCCGTTCGCCGCGTCAGCGCTTCACGCGTGCTGTCAGTATGCAGCTGCATGCCCTTTAGCGTCAGCGACTCCGGTGAGATAGCGCGCACCCAGCCTGCGGCATTTACCACCAACACCGAGTTAAAGCTGTTGGTTTGCTGCCGCAGACGCTCCACTTCTCTTTCCAGCAGCGCATCATCATCAAAATGCGCGCCAAGCTCGGCGGCGCTCCATGCCAGCTGCGACTGCGCCTGCTGAAAAAACTGTCCGGTCGTGGCCGCCAGTTTAGCGGCGTAAACCCGGTTCGCCTCCAGCGTATTGGTAATCAATAGCTCGCGCTGCACGCGCCAGCTGGCATACAGGGAATTAGCAAGGGTGATAACGATACTGGCTATCGCCAGCAGGGTAATAAGCGTCCGCAAATCCGTTTTCGGCCTTAACAGCCTCAGCATGGATTTGTCTCCATTGTCTTCATCATTTCTGTTGCGCCTTAAGGTGCTTTTATTTTCAAGATTTGTTGTGCCGCAGGTGCCCTGGTGAGATGCACGTCTCAATTGTACATGGATTGAACAGGCAGAAAAACGTTTCAGCGCGAATTATTAAGATTTTTCTTAGGTCAGATGACCGGCGTGTGGACGGGAAAGGAATAAGGCGGCGGGAAGTAAAATAAAAATGACACTGCACGGGCAATGTCATTTTCAATCACGCTATACAGAAAAGAAAAATCAGAGCATTAACAGCGCATAACCCTGGTTCTGCAGCGTGGCAACCGTGGTGCCGCTGGAGATGGTATGGGTTACTGATTTATCAATCCATGAACGGTCGATATGATGGAAGGCCACCGACTGATCGCAAACGGTCACTTTCACGCCCGCTTTTTCCAGCTCGCTAATCATCTTCAGATTTGGGTTATCGATACCGTAAGCTTTATGGAACTCTTCATTGCTCAGTGCGGCAACCACGGCATCGCCGTTCATGGACACCACGAAATCGAGTTTATTTAGCGGAATGCCCGCCGCGTAATAGAGATTCACCACGCGTGAAACACGCTCCAGGCCCAGATGCGGATCTTTGATATCGCCATCGTTGCTGTTGAGCTGAAACACAATCTTATTGCTGAGGCTGGCATCATTGCGCGGATTGTAAGCTGGCGTATCGACGTAATGAATTTTCCCATAGTTAGCAATCGCGGGCGTTGACCAGAAACCTTCCGGCTCGCTCTGGTTGTTCGCGATATGATGAGTCACTTTGTCATAGAGCTGTGGTGCCTGAAGCACATTACCGCCGACAAAACCGGCCAAAGCCGCCACGACGATATAAGTTACGGGACGCATAAAAAAGCACTCCTTTAAAAGAGGATGTTAGTCATAGAAAAACTGAACGTATTATATTTGCAGCAGAACCTTTCCCGATTTTCAGGCAGATGAGCGCCGTCCGCTGAGATAAGAAATATCTCATCCGAACCGCGCTCGCGATCGCTCACTGCGTGTTATTTGCCATACTCTGTTATTACTGAATCCTGTCGCTAAAATACTCTCCCGCACCGCCTGGTCCAGGCAAAGAAGCACGCAAAAAAGGGGTTATTGCCCCACGCATTTCCCTGCTCTTTGCCAGATCTTCAGCAGTACCAGGATGGAAACATCATCTCTATTTCTTAGCGGCCTTTTTTATCTATATCACAGACTCTTGTCGGGGAAATACAGCTTACGCAGCGGCACGCGCGCCTTAATTTCAACAGGTTAATGTCACTGCCAGCAACTATCGTTATTATTTTTATTTTTAGTGAATCGCAGCATTTTAATCACTGGCTTATCGCTTTAGGAATAAACGCACGAAAATAACAAAAAATTAGCGCCAGTGGAATAAAGCAACAAAGCGGTAAAATAAAGGATTGCAGCGGGTTTTTAATTAACTAATGGCCTTTAGTTTCATATCTCTTCAAAGAAATAAAAAATTAATCGATGCCAGTTTGCATTTAAGTAAAAAAGTCGACGTTTACGAAAACAACAGAATAGCTAACGATTGTAAATAAAAGCGACTGCGCTGCCGCCGTGATTTTCAGAACATGCTTAATCAAATCCCGTGCCACTTTCAATTTCTCTGAATAAGTTTACACAACTTTGAACTTCAACCGTGACCTGAAGCACGCTTATACCCTTATATCATCAGGTAAAAACCGCCATTTCATTATACAGTTTACCTCGCTAAGATAGCGCCCTGAGCGCGCTATTGCACTGACGCATGAACTATCAGGACCGGGATCGGTCGAAACGTTACTCTTTTGCCCTGGGGAAGAAGTATGTTTAATCGCTTGAAGAAAAATGTGATCGCTTCACTTTGCGTCACGCTGCTGGCTGGCAGCGTGCTTCCTTCCCAGGCCGACGTGGCTGATACGCTCCCCGATATTGGCACCACCGCAGGCGGTACGTTATCGATCAATCAAGAGCTGCAAATGGGTGATTTTTATGTGCGCCAGCTGCGTGCCAGCGCGCCGTTGATTAACGATCCCTTGCTCAATCAATACATCAATCAGCTGGGCATGCGTCTGGTCTCTCATGCCAATTCGGTGCGCACGCCCTTTCATTTTTATCTGATCCGCAATGATGAAATAAACGCTTTTGCCTTCTTTGGCGGCAACGTTGTGCTGCATTCAGCGCTGTTCCGCACCAGCGATAATGAAAGCCAGCTGGCCTCGGTGCTGGCGCATGAAATTTCACACGTGACCCAGCGTCATCTGGCGCGTGCGATGGAAGAGCAGCAGCGTAACGCCCCGCTCACCTGGGTAGGCGCGCTGGGTTCGATCTTACTGGCAATGGCGAACCCGCAGGCGGGCATGGCCGGGCTGGCCGGTACGCTGGCGGGTACGCAGCAGGGCGTAATCTCCTTTACGCAGAATAATGAACAGGAAGCGGATCGCATTGGCATTCAGGTGTTGCAACGCGCGGGTTTCGATCCGCAGGCGATGCCGACCTTTTTACAAAAGCTGGCGGACCAGTCGCGTTTTGCCTTTAAGCCGCCGGAAATTTTGCTGACTCACCCGCTGCCGGACAGCCGCCTGGCGGATGCCCGTAACCGCGCCAGCCAGATGCGTGCAGTAGTGGTGCAATCCTCGCAGGATTACTACATGGCGAAAGCGCGCGCGCTGGGCATGTATGCCACCGGACAGAACCAGCTGAGTGAAGATTTGCTGGAGGAGTGGTCAAAAGGCAATGCACGTCAGCAGCAGGCCGCGCAATATGGCCGCGCCCTGCTGTTTCTGGAGGCGAAAAGCTTCGCCAATGCGAAAAAGATTATCGAGCCGCTGCTGGCAAAAGATGCTGGCAACGTCTGGTATTTGGATTTGATGACCGATATCGATCTCGGCCTGAATCAGCCGCAAAGCGCGGTGAAGCGTCTGAGCGCGCAAAAAGCCAGCCGCAACGATCCGGTGCTACAGCTTAACCTGGCGAATGCGCTGCTGGAAAACAAGCAGCCCGCCGAGGCCAGCCGCGTTCTGAATCGCTATACCTGGGCGCATCCTGATGATACCAACGGTTGGGATTTGCTGGCGCAGGCGTCGGCGGCGCAAAACCATCGTGATGAGGAGCTTTCTGCGCGTGCGGAAGGGCTGGCGTTGACCGGGCAGTTAGATCAGGCGATCACCACGCTGAGCAGCGCCAGCGCGCAGGTGAAGCTGGGCAGTTTGACGCAGGCGCGTTATGACGCACGCATCGATCAGCTGCGTCAGCTACAGCTGCGCTTCCGTCAATATCAAAAGGGGCGTTAATCCACGGCCTATAGCGCGAGGATTTCCTTCACAAAGGGAATGGTTAACTTACGCTGGGCGCTAATCGAGGCGCGATCGAGCCGATCCAGCGTGGTGAACAGCGTGCGCATCTCACGATCCAGCCGTTTCAGCAGGAAGCGGCCCACATCTTCCGGCAGCTCAAAGCCGCGCAGGCTGGCGCGCAGCTGCAATGCCTGCAACTTATCTTCATCCGATAACGGCTGGAGCTTATAGATTTGCCCCCAATCGAGGCGTGACGCGAGATCCGGCAGCTTCAGGTTCAGCTGGCGCGGCGGGCGATCGCCGGTGATCAGCAGCCGCGTTTTTCCAGTTTCCAGGATGCGGTTATAGAGATCGAAGATCGCCATCTCCCACGCCTCTTCACCGGCAATGCACTCAATATTATCAATGCAGACCAGCGACAGCTGCTCCATGCCGTCCAGCACTTCCGGCACGAACCAGGTGCGTTTATCCAGCGGCACATAGCCGACGGCATCGCCGCGCATCGACATTTCAGCACAGGCGGCATGCAGCAAATGGCTGCGTCCGCCGCCCTGACGTGACCAGAAATAGAGATAGCTGCCATGTTCCTGTGCTAACGCGCCTTTAAGTGCCGCCAGCAGGGACGGATTATCCCCAGGCCAGAAACTGGCGAAAGTCTCATCATCCGGTAGATAGAGTGGCAGTGAAAGTTGTGCCGGCGTGTTCAGATGCACCTCAAGCGTGAACGGGCTAAAAACCGCGGTAGTTTAACACATCTTTTCAAATGAAATGAAATCACGCCGCCGCGCCGCCTGGCGGTTAAAAGCGTGCGTTCGCCTCTGGCACAGGGCGCTGAAAGGTAATAAAAAAGGCGCCTCAGGGCGCCTTTCTTGCTGCGGTTATTACGCTTGCGGCTTATCGTCCGCGTCCAGAATCACCTCTTCCGGGCGCAGAACGTTGATCGCTTTGAAAATCAGGCTCAACGCCACGCCAACCAGCGTTGCCAGCGCCATGCCTTTCAGCTCAGCCGCGCCGATATGCACTTTCGCCCCGCTGACGCCGATAATCAAAATCACCGAGGTCAGGATCAGGTTCTGCGCCTTGTTGTAATCCACTTTCGATTCAATCAGCACGCGAATACCTGATGCGCCGATCACGCCATACAGCAGCAGGGAAACCCCGCCCATCACCGGCACCGGGATCGCCTGAATCACCGCCGCCAGCTTGCCGATGCAGGAGAGCAGAATGGCGATGATCGCCGCGCCGCCAATCACCCAGGTGCTGTAAACGCGCGTGATCGCCATCACCCCGATATTTTCACCGTAGGTGGTGTTCGGCGTCGAACCAAACATGCCGGAAATAATGGTTGAGAAGCCGTTAGCAAACATCGAACGATGCAGGCCAGGATCGCGAATTAGATCTTTTTTAACGATATTCGCCGTGACCACCAGATGACCAACATGCTCAGCAATCACCACCAGCGCAGCGGGTAAGATGGTTAACATCGCATACCATTCAAAGCGCGGCGTATAGAACGTCGGCAGCGCGAACCACGGCGCGGCCGCGACGCCGCTCCAGTCCACAATGCCCATTGCCCACGAAAGCAGATAGCCCGCCACCACGCCGATCAGAATCGGGATAATGGCGAGGAAACCGCGAAACAGCACCGAACCAAAGACGGTCACCGCCAGCGTCACCAGCGAAATGGTCACCGCCGTGCCATCCACCGTTGCGCCGCTGGCCGGCAGCAGGCCCGCCATATTCGCCGCAACGCCCGCCAGCTCCAGGCCGATCACCGCAACAATCGCCCCCATCGCCGCAGGCGGAAACATCACATCCAGCCAGCCGGTGCCCGCTTTTTTCACAATCAGCGCCACCAGACAAAACAGCACGCCGCAAAGGATAAAGCCGCCCAGCGCTACCTCATAACCGAGCGGCAGCAGCAGCAGCACCGGCGAGATAAACGCGAAACTGGAACCTAAATAGGCCGGAATTTTGCCTTTACAGATAAAGAGATAGAGCAAGGTGCCAAGGCCGTTAAACAGCAGGACGGTTGCCGGATTGATATGAAACAGAATCGGCACCAGCACCGTGGCGCCGAACATGGCGAACAGATGCTGAAAACTTAACGGAATCGTTTGCAGTAGCGGTGGACGTTCGCTAACGCCAATCGCGCGACGAGTCATGGAGTATCCCCTTGAGATGTTTTTGGCAAAAAAAAGCCGACTCTGCGGTCGGCTGAATAATTATTTGGTTCCGAAAATTTTATCGCCCGCGTCACCGAGACCGGGGATGATGTAGCCTTTCTCGTTCAGGCCCTGATCCACAGAGGCGGTGTAAAGCTCAACGTCCGGGTGCGCCTTCTCCAGCGCGGCAATCCCTTCCGGCGCGGCGACCAGCACCAGCACTTTAATCGAGTTGCAGCCCGCTTTTTTCAGCAGATCAATGGTGGCGATCATCGAGCCGCCGGTTGCCAGCATCGGGTCAACCACCAGCGCCATGCGCTCTTCGATATTAGAGACCAGCTTCTGGAAATAGGGCACCGGCTCCAGCGTCTCTTCATCACGATAGACGCCTACCACGCTGATGCGCGCGCTTGGCACATGCTCCAGCACCCCTTCCATCATGCCAAGCCCGGCACGCAGAATCGGCACAACGGTGATTTTCTTGCCTTTGATCTGGTCGATTTCTACCGGACCGTTCCAGCCTTCAATGGTGACTTTTTCAGTTTCCAGATCGGCGGTGGCTTCGTAGGTCAGCAAACTCCCCACTTCAGATGCCAGTTCGCGAAAGCGCTTGGTGCTAACGTCATGCTCACGCATCAGGCCCAGTTTATGTTTGACGAGCGGGTGTTTGACTTCCACGATCTTCATTGTTGTACTCCCGGAGTGTTGAGCGGAAAAAAAAATCGCCGGATTATACCGCCTTTTGCCTGCTGCGCCATATGCTATCGGGCAATAAAGCGCAAAAGCCAGCGGCTGTATCAAGCATCGGCCAAAATAAATATTCTGCCACGCCGGTCTCGCAAACGTTTGCCTGCACTGTTAGAATTGCCGCGCTTTAATTCAAACCGCAAACCGCGTGGGGAAACCGCTGTGACCGAAAAGACCTCTCTCAGCTATAAAGATGCTGGCGTTGATATTGATGCAGGCAACGCGTTAGTTGATCGTATTAAAGGCGTGGTAAAACAAACCCGTCGTCCGGAAGTGATGGGCGGCCTCGGTGGTTTTGGCGCGCTCTGTGCGCTGCCGCAAAAATATCGCGAACCCGTGCTGGTTTCCGGCACCGACGGCGTCGGCACCAAGCTGCGTCTGGCGATGGATCTGCAACGTCACGACACTATCGGCATCGATCTGGTCGCCATGTGCGTTAACGATTTGGTGGTGCAGGGCGCTGAGCCGCTGTTCTTCCTTGACTACTACGCTACCGGCAAGCTGGATGTCGATACCGCTTCCGCGGTGATCGGCGGCATTGCTGAAGGATGCTTACAGTCGGGCTGTGCGCTGGTTGGCGGTGAAACCGCAGAGATGCCAGGCATGTATCACGGCGAAGATTACGATGTGGCTGGCTTCTGCGTCGGCGTGGTGGAAAAGTCAGAGATTATTGACGGCAGCAAAGTGCAGGATGGCGACGTGCTGATCGCCCTCGCCGCCAGCGGCCCACACTCCAATGGTTACTCGCTGGTGCGTAAAATTCTTGAGGTGAGCCAGACCGATGCGTTAAGCACCCAGCTCGACGGCAAACCGCTGGCGGATCATCTGCTGGCGCCAACGCGTATCTACGTCAAAAATATCCTTAGCCTGATTGAACAGATCGATGTCCATGCCATCGCCCACCTCACCGGCGGCGGCTTCTGGGAAAATATTCCGCGCGTGCTGCCGGAAAATACCCAGGCGGTTATCGATGAAGCCAGCTGGCAGTGGCCGTCGGTGTTTAACTGGCTACAGCAGGCGGGCAACGTCAGCCGTCATGAGATGTACCGCACCTTTAACTGCGGCGTCGGCATGGTGATCGCCGTCAGCGCTGATGAGGCGGATAAAGCGGTTGCGCTGATGAATGCCGCAGGCGAGCAGGCGTGGAAAATCGGCGCGATCAACGCCTCTGACGCAGAAGAGCGTGTGGTTATTAAATGAAGCGGCTGGTGGTGCTGATATCGGGTAACGGCAGTAATTTGCAGGCGATTCTTGACGCCTGTGAGCAGGGCCGGATAAATGCCAGCGTAGCCGCCGTTTTCAGCAATAAGGCCAACGCGTTTGGCCTTGAACGCGCAGCGCGTGCGGGCGTGGCCGCCCACGCGCTTTCCGCCGCCGATTACCCAAACCGTGAAGCGTTTGACCAGCAGCTTATGCGCGCAATAGACAGCTATGCGCCCGATCTGGTGGTGTTAGCGGGGTATATGCGCATTCTGAGTCCGGCTTTTGTCGCTCACTATCACGATCGGCTGCTGAATATCCACCCTTCCCTGCTGCCGAAGTATCCCGGCCTGCACACGCACCGTCAGGCGCTTGCCAACGGCGACAGCGAGCATGGCACGTCGGTGCATTTCGTAACCGACCAGCTGGATGGCGGCCCGGTGATCCTACAGGCCCGCGTGCCGGTATTCAGCGGCGACAGCGAAGAGGACGTGACCGCGCGCGTACAGCATCAGGAACATGCTATCTATCCGCTGGTGATTAACTGGTTCGTTGAGAACCGGCTGGTTATGCGTGACAACGCCGCCTGGCTGGATGGCAACCCACTTCCGCCGCAGGGCTACGCGGGCGATTAATTCGCTTTTGCGCCGAACAGATAAGTTATCGCCCAGAGCCAGCCCGCTGGCTCTGGGCTTTTTCAGCCGAAACGCCCGGTAATATAATCCTCGGTGCGGCGCTGCCGTGGCGTGGTAAACAGCGTATCGGTATCAGCAAACTCCACCACCTTTCCCTGATGCATAAAAGCGGTATAGTCAGAGACGCGCGCCGCCTGCTGCATATTATGCGTCACCAGAATCAGCGTGAAATGCTGCTTCAGCGTGGTCATCAGCTCCTCAATCACCAGCGTAGAGATCGGATCCAGCGCCGAGGTAGGCTCATCCAGCAGCAGCACTTCCGGCTCGATGGCGATGGCGCGCGCAATCACCAGCCGCTGCTGCTGACCGCTGGAGAGCGTCAACGCATTTTGCCGCAGGCTGTCTTTGACCTCCGGCCAGAGCGCCGCCGCACGTAAGGCTCGCTCTACCGCCTCATTCAACACGCGGCGATCGCGCACGCCCTGCAGCCGCAGGCCGTAAACCACATTCTCATAAATCGATTTTGGAAACGGATTGGGGCGCTGAAATACCATACCGACGCGTCGCCGCAGCGCCGAGAGATCGCCGCCGCGTTCGAGAATATTGCGGCGATCCAGCATCACCTCGCCCTCGATGCGGCAGTTATCGATCACATCATTCATGCGATTAAAGCAGCGCAGCAGGGTCGATTTGCCGCAGCCGGAGGGGCCAATCAGCGCGGTGATACGATTCTTCGGCACCTGCAGGTTAATCCCATCCAGCGCCTGTTTATCGCCATACCAGAGGGAGAGATGATTAATCGTTAGCGCGGTTTCGAGTTCAGCGGTCATGGTCCTCACCGTTATTGCACCAGCGAGCGATAGCGCTCGCGCAGACGATGGCGTAAACCCATCGCCGTAAGATTCAAGCCAAGAATAATGGTCACCAGCAGCAGCGCCGTGGCGTAAACCATTGGGCGATCGGCCTCGGCGTTGGGGCTTTGAAACGCCAGATCGTAAATCTGGAAGCCGAGATGCATAAATTTACGGTCGAGATGCAGGTAAGGGAAAATGCCATCTACCGGCAGTTCCGGGGCCATTTTCACCACGCCCACCAGCATCAGCGGCGCGGTTTCGCCCGCCGCGCGCGCCACGGCCAGAATTAAACCGGTCAGCATCGCAGGCAATGCCAGCGGCAGCGTAACGTGCCACAGCGTTTCCGCGCGGGTTGCGCCCAGCGCCAGCGAACCGTGACGCAGGCTGGCGGGAATACGCGCCAGCCCCTCTTCGGTGGCGACAATCACCACCGGCAAGGTCAACAGCGCCAGCGTAAGCGACGCCCACAGCAGGCCGGGCGTGCCAAAGGTTGGATTAGGCAGCGAGGTGGCGTAAAAAAGCTGATCGATGGTGCCGCCAATCAGCCAGACGTAAAAGCCCAGGCCAAACACGCCGTACACTATCGACGGCACGCCCGCCAGGTTCACCACCGCAATGCGCACCAGCCGGGTGAGCGTATGCTGACCGGCATATTCATGCAGCCAGACGGCGGCAACCACGCCGAGCGGCATCACCACCACCGACATCAGCAGCACCATCAGCACGGTACCGAAAATGGCCGGGAACGCGCCGCTTTCGCCCGGCGCATCCTCCGAGGAATCGGCGACAAAATGCCACAGATGATGCAGAAAATGGTGCCATTTCTGCGTAAGCGTCATGGCGTTGGGATACCAGGCATCGCGAATTTGCGCCAGCGGAATACGGTGCAGCTGTCCGTTGGCGTCGCGCAGCATCAACGTATTGCGCGCGCTTTCCTGCAGCAGCGAGGCGCGCCGCTCGGCCTGAGCCACAAACTGCCGCTGCAGCTCCACGCGATTCGCCATCAGCATCGATTTTTCCTGTTCGCTGTCGCGGCCGCTGGCCTTCAGCTTTAATGCCTCCGCTTCCAGCCCCTCAAGCTGCGCCGTGATATGCGCCATTTCGCGGCGACGGATGCGCTCAGCCTGCTCCAACAGCTGATGCGTTTGCTGTAAGCGTTCCTGTAAGGCGTGCTGCATGTTCTGCGCCGTCAGCGGCTGCTGATTCTCATACAGACCGGCGAACCAGCCCAGCGCATCGCCGCCCACGCGACGCTGTAATACCAGCACCTCTGGCGGCTGCTCGCGGCGCTGAATATCGCTTTCCAGCAGCGTGCGGAAATCGGAGGCGGCAACGTCGCGGTTGCCGGTTTTGATTAAATAACGCGTGACCTGTTCCGGCAACTGCTGCGCCTGCGGCAACCCCGCATCGATCAGCTGCTGACGCGGCAAAGCCTGGCGACTGACCACTTCGCCCAACAGCTGCGCCTCGCCTGCAGCAGGCTGCGCCAGCGTAAACAGCGTCACCGGCTGCGGCCAGAAATGGCGTAGCCCCTGCCAGCCCAGCAGCGACAGCAGCAGCAGAAACGCCAGCAGGCTGAAGGTTACCGCGCCAGCCGTCAGCCAGCGCCAGCGATCGTTTTGCTTTTGCGCGCTCATCCCTGCCCCTCATGCTGTCCATAACGTCGCCGCAGGTTCTGGCGCACCACTTCCGCCAGCGTGTTCAACACCAGCGTAAACACCAGCAGCACCAACGCGCTGAGAAACAGGATGCGATAATGCGCGCTGCCTGCGGCCGCTTCCGGCATCTCCACGGCAATGTTCGCCGAAAGCGTACGCACGCCGTGAAACAGGCCACCTTCCGTCACCGGCGTATTGCCCGTCGCCATCAATACAATCATGGTTTCTCCTACCGCCCGGCCAAAGCCAATCATCAGCGCGGCAAAAATACCGGAGGCGGCGCTGGGTAAGATCACCCGTGACAGGGTTTGCCACGCCGTCGCGCCCAGCGCCAGCGACCCCTGCCCCAGCGCGGTCGGCACGCTAAAAATGGCATCTTCCGCCAGGGTAAATATCAGCGGCACCAGCGCAAAGCCCATCGCTAACGCAGCAATCAGCAGGTTGCGCTGCTCATAGCCGCCCGGCAGCAGCGAGGCCAACGGCTTGCCCCACAGCGCGATATCGGTCAGCGGCATCAGCCACAGGCAGAGCACGCTGACCAGCAGCAGCAGCGGCAACAGCAGCCAGACTTCGCGCCCCGGCGCATCCACGCACGTCCGCCAGCGCGACGGCAGGCGTTTCAGCAGCGGCCCGCACAGCAACAGCGTCGCCGTCAGGGCGATCGGCAGCAGCAGCACGCCGGAAAGCCGGGCAGCAATCTGCGGTGCCAGCCACAGGCTGGCAAACAGACCGATCACCACGCTGGGCAACGCGCCCATCATCTCCATTGCCGGTTTGATCCAGCGACGTAGCGCGGGCGACATAAACCAGGCGGTATAGATGGCGGCGGCAAGCGCCAGCGGCGTGGCAAACAGCATCGCCAGCGCGGCGGCCTTCAGCGTGCCGGTTACCATCGGCACCAGACTGAATTTCGCCTGATAAGGATCGTCAACCGCCGTGGATTGCCAGACCCAGTCCGGCTGCGGATAGTTTTCATACCAGACCTGTTGCCACAGGTTGCGCAGGCTGATATCGGGCCAGGGATTGTCGATACGCCAGTATTGCCAGCCGTCACCGCGTTCCAGCAATAATCCATCGCCGGACGGAGCAAACTGCGCCCGCTGCACGCCTGCGCCCAGCGCATGATGATAAAACGCCCCCTCGCGCTTGCTGGCAAACATTTGCAGTTCGCCTGCGGCGCTCAGCGTGGCAAATACCCGACGCTGCGGTTCGGTAATCAGCAACGGCTCGGCGCGCGCGCCGTTAAAATCACGAATGCGTTTTAGATGCACGCCCTGCTCGCTGGCAATATCAAACCACTGGCTGATACCGCTGTCGTCAGCCAGCAGCAGTGAACGTCCGCCGCTCAGCAACGCCATCTGGCGTGGCGGATGCGCCAGCGGCAACGTATCGCGCAGCGTCACCTGCTGCCCCTGTATCTGCCAGACCCGCAAACTGTGCTCGCTGCTGGCGAACAGCAATTTACCGTTGGGCGCCAGCAGCAGCTGCTTCACCGGCCCGCTGGCCAGGGTATCGCTTTGCATCGTCTCACCGGCTGCAAGATGCAACAGCCGAATATGTTGCCCGTCGCTGAGCGCCGCCAGCCATTTTTGCGCGCCGCTGGCCGCCAGCGCCGCCAGGGTAAAGCCCTGACTGCCGCTGTCGAACGCGCCATCGCCCAGCGGAAACTTCCAGCGCGGCGCCTCATCCGCTGCGCTAAAGTCAGGTTGGACCAGTCGGAAATTGCCATTAGGCTGTAACAACAGTAGGCTGCTGTTATCGGCGGTCGCCGCGGCGATGACCGGTCCACGCGCCAGTTGCAAAGGTGGCTCAGGCGCAATGCCGTTTAAGGGAAAAAAACGGCCCTCGCCCTGGCTATCGATTCGCCAGCCCCAGCCCTGATTAACGCCCAGCGCAACGGCTGGCTGAGCGGAAAGCGCAGGCTGCAGCGACCCCGCCTGCATAGAAGGCGTAGCAAACAAGGGCATCACCACCCACAGCAGCCAGACAAACAGCAGCATCATGACCAGCAGCACGCTGACGCCACAGGCAGCGATCGCACGCGCGGTCAGGCGGTCAACATAACGCCGGGTGCGGTTGCTGTAGTTGACGGGAATATGATTATCGATCATCGTGCTTGCAGATTCCTCTTATTGAAGTCGCTATGGTGCCCGTAGCTCACTGATATGACAACTATTGCGGTGAGACATTGCTGCCATACTCTCGCCATAATGAAGTTGGAAAATGGATACCCTCGTCTCAAATCAGCATAACGGAGCCACAATGGGTCAGGAAAAGCTTTATATAGAAAAAGAATTGAGCTGGTTATCCTTTAATGAACGCGTACTACAGGAAGCCGCAGATAAAACCAATCCGCTGATCGAGCGCATGCGCTTTCTGGGCATTTATTCGAATAACCTGGAAGAGTTTTACAAAGTGCGCTTCGCCGATCTGAAGCGGCGCATTTTGATTGGTGAAGAGCAGGGTTCGCCCAACACGCCGCGTCATCTGTTAAAAAAGATCCAGCAGCGCGTGCTGCGCGCCGACCAGGAGTTTGACGGTTTATATAACGATCTGCTGCTGGAGATGGCGCGTAACCAGATCTTTTTGATCAACGAGCGGCAGCTGTCGCCTAATCAGCAAAGCTGGCTGCGTCACTACTTCAAGCATGAGCTGCGGCAGCACGTCACGCCGATTCTGATTAATCATGATACCGATCTGATTGAATTTCTTAAGGATGATTACACCTATCTGGCGGTGGAGATTATTCGCGGCGAGGATATTCGTTACGCCCTGCTGGAAATTCCGTCCGATAAAGTGCCGCGCTTTGTGAATCTGCCCGCTGAATCACCGCGTCGCCGCAAGCCGATGATTCTGCTGGATAACATTCTGCGCTACTGTCTGGACGATATTTTTAAAGGCTTTTTCGACTACGACGCGCTTAATGCCTATTCGATGAAAATGACGCGTGACGCCGAGTACGATTTGGTTACCGAAATGGAATCGAGCCTGCTGGAGCTGATGTCTTCCAGCCTCAAGCAGCGTCTGACGGCAGAGCCGGTGCGCTTTGTTTATCAACGCGATATGCCCGATGCGATGGTTGAGCTGCTGCGTAACAAGCTGAATATCTCCAATTACGACTCCATCGTGCCTGGCGGACGTTACCATAACTTTAAAGATTTCATCAGCTTCCCTAACGTTGGCAAAACCAATCTGGTGAATAAGCCGATGCCGCAGCTGCGCCATATCTGGTTCGACGGCTTCCGCAACGGCTTTGACGCCATTCGTAACCACGACGTGCTGCTCTATTATCCTTACCACACCTTTGAACATGTGCTGGAGCTGCTGCGTCAGGCGTCGTTCGATCCCAGCGTACTGGCGATTAAAATCAATATTTATCGCGTGGCGAAAAACTCACGCATTATTGATGCGATGATCCATGCCGCCTATAACGGCAAAAAAGTCACGGTGGTGGTGGAGCTGCAGGCGCGTTTTGATGAAGAGGCCAATATTCACTGGGCCAAGCGTCTGACCGAAGCGGGCGTGCATGTGATCTTCTCCGCGCCGGGCCTGAAAATCCACGCCAAACTGTTTCTGATTTCGCGCCGTGAAGGCGGCGAAATTGTGCGCTATGCCCATATCGGCACCGGTAATTTCAACGAAAAAACCGCGCGTATTTATACCGACTACTCCCTGCTCACCGCCGATGCGCGTATTACCAATGAAGTACGTCGGGTGTTTAACTTTATTGAAAACCCTTATCGTCCGGTCAGCTTCGATTATCTGATGGTGTCGCCGCAGAACTCGCGCCGTATGCTGTATCAGCTGATTGATGAGGAGATCGCCAACGCGCAGCAGGGCATTCCGGCTGGGATTACGCTGAAAGTGAATAACCTCGTCGATAAAGGCCTGGTGGATCGTTTGTATACCGCCTCCAGCGTGGGCGTCAAAGTTAACCTGCTGGTGCGTGGCATGTGCTCCCTGATCCCGAATCTTGAGGGCATCAGCGATAATATTCGCGTTACCAGCATCGTTGACCGCTATCTTGAGCACGATCGCGTCTATATTTTTGATAACGGCGGCGATAAAAAAGTGTTTCTTTCTTCCGCCGACTGGATGACGCGTAATATCGATTACCGTATCGAAGTCGCGGTGTCGATCCTTGATCCTGTTCTGAAACAGCGCGTGCTGGATATTATTGCCATCCTGTTAAGTGATACTGTGAAAGCCCGCATCATTGATAAAGAACTGAGTAACCGTTATGTACCGCGCGGGAACCGCCGCAAGGTTCGGTCGCAGCAGGCCATTTACGATTACATCAAATCTCTGGAACAACCTGAATAACTCACTATGCCGATATCCCATAAGAATACGCCTCGACCACAAGAGTTTGCCGCGATTGACCTCGGTTCCAATAGCTTTCACATGGTCATTGCCCGCGTCGTGGATGGCGCGATGCAGGTGCTGGGTCGCCTGAAACAGCGGGTGCATTTGGCGGACGGGCTGGGCGCGGATAACGTGCTGAGCGAAGACGCTATCCAGCGCGGCCTGAGCTGCCTGGCGCTGTTTGCCGAGCGTCTACAGGGCTTTAACGCCTCGAACGTTACCATTGTCGGTACCCATACGCTGCGCCAGGCCAGCAATGCCGAAGATTTTCTGCAACGCGCGGCGGAAGTCATCCCCTACCCGATCGAAGTGATCTCCGGTCATGAAGAAGCGCGCCTGATTTTTATGGGCGTGGAACACACGCAGCCGGAAAGAGGCCGCAAGCTGGTGATTGATATCGGTGGCGGATCTACCGAGCTGGTGATTGGCGAAGATTTTGAACCCAAGCTGGTGGAAAGCCGCCGTATGGGCTGCGTCAGCTTTGCCAATCTCTATTTTCCCGGCGGCGTGATCAGCCAGGAGAATTTCCGCCGCGCGCGTTTGGCGGCGGCGCAAAAACTGGAAACGCTGGCCTGGCAATATCGGCTGCTCGGCTGGCAATACGCGCTGGGCGCTTCCGGCACCATTAAAGCCGCCTGCGAAGTGCTGCAGGCGATGGGCGAAAAAGAGCGCCAGGTGACGCCGGAACGGCTGGAAATGCTGTGTGAAGAAGTGCTGAAGCATAAATCCTTTGCCGCGCTGAGCCTGCCGGGCCTGTCGGAAGAGCGCAAAGCGGTATTTGTGCCGGGCCTGGCGATTCTGTGCGGCGTATTTGATGCGCTGGCGATCCGCGAGCTACGCCTCTCAGACGGCGCGCTGCGCGAAGGCGTGCTGTATGAAATGGAAGGCCGCTTCCGTCATCAGGATATTCGCAGCCGCACCGCGCAAAGCCTGGCGAATCATTACAATATCGATAGCGATCAGGCGCGGCGCGTGCTGGAAACCACCGATGAGCTTTGGCAACAGTGGCGCGATCAAAATCCCCGGCTGGCAAATCCGCAGCTCGCGGCGCTGCTGCAATGGGCAGCGCTGCTGCACGAGGTGGGCTTAACCATTAACCACAGCGGGATGCAGCGCCACTCTGCCTATATTCTGCAAAACACCAACTTGCCTGGTTTTAATCAGGATCAACAGCTGCTGCTGGCGACACTGGTACGCTTCCACCGGAAAGCGATCAAGAGCGACGAACTGCCGCGTTTTACGCTGTTTAAAAAGAAGCAGATTTTGCCGCTGGTGTTTTTGTTGCGTCTTGGCACGCTGCTGAATAATCAGCGTCAGGCGACCAATCGTCCGGAGCGGCTGGCGTTAACCACCGACGAAGGCCACTGGACGCTGCGCTTCCCGGCCGGATATTTCAGCCAGAACACCCTGGTTCAGCTCGATTTAGAGCGTGAACAGGCGTACTGGGAGGATGTTTCCGGCTGGAAACTCACCATCGAAGAAGAGGCGTAACGCACGCCGGCGAATTCGGGCGGCGCTTCCTCCGCCCGCATCAACCAGATATAAAAAAATGACCATACGTCCGGATAACTATTTTGCTGAGAAATATCAGCTGAGCGCCACGCACTCTGAAGTGGTGGCGGCACTCCCCTTATTGACGCCAGGCAAGGCGCTGGATGTGGGCTGCGGCAGCGGCCGCAACAGCCTGTGGCTGAATATGAAAGGGTTTGAGGTTACCGCCTGGGATAAAAATCCCCAAAGCATTGAGCGGCTGAATCAGATCATTGCCGCTGAAGCCCTGAGCGGAATCGAAACCCAGGTGACCGATCTCAATAGCGTGCGCTTTAACGGCGCATATGATTTTGTGCTCTCTACCGTGGTGATGATGTTTTTAGAGCCGGAAACCATTCCACAGCTGATTGCCGATATGCAGGCCAGCACGGTGAAAAACGGCTATAACCTGATTGTCGCGGCGATGGATACGGAAGATTATCCCTGCCCGATCCCCTTCCCTTTTACCTTTAAATCGGGCGAGCTGAGCCACTACTATCGCCAGTGGCAGATCGTTAAATATAACGAGCATGTCGGCCAGCTGCACAGAACCGATGAAAACGGCAACCGCATCAGCCTGCGTTTCGCTACGCTGCTGGCGAAGAAGGCCCCGGCGGAATAATCACCGCTCTGCCAGTGAGGTTAACGGCTGCGGTTCGCTGATGGCGAAGCCCTGTAAATAATCGATGCCCAGCCCGCGCAGCGCAGCCGCTACCGCATCTGACTCAACGCATCCCGCGACTATCTGCATCCGCTTTAACCGTGCGACGCGGCAGATGGATTCGATGATCTGATAGTCCAGCGGGCTGTGCAGCATATTTTGAATAAAGCTACCGTCAATTTTCAGCATATCGGCCTGTAGCGTTTTGAGCTGCAGATAGCTGGCGTAGCCGGTGCCAAAGTTATCGATGGCGATGCGGCACCCCAGCCGTCGCAGGCGATTGATCGTGCGGTAGCCCGCCGAGAAATTCATGTTGCCTGCGGCCTCGCTGATTTCCAGAATCAACTGCCACGGCTCTACCTGATACTGCTTTAGCAGCTGTTCGAGATCGCTGACAAAATAGGGACGGTACAGGCTGGCGGCATGAATATTGATGGCAAAGCGCATCGCGGGCAAACGCACGCGGCAGCGGTCGATAAAGCTCAGCGCATGCTGCAACACCCAGCGATCCATCTCCCAGGTCAGGCCGAACTCCTGCACAATCGGTAAAAAATGCGCTGGCGTCAGCTGCTCTCCCTGCGCATCCACCAGCCTGAGCAGCAACTCATGGTAATCATCACCGCGCAGGCCCTCAATGCGCTGCGCCAGCATCACAAAGCGTTCGTTATCCAGCGCCTGCTGCACCTCATCCAGCTGCGCCAGTTTCTCTTTCGCCTGCCGCTGCGCGTGCATGTTGTCCTGCTGCAAACTTTCCGGCTGATGACTGTGCAGCGAAACCTCGGCCATCTCGCTAAGCTGTCCCAGCAGCCGTGGCAGATTATTCACCGGCGGCACCACGTGGCAATAGCTGATGCCGATATCGGGCTGCAACGGCAAGCCCTGCCAGCGCAAGCTGTAGCGATCGCTGTGAGCGCTGATCTGTTCAATGCGTTTTTCATGGGTCGCTTTATCCAGACGCAGCGCCAGCGCAAAGCCAGGCAGATGATAAATTTCCTCTTTGGGCTGTAGCAGCGGCTGTAAATGCGCCGCCAGCCGACGCTTATATTCGATGCGCAGATCCAGCCCCCAGGTGCGACTAAGGCGATCGAGATCGGGAATACGTAAAAAACAGAGCGTGGAGGATGCCTGCTGCGCCAGCATGGCCTGTAACGCGCGCAGATTCGGGAGATCCACCACCGGATCGACCAGCGCCGCCTCACGTGATTTCTTAATTAACCGGCGCTGGCGTACGCCGTTGATGCCGATAAAGTAGAGAATCAACGACCATATCAGCAGACTGGTGGTATTCACCGCCAGATGCAGCGACAGCTCGGGCTGGGTACGAAACTGATAGAGCAGAATCAGCACCAGCGACCACGCCAGTGCGGAAAGCAAATAACCAAAGCGGGCCGCCGCCCAGAGCATGGTTGGCAGCAACAGCAATAAGGCAAAATCGCTGATTGCCTGATTTTGCTCCCTGCTGTGCAGAACCATCAGCACGATCACCAGCATCGTCAGCCAGACCAGCCAGATGCGTATTTCTACCTGGCTGACGTTTTCCGCAATCTGCTGACGTAGTAGGTTAACCTGGCGGGAAAAATAGCGTCCATGGCGAAAGCAGCGGATTGCGACATAGTAAAGCGGCAGAATTGCTATGCAGGAGATTAAAATAGCCTGATAGTTAATCAGGGTACGCAGCGTCAGCGGGTTGCGGTTAAAAATAGAGAGAGAAGCAGGAACGATTTTTAACGTCACCATGGTTTGCAGCAAAAACACCAACAGCGTCGGCAGCAGCAAACCAATCCATAACAGGCGCATTACGCCAAGCCCTTGCGTACCCGGCGTCGCCCCCCACTGCCGCCCCGCCCAGATGCGGTAGCCCAGCCAGCAGCTACTGATGCCGCAGATAAACAGCGTGCAGCAGATCAGCGCCTGCCCCGGCGAAAAAATCGTTAAGTAGTGCCAAAAAATCGCCAGCGTGATGCCGGGCAGCGCTGCCCAGTCAAACACCATTAACAATGCCACTGTTAATGTCACCGGTAAAAACAGCAGATAAACCGGCCCGTCAGGCAGCGGCAGCTTAACCGATAACATGCCGGAAAGCGGCATCAGCACCAGCGCCAGCCATAAAGGAACGCCCCACCAGCGGCGGCGGAATTGCCTGAACAAGGAGATGTGATATCCGGTAAACAAAAACGGCCTCTTTGAAAATGATCGCGCGCAGCACCGGCTGCATTAAGCAAAACGCACTCATACTAAGTTCCATCGGGCTTTCGGACTTGATATGTGTCAAACATCCTGATTAAAACCGCAGCGATATGACGATTGTTGCTGCGGCAAAGGAATGACCCTGGACAGCTTTCCGCTATTTGGCAGCAGCACGACATTGACCTGACGGTAACCCTGTGCCTAAATTGTTTTACCGCCTTCGGGCCTGCTAAAGGAATCTCTGCGTGAACAGCATCACCTCATTGCGAAAACGCCATAAAACTGGCCGAATGACCCGCATTGTGTTGTTAATCAGCTTCATACTATTGTTTGGTCGTTTGCTGTTTGTATTGCCCAGCGCCTTTCAACACCATCAGGATAAAAAGGTAAACGCTGAGCTACCCATGATCATCCAGCCTGCCAGTAAAGAGTAATGACGCGAGCGTTAAGTTGCCTTAACCCTTAATTGAGACAACTTACCCTCTCTCCATGCCTGCAGAACGCTGGGCTCGCTTTGCCTATGCTTCCAGACACAAGGGACTTTTTATGTCTGTATCCCACGCTCCATCCCACGCACAGCAGCTCGCCGATATTCGCAGCCGTATTCTGACCCTTCTGCTTAATGAACCAGAACTGGTAACCAGCCTGCTACAGGCGCACTCGCTGCTCTCAGCAGAAATATCTGCGCAGGTTGAGAGCCTGCGTCAGGATCTTAGCCTGCTACACGCCGCCGATATCGCCGATATTCTTGAGGCGCTGCCGGAAGAGGAGCGTCAGGCGCTGTGGCGGCTGGTAGACAACGCCCGCCGCGGTCAGGTGCTGGTCGAAGCGTCGGAAACGGTCTGGGAAAGCCTGACCGAAGCGATGAGCGATAAAGATATTTTGCAGGCCATTGCGCCGCTGGATATTGACGATCAGGCTTATCTGGCGAAATACCTGCCGCGCGATCTCACCGGACGGCTGCTGACCTCGCTGGATCCAACGCTGCGCGCCCGCGTGCTGAATGTGGTGCATTTCGACCGCGATCGCGTTGGCCGCATCATGGACTTTAATTTTATTACCGTGCGCGCCGACGTCGATCTGGCCACGGTGCAACGCTTTTTACGGCGCAGACGCGTTATCCCGGAAGGCACCGATAAGCTGTTTATCACCGATAAAAACAATGTGTTGCTGGGCGAGCTGCCGCTTACCGCTATTTTGCTGCATCAGCCCAATACGCCGGTTTTTTCCGTGATGAACGATCAACCGACAACGTTTCGCCTGGACGATCAGGCGGAAGATGCCGCCGGTGCGTTTGAACGTTATAACCTGATTTCAGCAGCAGTGATTGATGCTCAGGGCAAGCTGATTGGCCGCGTCACCATTGAAGACGTCATCGACCTCGTTAACGAGGAGAACGAAAGCAATATTCGTAAAATGGGCGGCCTGAGTCAGGAAGAGGAGGTTTTCGCGCCGGTAAAAAAGGCGGTGCGTACGCGCTGGACCTGGCTGGCTGTTAACCTCTGTACGGCGTTTATCGCCTCGCGGGTGATTGGCCTGTTCGAGGAGACGATTTCGCAGCTGGTGGCGCTGGCGACGCTGATGCCGATTGTGGCGGGTATCGGCGGCAATACCGGCAACCAGACCATTACCATGATTGTGCGCGCGCTGGCGCTGCATCAGGTAGAGCCGGGCAACTTTAGCTTTCTGTTTATGCGCGAGCTGGGCGTGGCGCTGATCAACGGCCTGTTTTGGGGCAGCATCATGGGCGGCATTACCTGGCTGATGTATGACAACCTGGCGCTGGGCGGCGTGATGATGCTGGCGATGATCCTGAACCTGCTGCTGGCGGCGGTGGTCGGCGTACTGATTCCGCTGGTGATGACCAAACTGAAACGCGATCCCGCGATTGGTTCCAGCGTGATGATTACCGCGCTGACCGATACCGGCGGCTTCTTTATTTTCCTCGGTCTGGCGACACTCTTCCTGCTGCACTGATGCCAGCGGCGTGATCGGATGCTTACCAGCCTGCGCTTAGCGCAGGCCTTTTTTTTCCGGCCTCCTGCGTGGCCTCTTTCGTTTCTTCTGTTTCCCTCACTTCTGTTGCTTCCTGCGCTTCCGCTGCTTCCTGCACTTCTGTTGCTTCCTGCACTTCTGTTGCATCTTCTTGCTGATTGGCCGTTAACCGTCACAAATAGCCAATATTCTCGCAGGGTTTAATTGACAATTTGTCCATGGTGAAAATAAATGTATAGACAACTCATGACAACTGGAAGGTAAACCGTGAACCTCGCCGCTGACGATGTGGTCTGGCGTAATGCCCGACTGGCAACGCTCGATCCTGAACGCTCAACGCCCTATGGCCTGCTGGACAATCACGATCTGGTGATCCGTAAGGACCAGATTCTGGCTATCTTACCTGCGGGTAGCGCTGCGGGCGGCATCGTTCACGATCTCAAAGGACGGCTGGTGACGCCGGGTTTAATCGACTGCCATACCCATTTAGTGTTTGGCGGCAACCGCGCCGCAGAATGGGAGCAGCGCATGAACGGCGTCTCCTACCAGGAAATCAGCGCGCAGGGCGGCGGCATTAACGCCACGGTTGCTGCGACGCGTCAGGCTAGCGAGCAGGAGCTGCTGCAACGGGCGACAACGCGCTTACAGCGCATGCTAAATGAGGGCGTGACCACGCTGGAAATAAAATCTGGCTACGGGCTGACGCTGGAGGATGAAGCGAAAATGCTGCGGGTGGCACGTGAGCTGGCGGCGCGGCATCCGGTAGAGATCAGCCCGACATTGCTTGCCGCCCATGCCGCCCCGGCGGAATATCGTCACAACAAAGAGGCTTACATTGATCTTATCTGTGAAACGCTGTTGCCGCAGCTGTGGCAGGAAGGCCTGTTCGAGGCGGTGGATGTGTTTTGTGAAAGCGTCGGCTTTTCGCCGCAGCAGTGCGAACGCGTGTTTGCCACTGCGCAGCGCTACGCCATTCCGGTTAAAGGCCATGTTGAGCAGCTCTCTTTATTAAACGGCGCGCAACTGGTGAGCCGCTATCAGGGGCTGTCGGCGGATCATCTGGAGTATCTGGATGAACAAGGCGTCCAGGCGATGCGCGCCAGCGGCACGGTGGCGGTGCTGCTGCCAGGTGCGTACTATTTTTTGCGTGAAACCCAGCGCCCGCCGGTGGAGATACTGCGCCGCTATCAGGTGCCGATCGCCGTCGCCACCGATTACAATCCCGGCACCAGCCCCTTTACCAGCCTGCATATGGCGATGAATATGGCCTGCGTCGAGTTCGGGCTGACGCCGGAAGAGGCCTGGGCAGGCGTCACGCGTCATGCGGCACAGGCGCTGGGCCGTGAACGCACCCACGGTCAGCTAAAGGCGGGCTTTATCGCCGACCTTGCGATTTGGCAGGCGGAGCAGCCGGTAGAGATGATTTACGAGCCAGGCCGCAATCCGCTTTATGCGCGTATATTTCGCGGTGATATCACGCACGGGAGCGTCTTATGAAACAGTGGCGCCCCACGTCACCCGAGATCTGGCAAGGTCGCGATGATAGCGCCGAGGCAGATAACGCCCTGCGTCTGTTCCAGACCATCAGCCGCAGCAGCTACTTTTGTCCGGCGCAGCAACCCGGCGATATCGCGCTGTTAGGATTCGCCTGCGATGAAGGCGTGCGGCGTAACCGCGGACAAACCGGCGCGGCAGAGGCTCCCGTGGTGTTGCGGCGCGCGCTGGCCAATATGGCCAGCCAACCGCAACATCCACGCCTGAACGATCTCGGCGATATTTTTGTTGAGCACCAAGACCTTGAGCAGGCGCAGCAGGCGCTGAGCGAGGCGGTGATCGCTTGCCAGCGCGCCGGAAAGCGCACGCTGGTGCTGGGTGGCGGCCATGAAACCGCCTGGGGCCACGGTCTGGGTGTGCTTGACGCTTTCCCACAGGATAAAGTAGGCGTGATTAATCTGGATGCGCATCTTGATTTACGCTCTGCGCCGCAGGCCACCTCAGGCACGCCGTTTCGTCAGCTGGCGCGCTATTGCGCCGCGCAACAGCGTGACTTCCATTACGCCTGCTGCGGTTTAAGCATGGCGGCAAATACTCAGGCGCTGCTGGATGAAGCAGCGCGCTGCAATGTTCTGATCATAGAGGATTTGCACTGCCTGAGCTCGCCCGCGCAGGCCATTGCGCAGCTTGAGCAATTTATGGCGCAGCTGGACCGCATCTACCTGACCATCGATGTAGACGTGCTGCCCGCATGGGAGATGCCCGCGGTTTCCGCGCCCGCCGCGCTCGGCGTTCCCTGTGCGATTTTGCTGCAACTGCTGGCGCCGATTTGCCGCAGCGGAAAACTTCAGGCGGTGGATCTGGTGGAGTTTAATCCCTCGCGCGATCGGGATGGATATGCGGCCAGCGTGGCGGCGCGAATCGCCTGGCAGGTGGTGCGCTGGTGGGGATAAATTACTGAATCCGGGATGGAATTGGGTATACTTACCTCACACAGCCAGGCAGCCGTAAGGAATATCCGCATGTTTTTATCTCGCTCCCGCGCCAACGCCGCCAGCGCGCCTGTGCCCTTTTACGTGAAGGTGAAACAGGCGATCAGTAAAAAAATCAGCGCGGGCGACTGGCGTCCTCACGATCGTATTCCTTCCGAGGCGGAACTGGTGGCGCAGTTTGGCTTCAGCCGGATGACCATTAACCGCGCGCTGCGCGAGCTGACCGATGAAGGCCTGCTGGTGCGCCTGCAGGGCGTGGGCACCTTTGTCGCCGAGCCTAAAGGCCAGTCGGCGCTGTTTGAGATTCGTAGCATCGCTGATGAGATCGCCGCACGCCATCATCAGCATCGTTGTCAGGTATTGAAGCTGGAACAGATTGCCGCAGATTTTACGCTGGCCGCCGCGCTGGGCGTGGAAGAAGGCACGCCGATTTTTCATTCGGTGATGGTGCACTTTGAAAACGACGTGCCGGTACAAATTGAAGATCGCTGCGTGAATGCGGCGGTTGCGCCCGATTACCTGCAACAGGATTTTACCGCCACCACCCCTCACGCCTATCTCTCGCTGGTCGCGCCGCTTACCGAAGGCGAGCATATTGTCGAGGCGGTAAAATGCACCCCGGAAGAGCAAGCGCTGCTGCAAATGGATGACCATGAACCTTGCCTGTTGATTCACCGCCGCACCTGGTCAACGCAGCATATTGTTTCCCACGCTCGCCTGCTCTTTCCTGGTTCGCGCTATCGTTTACAGGGTCATTTTATGTCTTAACGCCGGTCAACGTTACCGGCGAAATTTGTGTAAAAGCGCTGTGAAATCCGTGATGGCTAACGCAAATTCCTCTAAAATTCATTTCCTCGATTACCCTTTGATAATTAAAAGAAAAAATTAAAAAACCTTGTCTGCCGCCTTCCGTCCGTTTATTTATCTTATTGATTTATAATGGTTTAAAATGTGTATTATTTGTTAAATATCAACTTGCGCGTATTTGTCTATACAAGTATATGTGTTTGCAATCCTTATCTGTTTCGCCCCGTCGAACAGCTAATTTATTGAATGCAACCATCAGGAGTTAACCGCGATGTCGCAAAGCAAATACCGCGAGCAGGAGATCCGCGCCCCGCGTGGCACCACGCTGAATGCCAAAAGCTGGCTCACCGAAGCGCCGCTGCGTATGTTGATGAATAACCTCGATCCGGACGTGGCGGAGAATCCGTACGAGCTGGTGGTATACGGCGGTATTGGCCGAGCGGCGCGTAACTGGGAGTGCTTTGACGCCATCGTCGCCACGCTTAAAAAGCTGGAAAACGATGAGACGCTGCTGATTCAGTCCGGCAAGCCGGTTGGGGTGTTTAAAACCCATGAAAACGCGCCGCGCGTGCTGATCGCCAACTCAAACCTGGTGCCGCACTGGGCCAGCTGGGAGCATTTCAATGAGCTGGATGCCAAAGGGCTGGCGATGTATGGCCAGATGACGGCGGGAAGCTGGATCTATATCGGCAGCCAGGGCATCGTGCAGGGCACCTACGAGACCTTTGTCGAAGCGGGCCGTCAGCATTACCACGGCAATCTGCAGGGGCGCTGGATCCTGACTGCCGGACTGGGCGGAATGGGCGGCGCGCAGCCGATGGCGGCGACGCTGGCGGGGGCCTGCTCGCTGAATATTGAATGCCAGCAAAGCCGTATCGATTTCCGTCTGCGTACGCGCTATGTCGATGAGCAGGCCGATTCGCTGGATGATGCGCTCAATCGCATACAGAAATATACCGCGGAAGGTCGGGCGGTGTCGGTGGCGCTGTGCGCTAACGCAGCGGAGATCCTGCCGGAGCTGGTCAAGCGCGGCGTGCGTCCCGATATGGTCACCGATCAAACCAGCGCGCACGATCCGCTGCACGGTTATCTGCCGCAGGGCTGGCGCTGGGAAGAATATCAGCAACGGGCGCAAAGCGAGCCGCAGGCGGTTATCGAGGCGGCTAAACGCTCTATGGCCGACCACGTGCGTGCGATGCTGGCATTTAAAGCGCTGGGCATTCCGGTTTTCGATTACGGCAACAATATTCGTCAAATGGCTAAAGAGATGGGCGTAGCCAACGCCTTCGATTTCCCTGGTTTTGTGCCTGCCTATATCCGCCCGCTGTTCTGCCGTGGTATCGGCCCGTTCCGCTGGGCCGCCCTTTCCGGCGATCCGCAGGACATTTATAAAACCGACGCCAAAGTCAAAGAACTGATTAACGATGATAAGCATCTGCACCACTGGCTGGATATGGCACGCGAGCGCATCAGCTTTCAGGGTTTGCCTGCGCGCATTTGCTGGGTAGGCCTGGAATGGCGGCAGAAGCTGGGTCTGGCATTTAACGAAATGGTGCGCAGCGGCGAGGTTTCCGCGCCCATCGTTATTGGCCGCGACCATCTTGATTCAGGTTCGGTCGCCAGCCCTAACCGCGAAACCGAAGCCATGCGTGATGGTTCTGATGCGGTGTCTGACTGGCCGCTGTTGAATGCGCTGCTGAATACCGCCAGCGGCGCGACCTGGGTTTCCCTGCATCATGGCGGCGGCGTGGGCATGGGCTTTTCTCAGCATGCTGGCATGGTGATTGTGTGCGACGGCAGCGACGAGGCGGCCGCCCGTATCGCCCGCGTGCTGCATAACGATCCGGCCACCGGCGTAATGCGCCATGCCGATGCCGGTTACGACATCGCTATTGATTGCGCGGTAGAACAACAGCTTAACCTGCCGATGATCGCGGCGACTCAGGAGAAACGTTGATATGAACCTCACCCTTAACCCCGGCACGCTGACGCTTGCCCAACTGCGTGAGATCTACAGCCATCCGGTTTTTATTACGTTGGATGAGCGCGCGATACCGGCGATCGACAACAGCGTACGCAGCGTTAATACGATTCTTGCAGAAGGCCGTACCGCCTACGGTATTAATACCGGTTTTGGTCTGTTGGCGCAGACGCGTATCCCGGCGGAGGATCTGGAAAATCTTCAGCGTTCGCTGGTGCTTTCTCATGCGGCGGGCATTGGCGCGCCGCTGGACGATAGCCTGGTTCGCCTGATGATGGTATTGAAAATCAACAGCCTGGCACGCGGCTTTTCCGGCATTCGCATCAGCGTGATTCAGGCACTGATCGCGCTGGTGAATGCACAGGTTTATCCCTTGATTCCCGCGAAAGGATCGGTAGGGGCATCGGGCGATCTTGCGCCGCTGGCGCATATGTCGTTAACGTTACTGGGTGAAGGCCAGGCGCGTTACCAGGGCGAGTGGCTGCCTTCGGCGGAAGCGCTGAAAAAAGCCGGGCTGGAGCCGCTTACGCTGGCGGCTAAAGAGGGGCTGGCGCTGCTTAACGGCACCCAGACGTCTACCGCCTTTGCGCTGCGCGGCCTGTTTGAAGCAGAAGATCTGTTCGCCTCGGCGGTGGTCTGCGGCGCGCTCACCACCGAAGCAGTGCTGGGCTCGCGCCGTCCGTTCGATGCGCGTATCCATGAGGCACGCGGCCAGCGTGGGCAAATCGATACCGCCACGCTGTTCCGTGCGCTGTTAACCGATAGCAGCGAGATCGCTCAGTCACATCAACATTGCAGCAAAGTTCAGGATCCTTATTCGCTGCGTTGCCAGCCCCAGGTGATGGGCGCCTGCCTGACCCAGCTGCGCCAGGCCGCAGAAGTGTTATTGATTGAGGCAAACGCGGTTTCTGATAACCCGCTGGTGTTTGCTGAGGAAAACGAAGTGATATCGGGCGGCAACTTCCACGCCGAGCCGGTGGCAATGGCGGCAGACAATATCGCGCTGGCGATTGCGGAGATTGGCGCGCTTTCCGAACGACGCGTCGCGCTGATGATGGATAAACATATGTCGCAGCTCCCGCCCTTCCTGGTAAAAAACGGCGGCGTTAACTCCGGCTTTATGATCGCGCAGGTTACCGCTGCCGCGCTGGCCAGTGAGAACAAAGCGCTGGCGCACCCGCACAGCGTCGATAGCTTGCCGACCTCCGCCAATCAGGAAGATCACGTTTCGATGGCACCCGCTGCCGGTCGGCGTCTGTGGGAGATGGCCGCTAACACGCGCGGTGTGGTTGCCGTAGAGTGGCTTGCGGCCTGTCAGGGCATCGACTTGCGTGAGGGGTTAAAAACCAGCCCGACGCTGGAGAAGGCCCGCCATCTGCTGCGCGAACAGGTCACCCACTATACGCAGGATCGTTTCTTTGCGCCGGATATCGAGCGCGCCGCTGAGCTATTAAGCGCGCGTCATCTGACGGCACTGCTGCCTGCCATCCTGCCCAGCTATCTGTAATCGTTGTCCCCCTGCTCTGCCGGGAAAATGTTCCCGGCAGCTATGCGCATATTCCACTCTTTTCAGGGCTTTGATATGCAACAACCTACGTCACATCTGCTGCGCGGCCTTAGCGCGCGCCACATCCGCTTTATCGCGCTGGGTTCGGCGATTGGCACCGGGCTGTTTTATGGTTCCGCCGCCGCCATTCAAATGGCCGGGCCCGCCGTGTTATTGGCTTATCTGGCGGGCGGCGCGGCGGTATTCATCGTTATGCGCGCGCTGGGTGAAATGGCGGTGCGCCATCCGATCTCCGGCTCCTTCAGCAGCTATGCCCGCCACTATTTAGGCCCGCTGGCGGGTTTTATTACCGGCTGGACCTATACCTTTGAGATGATCATTGTCTGCCTGGCGGATGTCACCGCGTTCGGCGTTTATATGGGGCTTTGGTATCCCGACGTGCCGCGCTGGATCTGGGTATTAAGCATCATCTGCTTTATTGGCGCGCTGAACCTCTGTCACGTGCGGGTATTTGGCGAGATGGAGTTTTGGCTGTCGCTGATTAAAGTTACAGCGATTTTCGCCATGATTGTCGCCGGGGCCGGTATTATTCTGTTTGGTTTTGGCGACAGCTTCCCGGCTACCGGCGTGGCAAACCTCTGGTCGCACGGCGGCTTCGCGCCCGATGGTCTGGGCGGCGTGATCGCCTCGCTTGGCATCGTGATGTTTGCCTTTGGCGGCATCGAAATTATCGGCATTACCGCTGCGGAAGCGCGCGATCCGCAGAAGGTGATTCCTCAGGCGATTAATACTATTCCGCTGCGTATTATTCTGTTTTACGTCTGTACCCTGCTGATCCTGATGGCGATCTTCCCGTGGAACGGCATCGGTCAACAGGGGAGCCCGTTCGTATTGATTTTTGATGGGCTGGGGCTGCCCGCCGCCGCCAGCGTGCTGAATATCATTGTGATTAGCGCAACGATTTCAGCGATTAACAGCGATATTTTCGGGGCCGGACGCATGATGTACGGCATGGCGAAGGAAGGCATGGCGCCAAAAAGTTTCCTGCGTATCGCCAGTAACGGCGTGCCCTGGATGACGGTGGTGGTGCTGATGGTGGCGTTGCTGGCGGCGGTAGTACTTAACTATTTGATCCCTGAGCAGGTGTTTGTGTTGATCGCGTCGCTGGCGGCTTTTGCCACCATCTGGGTCTGGCTGATGATCCTGTTATCCCATTTCGCGATGCGCCGCAGTTTATCTGCGCAGCAGCGTCAGGAGATACGCTTTCCCGTTCCGTTCTGGCCGGTCGCACCGGTGATAACGCTGCTGTTTATGCTGTTGGTGATTGGCGTGCTGGGCGCGGTGGCGGAAACCCGGCTGGCGCTGATCGCCGGTCTGGTATGGCTGGCGATGCTGACGGTATTCTACTTTTGGCGGATTAAAAAGCAGCTGAAGCCGATGGCGCTGGAGCAGCCGGAAGGCTGAAGGTTAAAGGCTGAATTTTTGGTAAAAGGCATAACGACATTTTTAGCCGTTATGCCAGTCTTCCCGGCTCTGCTCTACAGGCTGCTTACGCGCTGACATAAAATCAGGCGCTACTCATTGCCCCATTGATTCAGGAACTCCGCTATTTCATCGATGCGCCCGGCATCAATCCCGGCTTCAGCGGCCATCTCCTGCTGCGCGCTCTCACTGATCTCTTCGTTGTTCATCAGGCGGGTCAGCAGCAGCTGGAAGTAGCGCGCCAGCGCGTCCGGCTCTGACTCGCCCAGCGGCTTTGCGGTTTCCGTCGCGTACTCATCCACGATGTCATAATATTTCAGCGGTATGTCGTTGTTCATAGGTGATCCCCAGGGGTTAAGGTCTATGTCAGTTGCTGCTTGCACCGTTTGTCGGCACAACGTCACACCAACTTATTTTAGCTTAAGCAGTTTTACCGTCTCTTCGATGTCGATTTCATCTTCGGTGAAGATTAATGTCGTTCCCTGAAAGGTGGTAATCGCCAGCTTCTTCAGCGAGCGCATGTCACCAGGCTTCACATTGGTTTTCGGCCTGATATTGTTCATCAGCCCCCCAACCGACAGCACCGTGTTTTCTTTATCGATGCGGGTATCGGCAGGCACTTCCTCGCTATACACCAGATAAGATTTGATCGCCGTCAGCTTAAGGCGCTCGCCCGCAATATAGATGTATTTACTCTCGGGGATGACTTTTACCGCATAGGCTGACAGGCCCTTGTTATTGGTTGTGGGTTCAAAAGTCACCGCCGCATCTTTCTTGATCAGCTCAGGATTGGCGACCTTAATCACATGAAAATAACGGTTGTCACCGTTCTCATCTTTGATAAACCCAAAACCTTTATCTTCAAACCACGTTGTGATCGTTCCTTTCATCGCCATTACCGCCTGATTAACCGTTTATCTACTCAATTTTTGCAGCGCGCAGTGTAAAACACAATCTCTGCGTAGACTACGCCTTTGGTGTCAGTCTGGCTGAAGAAGGCATCAGAAAATATCAGGCACAAAAAAGCCCGCAGTTACGCGGGCTTAGAGATTTTTTACTGCTTATACGTGCAGGCTGTTGCCAGACGTTAAATCATTCCCACTCAATCGTGGCGGGCGGCTTACCGGAAATATCGTAAACCACGCGGGAAATGCCGTTCACTTCATTGATGATACGGTTAGAGACGCGGCCGAGGAACTCATATGGCAGATGCGCCCAGTGCGCGGTCATAAAGTCGATGGTTTCTACCGCACGCAGTGAAACCACCCAGTCATATTTACGCCCGTCGCCCATCACGCCCACCGAGCGTACCGGCAGGAAGACGGTAAAGGCCTGGCTCACCTTGTTATAGAGATCGGCTTTACGCAGCTCTTCAATAAAGATAGCGTCAGCGCGACGCAGCAGATCGCAATACTCTTTCTTCACTTCGCCCAATACGCGCACGCCAAGGCCCGGCCCTGGGAACGGATGGCGGTAAAGCATATCGTAAGGCAGGCCCAGCTCCAGGCCAATCTTACGCACTTCATCCTTGAACAGCTCTTTCAGCGGCTCTACCAGGCCCAGCTTCATCTCTTTCGGCAAACCGCCCACGTTGTGGTGCGATTTAATCACGTGCGCCTTGCCGGTTGCGGAGGCGGCGGATTCGATCACGTCCGGATAGATGGTGCCCTGCGCCAGCCATTTCACCTCGGTGAGATGGGTCGCCTGCTCATCAAACACTTCAACAAACACACGGCCGATGGTTTTACGTTTGGCTTCCGGCTCATCAATGCCCGCCAGCGCATCCAGGAAGCGCGCCTCCGCCGGTACGTGGATAATATTCAGGCCGAAATGATCGCCGAACATATCCATTACCTGCTCGGCTTCGTTGAGACGCAGCAGACCGTTATCAACGAATACGCAAGTCAGACGATCGCCGATGGCGCGATGCAGCAGCATCGCCGTCACGGAGGAATCGACGCCGCCGGAAAGGCCAAGGATCACCTTATCGTCGCCCACCTGATCGCGCAGACGATCAACGATATCCTCAATGATTTTTGCTGGCGTCCACAGCGCTTCGCACTGGCAGATGTCGCGCACAAAACGCTCCAGCATACGCAGACCCTGACGGGTATGGGTCACTTCCGGGTGGAACTGTACGCCATAAAAGCGTTTTTCTTCGTTGGCCATAATGGCAAACGGACAGGTCTCGGTGCTGGCGACGGTAACAAAGTCAGACGGAATCGCAGTGACTTTATCACCGTGGCTCATCCAGACATCCAGCAGCGGCAGGCCAGCAGCGCTGACAGAATCTTCAATACCGCGCACCAGCGCGCTGTCGGTTCTGACTTCTACCTGCGCATAGCCGAACTCGCGTTCGTGGGAGCCTTCAACCGACCCGCCCAGCTGCATCGCCATGGTCTGCATGCCATAGCAAACGCCCAGAACCGGGACGCCAGCGTTAAAGACATACTCCGGCGCGCGCGGGCTATCCAGTTCGGTGGTGCTTTCCGGGCCGCCGGAAAGAATGATGCCGCTCGGCTTAAATCCGCGGATCTGTTCTTCGGTAACATCCCACGCCCAAAGCTCACAGTAAACGCCCAGCTCACGCACGCGACGCGCAACCAGCTGGGTATACTGCGAACCAAAATCGAGGATTAAAATACGGTGCTTATGAATATTTTCCGTCGTCATTAAGGCAATTCCAGGGCGATAGACTTAACAAAAGCGCCCGGCTAAGGCCGGGCGAGAAAGGTTCGGGATTAAGATCCCATGCGGTAGTTCGGCGACTCTTTCGTGATGGTCACGTCATGAACGTGGCTTTCCGAAATGCCAGCGCCGCTGATGCGAACAAATTCTGCTTTGGTGCGCAGCTCGTCGATGGTGGCGCAACCGGTCAGCCCCATACAAGAGCGCAGGCCGCCCATCTGCTGATGAACGATCTCTTTCAGGCGGCCTTTATAAGCCACGCGGCCTTCGATCCCTTCCGGCACCAGTTTATCTGCCGCGTTATCGCTCTGGAAATAACGATCGGAAGAGCCTTTGGACATCGCGCCCAGCGAACCCATACCGCGATAGGATTTAAACGCACGACCCTGATAGAGTTCGATTTCGCCCGGTGATTCTTCCGTTCCGGCCAGCATCGAGCCCACCATCACGCAGGCGGCGCCCGCAGCAATCGCTTTAGCGATATCGCCGGAGAAACGAATGCCGCCATCGGCAATCACCGGCACGCCGGTGCCTTCCAGCGCTTCTACCGCGTCAGAAACTGCGGTGATCTGCGGCACGCCAACGCCGGTCACGATACGCGTGGTACAGATAGAGCCAGGACCAATACCCACTTTCACCGCGCTTACGCCCGCCTCGGCCAGCGCACGTGCGCCTGCGCCGGTGGCCACGTTGCCGCCAATGATTTGCAGATCGGGATATTTAGCGCGGGTTTCGCGAATGCGCTGCAGCACGCCTTCGGAATGGCCATGAGAAGAGTCAATCAGCAGCACGTCAACGCCTGCGGCAACCAGCGCATCCACGCGCGCTTCGTTACCGGCACCCGCGCCTACCGCCGCGCCAACGCGCAGGCGGCCATGCTCATCTTTACAGGCCAGCGGTTTACGCTCTGCCTTCTGGAAATCTTTTACGGTGATCATGCCCAGCAGGCAGAAGCTGTCATCCACTACCAGCGCTTTTTCTACGCGCTTCTCGTGCATTTTCTGCAGCACGACTTCACGCGCCTCACCCTCTTTCACCGTCACCAGGCGCTCTTTCGGCGTCATTACCGCCGTGACCGGCAGGTTCAGATCGGTAACGAAACGCACGTCGCGACCGGTGATAATGCCCACCAGGCGGTTATCATCACTCACCACCGGATAACCGGCAAAACCGTTACGCTCGGTGAGTTCTTTTACTTCGCGCAGCGTAGTGGTCGGCAGAACGGTTTGTGGATCGGTCACCACGCCGCTTTCATGTTTCTTCACCTTGCGCACTTCTTCCGCCTGGCGCTCAATGGACATATTTTTGTGGATAAAGCCCAGCCCGCCTTCCTGCGCCAGTGCGATAGCCAGACCCGCTTCGGTCACGGTATCCATAGCAGCAGAGAGCATTGGAATGTTCAGACGAATTTTTTTGGTCAGTTGGGTACTGAGGTCAGCCGTGTTAGGCAGGACAGTAGAGTGAGCAGGAACGAGCAAAACGTCGTCAAAAGTGAGTGCTTCTTTAGCGATTCGTAGCATGGCAATATCTCAACCTGGGGTGAATGAGAACAGATAAAATATTGCCGCGGCATTATACAGGGCGTAATCGGTTGCCTCCAGCTTTTTTTCAGTAAATGTCTTGATCCTCGTTATCAGCCATGTAGTATCGACTGATTAACTCGCTGATTTATTATTTGATCCCTATCACATGTCGCTACCTCCTTCCGCCAATATTTTTACCGTTAGCCGCCTTAACACCACGGTGCGTCAGCTGCTGGAAGGCGAAATGGGTCATATCTGGCTCAGCGCAGAGATCTCCAACTTTACGCAGCCGGCTTCCGGTCACTGGTACTTTACGCTCAAAGACGATACCGCCCAGGTGCGCAGCGCGATGTTTCGTAACAGCAACCGGCGCGTCACCTTTCGTCCGCAGCACGGGCAACAGGTGCTGGTGCGCGCCACGGTCACGCTTTATGAGCCGCGCGGCGATTATCAGCTAATAGTCGAGAGCATGCATCCCGCTGGCGAAGGGCTGCTGCAACAGCAATTTGAACAGCTGAAACAGCGGCTGGCGGCGGAGGGCCTGTTCGAGCAACAGCATAAGCAGCCGCTGCCCGATCCGGCGCGCCAGGTAGGCGTTATCACCTCCGCCACCGGTGCGGCGCTGCATGACGTGTTGCGTGTACTGCATCGCCGCGATCCCTCGCTGCCGGTAATCATCTACCCCACGGTGGTGCAGGGTAACGAGGCGCCCGCCGCCATTGTGCGTGCCATTGAGTTGGCTAACCGGCGCAATGAGTGCGACGTGCTGATTGTCGGGCGCGGCGGCGGCTCGCTGGAGGATTTGTGGTGTTTCAACGATGAGCGCGTGGCGCGCGCTATCTTTGCCAGCCGAATTCCAATTGTCAGCGCCGTGGGCCATGAAACCGACGTCACCATTGCTGATTTTGTTGCTGACCTGCGTGCGCCAACGCCTTCGGCCGCGGCGGAAATCATCAGCCGCAATCAGGTAGAACTGCTGCGTCAGCTTCAGTCGCAGCAGACGCGGCTGGAAATGGCGATGGATTACTATCTCGCCCAGCAGCAGCGCACGTTTACCCGCTTGCAGCATCGTTTGCAACAGCAGCATCCGCAGCTGCGGCTGGCGCGCCAGCAAACCACCCTATTCCGGCTGCAGCGACGACTGGATGAAGCGATGCAGCTACGGCTGCGTAACGCCACGCGACAGCAGGATCGCCTGACGCAGCGTCTGGCGGCACAGCAGCCGCAGCGCAATATTAACCAGGCGCAGCAGCAGCTTCAGCAATGGCATTATCGCCTGACGCAGGCGATGCAGCAGCGGCTGAGCGAAGAGAAACAGCGCTTTGGCATACTGGCGGCGCATCTGGAAGGCGTCAGCCCGCTGGCGACGCTGGCGCGCGGCTTTAGCGTGACGCAAACCTCGCAGGGCGCAGTGCTGAAAAAAACGCGTCAGCTACAGCCAGGCGATAAGCTGCAAACCCGTCTGCAGGATGGTTGGGTGGAAAGTGAAGTGAAAGCGATTTTGCCACTTACGGGCGCAGTGAAGAAGTAATCAAATATACCGCCAACGCGTTATTCAGAATGGCTCATTGCTGCATGAGCCATCTTTTCTCCCTGAAGCGTCGAATCTGCTAACCCGACGCTTCGATAAACTGGATGCGTTGACGGTGTGGTTAAATAATTAATCGGCAAGCCAAATTAATCAAGGTTTTGCATTATCCACTCTCTACCATTGGATATATAAGCCAGGCGCTGATCTTTCGTCACCGTCGTTACATTACCGCCACTCACTTTGATTTTTGAACTGTAATAAGCATCATGCTTTATTAAAATCGTTTTTCCTTTAAACGCGCCGGGAGCAGGGAAATTGATGTTTGGCGCCCAACCGCCATTGCGTAAGTGAATAACGGCCGTATCATTTTTTTGCAAAACGTTAATAATACTCTTTTCAGGTAAGTCCATATCGTTTGTGATTGGTACTTCCGTAAATGAGGAAAAACCATCATTTACCTTATCAACACAGGGGGCAGCAGATGTACGGCTCCTTTCACCGATATATTCCCAATAGCCATTACTGTTATTGCCTGCCGGTAATGATTTACCACGTGAATTATCGCTTTTCGCCTTAAAGTAGCGCACGTTAGATATGCTGTTACCATAGGTGTCGGTTATATTCCAGTTCTGATAATTATTACCATGGCTCAGGGTAGTCCTGGCACCAGAAACCGTTCCCGCCGTGTTAGCATCCAGTATACGGCCGGTAGCGCGGTTGCGTAGTTGGATAATACCGCTGCCGTCATATTTCAATACTTCCCATTGTTGATAAGGGCCACCGTTCCATTTTTCGGTGTAAATATTACCAGCACTGTTCCCATCCAGAACTTTCCCATATTTATTATGGATTATTTTGTAAAAATCTTGTCCAATCGCATTGGTTGACAGATATTCCATTCTCCAGCGCATATAGGGGTTATTGTTTGCTGCTTTGTTGGTATAGACATCACCATCAGAATTGGCATCGAGCGCTTTTGATGTTTTCACCTGCCTTAACATAAAGACTTGCTGTGAATTTTTAATCAGCTTGCTTTTCACGATATCGCCACGCTGGATGTTATCGTCGGGTTTCAGGCAAGTAAGAGGAGCTTTTGGCGTAGCCACAGGTGCGCGCTCTTCTACCATTACCACCTTATTATCTTTTACCTGATAACTTTGCACCTGAAAGCCATCCCATGTCACTTTCAGAATGTCAAAATAGCCAGAATAGAGCGCGCCGGTTGTATAGACTGGCACGTTACCAAATACCTCTCGATATTTTTGCTCATAGGGACTATGTGTATGACCAACAAAAACCGCAGAAATCTTATACTCATTGAACAGGGCTTTTAGCGCACTTTTTTGCCATGCAGTGCCATCTTTAACAATTTCGAGCGCATGGAAATTAATAAAAATATTGCGCACACCACGCTTTCGGGCCATTTCCAGATCATGTGTCAACCATGCGATCGAATCAGCAATTTCAATGTGGCGATCGTCCATCGGGCCATAATAATAAAGTTTTTCTCTGTAGGTCGGCGCCAGTTGAAGTTGCACAAAATGGCTGGTGCCGCTTTCAGGTGAAAAGTCATCCCAGGAGTATGAATAACTCCCCATATCTAACGAGCCATTTTTGCGAGAATAGTCTACGTTAAAATTCTTCAATTTGGATTTATAGTTATTTGTCAGGCTTACCATATGCTTCAGCATATAATAGGCGCAGGCATTACTATCGAAATCTAAATCTTCCCAGCGGGTACAGTCTCTGACGTTTTTTTGATAATCATGATTGCCATAGCCAAGATATACCGGGACTTTTAAAAAACCATAGGATTTTTTGAACGAAGCCAGCTGAGCATCCCTGCCAAATTCAGTGATATCGCCATTGATAATGCCAAACCGCAGTTTTAATTCGTCTGTCTTAGCATTTATTCCCCTGGCTACCATCTGATTAAACTTCACCCACTTCCCTGCCGTGCCTGAAGAATTAGGATCGGGATAACCGGCTCCCTGGCCCATACGCCATGCTTGCGGATCGGCCATAATCACATATTTCGCACCGACATCTGTTGAAGTAAATTCACCAGCAAAGCTATTGCAGGCAGAAAAAGAAATCAATAATGATAACAATAACTTTCCTTTCTGCTTTATTCCTGGCTTTTTTATATCCATATTCATATTCCCTTAACATTGTTTTAAACTTTGCCGCCAGCAACAGGGGATTGATATTGCGTCCGAATTAGCCGTTTGATAGTTATTTGGCGTCTAACCTATTCCCCTCGGTGACACCATCCTGCGACAAGCAGGTAGGCTTGTAAAAGTTAGCAAATTACGCAAACAAATTGAAAACGGATCTTATCAAATAAGAAAACTTCCCTGTTAAACAGGGAATGAATGTTTTTTTAATTGTAACATTAAGGGAACACTCGTCGGCCCCGAAGAATTAATCGCTCGCGCTGACGGGATGTTGTTAACCGCTGCCCGCGAAAAAAACCATTATGACAGCATGTCTAATCTGAAGTGGAAAACGATCATCTTAAGGCAGCAACAACAGATACTAATAAGCGGAGCACACCACCAGGCGGAAATGTTGTGTTTTACAAGGCCTCTAATGCGTTGCCAATGCCTCTCGCTCGCACTTAAGAAAGCGTCCATATTTATAATGTTGAGCAAATATCGGCCTACCCATTCATATTAATGGCGCATTAAGAACGATAAGAAAATATCATGCTTTGATACAGGCGACTTAAATTCCTTTCCGGAAAGATGCCCGCCTTAATTAAAACAATCGATGCGGTGTGGCGCCAGAATTTTGCGTTACGCCGGGGAGGAAAGAAAGCGAGAACGCTGGTCGCTGAAAAGCCGCGCAGGAAATGCGCGGCCGACGGGTTGTTGGCTACAGGCGATACTCCGTGGCCTGCGCATCGTTAATCCACAGCTCGCGCTGCTCGCCGGGCGGCAGCGTAATCTGTAAACACCGCCAGGCAGGCTGATAGCGCCCTTCCTGCTGAATGTTCAGTTCAATACGCGTTGCGCTACAGCGCATTTGCCAGCGTAACCAAAGCGCATCGCCCTGACGCCAGCCATGGCTTTCGCCGTCATCCTCAAAAATCATCCCTTCGCTCTGCCCTTGCGACAGCGGGAACAGCAGCAGCTCGCGTCGATCGTCCGCCGCCGCGTCTACGTGCTCCATCCGCTGCGACAGCGGCAGCCCTGCCCCAGCGCGCACCAGCAGCGGCAGCCGTTCCAGCGGCGCATCCAGCGTGATCCTCTGCCCGCCGCTAAACCACTGTCCGCTCCAGAAGCAATACCAGCCCGTGCTGTTATCCGGCAGCCAGACTGCGCGTTGCCGCTGGCCCGGTTCGACAACGCTGGCCACCAGCAGATCGCGCCCGATAAGAAAATCGTCCGTTTCCTGCCAGGTTTGCGCGTCATGTTCGTGGTCGAGGAAGGTAGGCCGCAGCATCGGCTCATCGCAGGCGCTGGCCTGCCACAGCAGCGTGTAAAAATAAGGCAGCAGGCGATAGCGTAGCCGAATCGCCTCGCGCACGATCGCCGTTACGCCAGGATACATCCATGGCTCATTCACCGTGCCGTCATCATTCCAGGAGTGAATGGTAAAGCGCGGATGCATCACGCCGTTTTGCACCCAGCGAGCAAACAGTTCCGCATCGGGCCTGTCGCCGGAAAAACCGCCGACATCGTGCCCAACGTTATATAGGCCGGAAAGGCTCATGCCCAGCCCCATGCGGATGTTGTAGCGCAGCGTCTGCCAGCTGGTGCGATTGTCGCCGCTCCAGGTCTGCACGTAGCGCTGCATCCCGGCGCAGCCGGAGCGCGAGATCAGGTAAGGCCGCCGCTGTGGCGCAAACTGCTGCTGCGCCTCCAGCGACGCGCGCATCATCAGCAAAGGCATCACCGGACGAATATGCTTGATCGCCACCGGACGACCAAAGCCGTGACAGCGCGCCTCGCCGTCCCAGATCTCATATTCATTGTTGTCATTCCAGGTGGAATCGATGCCCATTTCCAGCAACTGGCGCGTGACGCCCTGCTGCCACCAGCGAATAGCTGCCGGATGGGTAAAATCGAGATGGGAACCCTCATCATCCCAAAAGCAAGAGCGCTCCGGCGCATCACGCTCTGAATCGCGTACAAATAGCCCCTGCGCCGCCACTTCTTCATAAAGCGGGTGATCCTGTAGCAGGCAAGGCTTGATATTGGCCGCCAGACGCAGGCCTGCGTCATGAAATGCCTGGCTCAGCTGGCGCGGCTGCGGCACTTTTTCATAGTTCCAGTTAAATACGTAACGCTTGTTATTGATGGAGGTGTAGCCGGAGGAGAGCTGGAACGAGTCACACGGAATCGCATGCTGACGGCAGAGCTGAATAAACTGCTGTAGCTGCTGCTGCGCGTCCGGCGCATCGGTGTAATGCATTGTCGAGCCGCTGTAGCCCAGGCTCCATTTAGGGCTGAAACAAGTTTTTCCGGTAAGCCGCACAAAAGCTTTGGTGACACCCAGCACCTGCGGGCCGAAAAACAGGTAATAGTCGAGATCCCCTGCCTCCGCCTGATAACGCCGGTAAGGCTGATGATAGTTATCCAGTTCATTGCCGAGATCGAGCCAGCAGCTGCTCAGATTGTCGTAAAACAGACCGAAGCTGACCTGCTCATGGCGGGTAATGGTAAAGGGAATATGCTTATAGAGCGGATCGGTGCTGGCGGCGTTATAGCCCATCGCGTCGAGGTTACGCATCTCAAGGCGCCGCCCGCTGCGCTCAAGATCGCCCGACTTTTCGCCCAGCCCATAGTAGCGATCCTCGGCGAAACGTCGTTGATAGTGCGCGACGCCGTCACCGTTTGTATTCAGCAAATAGGCGCTGGTGCGACGATCTTCCGTCAACAAGCGCCACTGCCGATCTTCGTCAAAATATTCCCACTCCAGCCAAAGCGGCTGATGAATGGTCACGCGCAGCCGCGGGCTGCTGATAACCAGCCGATCGTCATGGGGTTGCAGATGATAACCCGGCAGACTGAAGCCCGCTACGCTCAGGCGATCGCGCCCTTCCCAGGGCACATCCTCTTGCGGAGCAATGCTCCAGGTACGATCCAGCGCCAGCTCGCCATGGCGTTTAATCAGAACGCGAAACAGCGACTCCTCCAGCACATAAAGGCAGAACAGATGCTGTTCATCTACCCGCAGTTCAATCCTGTCGTGGTACTTTCCCGCCAGCGTCCAGTTTTTTAGCGTCTTCATATCTACTCCAGCATTTAACGTTGTTTGGCGCGGCGCTCGGCCAAAAGCGCGATCAGGAACAGCGCGCCGATCAGGTCGAAAAAGCCCATCGCCACGAAGAGTGGGCCGAAGCCGAGGGTGTCGGAAACGGCACCGATGAGCAGGGAAAACAGGAAGCTGGCGATCCAGGCGCAGGAGCCGCGCATACCGTTAACCGTCGCCATCTGATTTTTATCAAACGACTCCACCACCAGCGCGCTCAACATGCAGGAGATCACCTGATGCCCGAAGCCGCCAACGGAGATCAGCGCGATTGCCAGCAGCGGATCTTTGGTTACCGCCACCAGCGTCAGCGAAAGCATCAGGAAAGCGCCGGTAACCGAGCTGGCGATCACCGAGTTAATGCGTCGGAAGCCGAACCATTTGCGATAGAGATTAGTGAGATATCCGCTGGCGACGCTGCCAAGATCGGCGGCCAGAAAAGGCAGCCAGGCGAACAGCGCAATCTGTTTGAGGTCCATGCCGCGCTCGGTGGCGAGATAGAGCGGCACCCAGAAACTGAACACCGCCCACGCCGGTTCAGCGAGAAAGGCTGGAATAGCAATGCCATAAAACTTTTTATCGCGGCAGAGGCGTGCCAGCGAAGTAAAAAATGAGAGCTTTGGCAGATCAGGTTCATTATCTTCGCGGATCAGATCCAGCTCCTGCTGGCTAAGACGCGGGTGCTGCTGCGGGGCATGGTAAAGGCGCCACCACAGCACCACCCAGACCAGGCCCAGCGCACCGGAAAAGAGAAAAGCGCCCTGCCAGCCCAGCGTCAAATGCGTGACAACAATAATCGGCGGAGCCAGCATCGCGCCAACAGAGAAGCCGACACCCGCCCAACCGGCGGCCACCGGACGTTCCCTTTTCGGAAACCAGTCAGCGATAGCGCGGGCGTTAGCGGGCGTGGCGGCCGCTTCGGCGCCGCCCATAAAAAAGCGCAGCAGCGCCAGCTGTACCCAGCTCCCCGCTCCGGCGTGCAGCATACAGACCAGCGCCCAGATAATGGCGCAGATCATAAAGCCGGTTTTCAGGCCAATGACATCAATTAGCCAGCCGCACAACGGCTGGAACAGGGTATAGGCAAGCTGAAATGCCGCCACGACCCATGAATACTGCTCAGTGGACATATTCAGGCTGACTTTCAGTTCCGGTGCCAGAATTCCCAGCGAATTGCGGGTGATGTAGTTGATGGTGATGCCCAACAGGAACAGCGCCAGCATCCACCAGCGCAGCGATTTGAATTTTGATGCGGAACGGGTCGCGGTTGCCTGTTCTGTTTCAATACTCATCTGTTTTCTCCGTTGCCGCCTGTTATGCGGCTCGCCCACAGGCGCGTCAGTTGCGGTATCGAAGGCTACAACAGCGGTGCAATGCGACAGCTTTCACAAAAAAAGGCCGTCCCCCGCTTAACCCTATGATTATCAGTTGATTTTTTCGTGAAATCGTCAGCATAGTGACGTTTCGCGCCTGACCAGCAGGGATACCGTTGCAGACTAGCCAGCGGCCGTGCCGGGGGAAACCGCGTTTTTTGCAACTATTTTCATTCGTTAGCAGAATGTTAAAACTATTCTGCGCTTTACCAGCATCACTCCACTATTCGCGCGCCATGAAAAAATTTTCATTGCCTGATTTGAACGGGATCACAAAATGAATGGAAAGTTAAAAATCAGCCTGATTGCCCATCAAACCGGGCTGTCGATTAGCACGGTTTCGCGCGTGCTGGCAGGAAAAGCCAATACCAGCGACGCCGCCCGTCAGAAGGTGATGGCCTGCGCGCGCCAGCTCGGGATTTTGCAGGATCTGTCGCAGGGCCGCCTGATGTTAAACAGCCTGGTGATTTTTGCCCCGCCGCGTGCCTTTTCCGTTCGCACCGATATCTTTTATTACAAAGTCATTCAGAGCGTAATTGAGGCGCTCAGGCCGTATGAGGTGCGTATCACCTCTTGCGGGCTGGCAGAGGAGCAGAGCGATAGCGCGCTGTTTGTTGAAAGAATGAATCATCCGCAGACGCAGGCGGCGCTGATTATCGGTATCGACGATCCGCATATTCATTCGCTGGCGGCGGATCTGAATAAGCCCTGCGTGTTAATCAACTGCACCGACCGTGAAATGCGCCTCGACAGCGTTTGTCCCGATCATCAGCTGATAGGGGAATTTTCCGCCAGCTATCTGTTTCAGCAGGGGCACCGCGACATTCTTAATCTACAGTGCCTGCGACGCGCCACGATGGAACTGCGTCTGGCTGGCATCCGTCAGGCATGGATGCGGCAAAATCTCACTTTTGAGGCCAGCCAGCATCTGATCGCTACCGCGGGCTTCGGCGCGGAAGAAGCGGAACAGGCCGTCACCAATTGGCTCAGCGCCCTGCCCGATCGCCGTTTTCGCCCCAGCGCCATCCTTGCGGGCGGTGACTTTATGGCGATGGGCGCGGTAACGGCGATAAAGAAACAGGGCTTGTCCGTACCGGGCGATATTTCCGTCATGAGCACCGACAGCTCGAATCTGGCCGAAATCCACGATATCCCTTTGACCTCGGTGCAGGTGCCGCGTGATGAACTGGGATTTGAGGCAATTCAGCTGTTGCAGCGTCGGCTGCTGCGCCCCGCCGCTTCGCCCTGCAATTTGTTGCTTCAGGGCAAGCTGGCGGTACGGGAATCGGTACGGCGTTTCAGCGCGCACAAGGTAAAACCTGCGCTCAGCACCCATCATCCGCAGCTCTATGATGACCGTCTGTAACACAGGCTTTTTTGATGAATAAACAATCGAAGCGGAAGCCAGAGCCCGTTAATATCTGAGCTACACTTAGCTGATTAATCTTTCACCCATAAGGGTTATTTCAGCCTAAGGAGAGCCATTATGATTCACACGCCTGTCCGCTCGGTTATTCCTCCCTATATGCTGCGTAAAATTATCGATAACAGCTCAGGGCATCAGCAAGATTACGCTCGCCGTACCTTAACCCACGTTCAGCATCTGATGGCGCATAACTGGCACCAGCCGACCGCACCGAAAAACGCGGTCGGTGGTCATGTGGATCGTGAAATTTACGATGCGCAACAAAATGAAAGCCTGCCTGGAACGCTGGTGCGCAAAGAAGGCCAGCCTGACAACAACGACATTGCCGCCACTGAAGCCTGGGATTATCTGGGCGTGACCTATGATTTTTTCTGGCAGGCTTATCAGCGTAATTCGCTGGATAACCAGGGCCTGACGCTGATGGGCACCGTTCACTACGGCAAAGAGTATCAAAACGCCTTCTGGAACGGCCAACAAATGGTGTTTGGCGATGGCGACGGCGAAATTTTTAACCGCTTCACTATCGCCATTGATATCGTGGCGCATGAGCTGGCGCATGGCGTCACGGAAACGGAAGCGGGCCTGATCTATTTTGAACAGGCGGGCGCGCTGAATGAATCCGTTTCCGATGTCTTTGGCTCGCTGGTTAAGCAGTTCCACCTCAAGCAGACGGCGGATCAGGCCGACTGGCTGATTGGCGAAGGTTTGTTGGCGGAAGGCATTAACGGCCGCGGGCTGCGTTCTATGTCCGAGCCGGGCACCGCCTATGATGATCCCATGCTGGGCAAAGATCCGCAGCCGGGGCATATGCGCGACTATATCAAGACGCGTGAAGATAACGGCGGCGTGCATCTGAACTCCGGCATTCCCAATCGGGCCTTCTATCTGGCGGCGAAAGCGCTGGGCGGCTATGCCTGGGAGCTGGCGGGCCACGCCTGGTATGATACGGTGTGTGATAAAGAGCTGCCGCAGGATGCCGATTTTGACACTTTTGCGCAGTTTACCATCCGCCATGCGCAGCAACGTTTTAACCGGGCTACCGCGCAGGCGATTGAGAATGCGTGGAAAGAAACGGGCGTTTTATCATGAAAGAGCTACCGGAACTGACCGACGATGCCGTGATCGATCTGGCGCGTGAAGGCGGTTTTGCTTATATCCCGAAGCTGGCCGGTCAGCGCCGTATCGCCCTGGGGCAGCTGGCAAATCCGCAAAAAGAGCGCGTCTGTGAGATCCTGCGACATTCGTTGCCGCTGGGAGAACCAGCCGATAAGCCGCAGCAGGCCGGGCGTGGCGATCAATACTATTACCGTATCCAGATTAGCTACGATACACAGCATCACTCCGGCGATATTGTGATTGTTATTCCTGACAGCCTCGCGCCGCCGGAGCTGAAGGCACTGTGGAAAGAAGGCGAGTAACGCCATAAAAAAAGGCCCCTTACGGGGCCTTTTTGCTGCTGACGGCTGAATTATTTATCCAGCGCGAAAGCAATCACGTAATCGCCACGATCCGGCGACTGGCGTGCGCCGCCCGCCGAAATCAGGATGTACTGCTTGCCGGTGGTTGGCGAAACATAGCTTATCGGGCCACCCTGGCTACCGACCGGCAGGCGCGCTTTCCACACCTCTTTACCGGTGGAGCTGTCAAAGGCGCGCAGATAGTAATCCTGCGTCCCGGCAATAAACACTAAACCACCCTGCGTTGCCAGCGTGCCACCCAGCGTCGGCATGCCAATCGGCATCTGCACGCCCATTTTAATGCCGAACGGGCCGGTATCCTGCACGGTGCCTACCGGCATCTGCCAGACGATTTTCTGCGTTTTCAAATCAATCGCCGAGAGCGTACCGAACGGCGGAGCCTGGCAAGGAATGCCCAGCGGCGACATAAAGCGGTTTTTATTAACCGCATAGGGCGTGCCCTTCAGCGGTACGGCACCCATACCGGTATTGATCGCTTCGCCGCCGTTGCTGCCGCGAGAAATCTTATCGGTATTCGCCGGAATCATCTGCACCCACAGACCCAGACGCATATCATTAACGAAAATGTAATGATTATTCGGATCGGTAGAGAGGCTGCCCCAGTTCATGCCGCCCAGCGAACCTGGGAAGCTCAGGGATTTATCAGTACCCGGTACGGTAAACAGACCGTCATAACGCATCGATTTAAACGCGATACGACATACCAGCTGATCGAACGGCGTCGCGCCCCACATATCGCCCTCTTTCAGGGTTTGCGCGCCGATTTGCGGCATACCGGTAGAGTGCGGCTGCGTTTTGGTGTACTGCTCGTTCGGGATAGTGCCCTGCTTCATCGGCAGCTCTTCGACTTTCGTCAATGGCTGACCGGTTAAACGATCCAGCACAAAAATCTGCCCGGCCTTGGTGCCAAATACCACCGCAGGCTTAGTGCTGCCATCTTTCTGCGGAAAATCAATCAGGCTCGGCTGCATCGGGATATCGAAATCCCACAGATCGTTGTGTACCGTTTGATAAACCCACTTCTCTTTACCGGTGGTGGCATCCAGGGCAAGGATCGAGGCGCCATATTTGTGGTCCAGCGGCGTACGATTAGCGCCCCACAGATCCACTGAGGAACTGCCCATAGGAATAAAGATGGTGTTGGTTGCGGCGTCCCAGGACATCGGCGCCCAGGAGTTTGGCGTACTACGGGCGTAAGACTGACCTGAATCTAACTGTGCATTCGGCTGCGGATTACCTGGATCGAACGCCCAGCGCATCTGACCGGTGACCACATCGAAGCCGCGCAGCACGCCGCCCGGCATATCAGTCTGTACGTTATCCGCCACGCGGCCGCCCACTACCACGGTGGTGCCTGCCAGCGTTGGCGCGGAGGTCAGCTGATATTTAGGATCCTGTGCCTCGCCGAGACCCGCTTTCAGATCGACCGTACCTTTATCACCAAACTGCTGGCAAATTTCACCGTTATCGGCGTTGATCGCGATCAGACGCGCATCAATGGTATTCATCAGAATACGGCGCTGGCAGCTCTCGCCCGCTGGCAGCGTTACCGCAGTAACCGGCGTGGAGCCTGGCAGCGTTGGCTGAGGCAGCGGCTTATTGATATCGAAATAGGCCAGACCACGACAACGGTTCCAGACTTCTGCCTGCGCGTTGACCTCATGCTTCCAGATCTGCTTACCGCTGTCGGCATCTACCGCAATCACGTTGTTATGCGGGGTACACATATAAAGGCGATTACCTACCTGTAGCGGCGTTTGCTGATCCTCTGCGCCGTTGCCGGTCGGGCTCTCTGGGATATCACCGGTGTGGAAAGTCCAGGCCACTTTTAAATCTTTAACGTTGTCACGGGTAATCTGATCCAGCGCGACAAAGCGGCTTCCGCCAGCAGTGTTGCCGTAGTTTTCCCAGTTTTTCTGCGCCTTGCCTTCATCAACCGGCACCAGCGGCAGCTGCTGACCAGCAAAAGCTACCGGCGGGTGCGGCTGAAACATCTGCACCAGCGTTACCAGCATCGCGACCGCCAGCAGCGCGCTGGCACCATAGGCGGCTTTCGCGGCGGCGGGCTTGTGCTCTCGTTTACGCAGTGCGGGTAAGGTCAGCAGTGCAAGGATCATAAAGCCGGTGGGCACCATCAGGCGCGAAACCAACGGCCAGAAATCAAAGCCGCCATCGATCGGCGCCCAAATCAGCGAGCCGATAAACACCAGTGCAAACAGCAGCACCGCTGAGGTTTTGCGGCGGAAAAACTGAATCGCCGACAGCACGGTGACAATCCCGGCAATCAGGAAGTACTTGCTACCGCCAAGCATAGCGAGTTTACCGCCGCCGATAGCAAAGAACAGGCCGGTAGCAAGCAGCACCAGCCCCAATAAGATGCACCATATCGCCAGGCCTTTCGATGACCGGGCCGTTGTTTGAACCATAGTAAAATTCTCCTGGTGGAACTCAGCGTCAACGCCTGATGCGCGACTAAAAAAGAAAGTAGACCAACAGCGAGAATTGTACCAATCGGTACGTAATTAAATAAACAAAAACTTAACAACACAGCAAAAATTGCTTCTTTTTGCTGAAATATTTTAACGAGGCAATCTGGCAAGCAATGCGCGATAAGGAAGAAGACAAAAAAAAGGCCGCGTTTCCGCGGCCTCTGTTCTGTTAACGCTTGTTCTTTTTCAGATGCGATAGCAGGCGTTTACGTTTGCGCTGCTGATTTGGCGTCAGCAGGTTACGCTTACCGGCAAACGGGTTATCGCCCTCTTTAAACTGAATACGGATCGGCGTACCCATCACGTTCAGCGAGCGGCGGAAATAGTTCATCAGGTAACGCTTATAGGAATCAGGCAGATCTTTTACCTGGTTACCATGAATCACCACGATCGGCGGGTTATAACCACCGGCGTGCGCATATTTCAGCTTAACGCGACGTCCACGCACCAGCGGCGGCTGATGATCTTCAGAAGCCATGTTCATAATGCGCGTCAGCATTGAGGTGCCAACGCGGCGCGTAGAACAATCGTAGGCTTCGTTGATGGATTCAAACAGGTTGCCAACGCCGCTGCCGTGCAGCGCTGAGATAAAGTGAACGCGGGCGAAATCGATAAAGCCCAGACGGAAATCGAGCGTCTCTTTCACTTCGTCTCTGACTTCCTGCGACAGGCCATCCCACTTGTTAACCACAATAACCAGCGAGCGCCCACTATTCAGGATAAAGCCGAGCAGCGAGAGATCCTGATCGGAAATCCCCTGATGAGCGTCGATAACCAGCAGCACAACGTTGGCATCTTCAATCGCTTGCAGCGTCTTGATCACCGAAAATTTCTCTACGGTCTCGGTGACTTTGCCGCGTTTACGTACGCCAGCGGTGTCGATCAGAATATATTCACGATCGTCACGTTCCATCGGAATATAGATGCTGTCACGCGTGGTTCCCGGCATGTCATACACCACCACACGGTCTTCGCCGAGGATGCGGTTAGTAAGCGTTGACTTACCAACGTTAGGACGCCCGACAATCGCGATTTTTACCGGCAGGCCGGTTGGGTCGAACTCTTCTTCCTCTTCCGCGTCCGCATCTTCATCGCGCTCTTTCGCCTCTAACGCCGCCCAGTAGGCTTCGTTCTCTTGCTCTTCGGTCAGCGGTTCCGCCGGTGCGGCTACATCCATCCACGGCAGCAGCGCGGTTTCCAGTAGCGTGGTCACGCCACGACCGTGCGATGCGGCGATCGAGTGGATTTCGCCCAGACCCAGCGCATAAAAATCGACAACGGCGCTGTCAGCATCCATCCCGTCGGTTTTGTTCGCGACCAGGAAAGTTGCTTTCTCACGTGAGCGCAGATGTTTGGCAATAGCCTGATCGGCTGGCATCAGGCCAGCACGGGCATCAACCATGAACAACACCACGTCCGCTTCTTCAATCGCCAACAGCGACTGCTCCGCCATGCGGGTTTCCACGCCATCTTCGGTGCCGTCAATACCACCGGTATCAATGACGATAAACTCACGTCCTTCCACCTCGGCGCGCCCGTATTTACGATCGCGCGTCAGTCCGGGGAAATCTGCCACCAGCGCATCGCGGGTGCGCGTTAAACGGTTAAACAGGGTGGATTTGCCCACGTTAGGACGCCCAACCAGCGCGACCACAGGTATCATAAATAAAGCCTCATTACGAAACGAAAAATCAGAAGCCTGAACGGGTTAGTATATACGGTCAGAGCCGCCCCGATCGGGCTGAAGGCGCTAAGGATAACACGCCGTCAAAAAAACGAAACGGCCCCTGTAAAGCCAGGAGCCGTTAATCAGCATTGCGTTCGCCGCCAGGGGTTAACGGGTGATGGAATAAACCTCACCGTTTTTCGCCTGGATCAGCAGCTTATCGCTGGCAACAACCGGTTCAGTCTGCAAACCAGAGCCGTCAACTTTCTGCTGCGCCACAAAGCGTCCGTCGTCGGTATTCAGCCAGTGCAAATATCCTTCGCTGTCGCCAACCACGATGTAACCGTTGTAAAGCACCGGCGAGGTCAGGTTACGGTGCAGCAAATCGCTCTGACGCCAGAGAGTAACGCCGCCGTCGGCGTTAAGCGCCACGATACGGTCATCCTGATCCACCAGGTAGATACGACCCGCATCGACGATGAAATCTTTCACCGAGCCGATTTCACGTTTCCATAAAATCTGACCGGAACGCAGATCCAGCGCCGTCAGGTTGCCGTTATAAGCCAGCGCGTACACCACGCCGTTAACGATCACCGGCGTAGTATCCACGTCGCTCAGACGATCGATCTCGGTTGCGCCGCTCGGCTGAGAAATACGCTGTTGCCAGATAATCTGACCCTGATTCAGGATCACCGCGCTCACGCGGCCATTGTCACCGCCGACGATAGCGCCGCCAAACGCGGTTGCAGGCGCAGACTCGCCGCGCAGCGACAGCGCGGGCATATCCAGGTTAACGGTCCATTTAACTACGCCGCTGCTCTGATCCAGCCCCTGCAACATGCCGTTGCTGGTATGAATCAGCACCAGGCCATCGCTTACTACCGGACGAGAAAGCGCCTCGCCTGCGACTTTCGTCTGCCAGGCCACAGCGCCATCGCTGCTGTTCAGCGCATAAACCTGCGCGCGCTCGCTGCCAATATAGATATGCTCGCCAGCGGCGGTAATGCCGCCCGACAGCAGAGCCGGGGTATTTTTCGCGAAGAAACCGTTATCGCCAGAAAGGTTAACCTTCCATTTTTCTTTACCGTCGGCGGCATCCAGCGCCTTCACGATACCAAAGCGATCGGCAGCATAAACGGTGCCATCCTGCCAGGCGGGATGCAGATTTGAATAAAAATCGCCAATGCCGTTACCGACAGAGGTGCTCCACGCTTCCTGCGGCTCAAACTGGTTTTCTACTTTCGGCAACGGGGCCATTTTCACGACATCTTCTTCGCCGCTAAACAGCGAGCAACCGCTGAGTAAAGTGACTGAAATCAGTCCTGGCAGCAGGTATTTACGTAATTCCATGCGCTCTCTCTTGAATGGCTTAACCTAAGTTATTCATTTTCATCTGCATCATTTCTTTCAGCGCCGGAGACGCCTCGGAATCGATCCCTTTGCTCCAGGCATCACGGGCGCCTTGCTTATCGCCCTTGCTCAGCAGCGCTTCGCCGCGAATATCCGCAACGATAGCCGTCCAGCCTTCGCCTTTAATGCTGTCCAGGGTTTTCAGCGCCTCATCAGCCTGCTTTTGCTGTAGCTGAATACGCGCCAGACGCAGATTCATTACCGCCTGTAGATTGGCGTTCTGCGTGTGTTTTATTCCACTCTGCAACTGCGTGGCCGCTTTTGCCAGCTCATTTTTATCAACGTACTGCTTCGCCAGATCGAGCGAAGCCAGCGCACCGTAAGTATTGCTGTTGTCATTGGCAAATTTAGCTACTGCTTCCAGCGTCTGCGGTTTGTTACCGTCCAGCGCGCTGGTTAGCTGCTGATAATGCGCCGATACCTCGCGTGAGGAGGTATCCTGATGACCGCTCCAGTAACGCCAGCCGGCCAAGGCGCCGATGCCCAGCACCACGCCAACCGCTAATGCTTTGCCGTTATTGGCAAAAAAACGACGGAGCGCGTCCACCTGTTCGTTTTCGTTGCTGTAAACTTCCACGCCATCCTTCTCCTTCACTGTTCCTGCCGTAAGCGCTTATGACAGCAGCGTCACTAACGCCGCTGCGACATCGTTTTGCGCCAGCGTTTGTTGCTCGCCGCTGCGCAGGTCTTTTACCACTACCTGCCCGGCTTTTACTTCATCTTCACCCAGCACCAGCGCAACGCGAGCGCCCCACTTATCGGCACGGGCAAACTGCTTCTTAAAGTTACCGCCGCCGAAGTTGGTCATGAGTTTTAGCTCAGGCGCGCCATCGCGTACCTGCTCAGCCAGCTGCATGGCGGCAGACTGTACGCCCTGGCCTGAAGCGATAACATAGACATCAACAATGCGCGACGGTTCAAAATCGGGGTTTACCGCCTGCACCAGCAGCACCAGCCGCTCCATGCCCATGGCAAAGCCAACGCCCGGCGTGGCACGGCCGCCCAACTGCTCAACCAGGCCATCGTAACGTCCGCCCGCGCAAACCGTACCCTGCGCGCCCAGGCTGGTGGTGACCCACTCAAACACCGTGCGGTTATAGTAATCAAGGCCGCGCACCAGACGCTGGTTGATGTTGTACGCAATGCCAACGCTATCCAGTAAGGCGCACAGGCCGCTGAAATGCTCGCGCGACGCCTCATCCAGATAATCGCCAAGCGTAGGCGCATCGTTTAACAGAACCTGCACCTCTGGATTTTTGCTGTCCAGCACGCGCAGCGGGTTGGTGTACATGCGGCGTTTGCAGTCTTCATCCAGCTTTTCTTTATGCTGTTCCAGAAACGCCACCAGCGCATCACGATAGTTGGCGCGCGCTTCCAGCGAACCGATAGAGTTCAGCTCCAGCGTGACATGCTCGGCAATGCCCAGCGCTTTCCACCAGCGCGCGGTCATCATGATCAGCTCAGCATCGATATCCGGGCCCTGCAGGCCAAATACTTCAGCGCCAATCTGATGGAACTGACGGTAGCGGCCTTTTTGCGGACGCTCGTAGCGGAACATCGGACCCATGTACCACAGACGCTGTTCCTGGTTATAGAGCAACCCATGCTCAATGCCCGCACGCACGCAGCCTGCGGTGCCTTCCGGACGCAGCGTCAGACTTTCGCCGTTGCGATCGTCGAAGGTGTACATCTCTTTCTCCACCACGTCGGTCACTTCACCGATGGCGCGCTTGAACAGCGGCGTATGCTCTACGATCGGCAGGCGGATTTCGCTGTAACCATAGCTGGCCAGCACCTGTTTCAGGATCCCTTCGATACGCTGCCAGACAACGGTGTCAGCCGGCAAATAGTCGTTCATGCCGCGGATGGCCTGGATGTTCTTCGCCACGTCATTTCTCTCTATATGTAAATTACACCAGGCATCGTGCCTGGCCGTTCTGGTAACAAAGCCAGAAACGTAAAACAGAAAAAAACCTGTACGGCATCAGCCGTTCAGGTTCATTCAGCGCGCCACCAGCGTGACGCCGCCCGTTACTTTTCTACCTGCATCACATTAATGCGGCGGGTTTCATCAAGCATGGTCGCTTTGGCGCGAATGCGCGCTTCAAGCTGATCGATCATATCGTCATTATCGAGACGATCGCGCTGACGCACGCCATCTTCGTAAAAGCCGCTTTTCTTATTGCTGCCGGTGACGCCTAAGGTTGAGACCAGCGCTTCGCCTGGGCCATTCACCACGCAGCCGATAATCGACACATCCATCGGCGTAATAATATCTTCCAGCCGCTGCTCCAGCGCATTGACGGTGCCGATAACATCGAACTCCTGGCGGGAACAGGTTGGGCAGGCGATAAAATTAATGCCCCGGGAGCGGATACGCAGTGACTTCAGGATATCGAAGCCAACTTTGACCTCTTCAACCGGATCGGCCGCCAGCGAAATACGCAGCGTATCGCCAATCCCTTCTGACAGCAGCAGCCCCAAACCAATGGCGGATTTAACCGAACCGGCACGCGCTCCGCCCGCCTCGGTAATACCGAGGTGCAAAGGTTGATCGATCTGCTTCGCCAGCAGGCGATAAGATTCAACCGCGAGGAAAACATCGGACGCTTTCACGCTCACCTTAAACTGATCAAAGTTCAGACGGTCAAGGTGATCGACATGACGCATGGCGGACTCAAGCAGCGCCTGAGGCGTCGGTTCGCCATACTTTTCCTGCAGATCTTTTTCCAGCGATCCGGCATTAACGCCGATACGAATAGGGATATTGTGGTCGCGCGCGCAATCCACTACCTGACGGATACGCTCATTGTTGCCGATATTACCTGGGTTAATGCGCAGGCAGTCAACGCCATACTCCGCCACTTTCAGCGCAATACGGTAATCAAAGTGAATATCCGCCACCAGCGGAACATTGACCTGTTGCTTGATAAGTTTAAAGGCTTCCGCTGCGTCCATCGTGGGCACAGAAACCCGAACGATATCAACGCCGACGCGCTCCAGCGCTTTAATTTGTTTAACCGTCGCTTCCACATCCGTGGTACGCGTATTGGTCATGGATTGTACGGCGATAGGCGCGCCGTCACCCACTGGCACCTTGCCGACATAAATACGCGTTGATTTGCGACGGATAATGGGTGCTTCGTTATGCATGTTGTTTCTCCATAATCGCCGCGAAGCAGCGCCCGGGGCTTATTGCGCCCCAAGCGTCAAGCGGGCAACCTGGTTGGTACGAATAAAACGACTTAAATCAACGGGTTGGCCTTGATAATGCACCTGTACCGCTGCCGGTGCGCCAATTTTCAGACGATACGGCGCTGTACCGGAGAGGCTGAGTTTACCACCACTACGCTGCATTCCGCTGAACAGTTTTTTTCCTGCCGCATCGGTCACTTCCAGCCAGCAATCGGCATTAAAATTCAGCACGATAGTATTGGCTTCGGCGGCTGGCGGGCTAACGCTGGCGCTGGCCGTGGGTAAAGCGGAAGCGTTGTTCGCCGCAGGCGCAGAATCGGTTACCGGTGCCTGACTCGGCGACACGACCGCATTGGCATCATTAGCGCTGGTGGTTGCTGCAGGTGCTGCGGCAGCTGGTGCCGTGGTATTCGGTGCAGGCGCGCTGGCGCCTGGCGCCGCGGTGTTAGCCGCAGCGCTGTTGGTGTTATTCGCGTTCTCTAACGGCACGCTGGTGCCCTGATTTTCAGGCTGCGCTGCCGTCTGCGGCGTGCTGTCGATGCTGCCGCTGTCGGTTAACGGAATCGACTGGCTATTGTCGTCGCCGGTACTGCTCTGATCGGAGAGCGACACCAGGTCGTTCTGTGCGGCTTTATGATTCTGCCACCACCAGGCGCCGGTCAACCCCACCACCACAAATACCACCAGCCAGGTGAAAATCATCAGCCAGCCGTCGCGTTTTTTACGCCGTTTGCCCAGCGAGAAGCTCTGCATCGGCTCAACCTTCGCCGCACGCACCGGTGCCTGCTTCGCCATCATCGGCAGCAGTTCCTCTTCAGGCACATGAACCAAACGTGCATACGAACGAATATAACCGCGTAAAAAGGTCGAGGCTAAATCAGCGGGGGCTTTATCCTCTTCAATATCTCGTACAGTGGAAAGTTTCAGGCACAAGCGCTCAGCGACGTTTTGCTGCGTCAGCCCCATCTGCTCACGGGCCGCACGCAGGCGCGTGCCTGTTGAATTTGCTGCTGTTGTATCTTGAGTGGCTTCAGTATTCATTAGCTAGAAAATGCTGGTACTGTATCGATTGTGGAAAATTTTGCGCCAGTTGTTGACCGTAACGTGCTTTATCTACGGTCCGCTGTTCCAGCGCAGCGAAACGAATCTCCAACCACAGGCTTTCTGCTGTCGCAGGCACGCTGTGATGATATACCTCTAACAAAAGCCGCGTTTGCTCAAGCTCATGTTTTTCAAGATGCTTTTTAGCTTCATTCAGCAACGCATCCGCCTTCTGCCGATCGTTCTGCAGCGCCAGGAGCAGCATCTGTCGTGCCAGTGCATACTCTTGCTGCTGCAGCCAGCAATAACCGGCGCGTTCCTGACTATCCGCCCTCGCTACAGCAGAATTTTGCACCGCAGCCAGAGTAAATTGTTGATGCGCCGCATCATACTGCCCTAAACCGCAAAGAAACGCACCGTAATTGTTAAGCGCATAACCATTTTCTGGCGCGTATTTCAGCGCCGTCTGGAAATAACGGTGCGCCGTTGCGCTGTCATTTTCCTGTTGATAAAGACGCGCCATCGCCAGCAGAACCCGATAATCTTTTGGCGCGTCCTGTAACGCTCGCTCCAGATTGCGGCGTGCCGCGGGCAGCGTTCCCTGCGACAGATAAATTAGCCCAAGCTGCAGGCGAATCTGCGCGCTGGCGCTGGGTTGTTTTGGTGCGCTGCAGCCCGCCAGCATAAATACCGCTAATACCATCAGGCATCGTAATCCTTTACGCATACCGCCTCCCTGTGACCTGAAGTCTGGTATGTTACGCCAAACTCAGCAAGGCAGGCAGCCTGTAACGCCTGAAAAAAACTTTACTTGTTTGGTTTCAGAGCGCCTTCACAGATATTTGTTCACCGGCCATCTTTTTGCGCAGCGTACGCTTGGTGCGGTCAATAACATCGCCCGCCAGCTGTCCACAGGCGGCATCAATATCGTCGCCACGCGTTTTACGTACGATGGTGGTAAAACCATAGCTCATCAGCACCTTGGAAAAGCGATCGACGCGGCTGTTTGAACTGCGGCCATAAGGCGCGCCCGGGAAGGGGTTCCATGGGATCAGGTTGATCTTGCATGGGGTATCCTTCAGCAGCTCGGCCAGCTCATGCGCGTTGTCGGTGCTGTCGTTGATATGATCCAGCATGACATATTCAATCGTAACGCGGCCCTGATTAGCATTAGATTTTTCCAGGTAACGGCGTACCGCGCTCAGGAACGTTTCGATATTATATTTTTTGTTGATCGGTACGATTTCGTCGCGAATGGTATCGTTCGGCGCATGCAGGGAGATTGCCAGCGCAACGTCGATGACGTCGCCCAGTTTATCCAGCGCAGGGACGACGCCAGAAGTAGAGAGCGTGACGCGGCGTTTTGACAGACCAAAACCGAAATCATCCAGCATGATTTCCATCGCCGGAACGACATTATTCAGGTTCAACAGCGGCTCGCCCATGCCCATCATTACCACATTGGTAATGGGACGCTGGCCGGTGACTCTCGCCGCGCCAATAATTTTAGCGGCGCGCCACACCTGGCCAATAATTTCAGAAACGCGCAGATTGCGGTTAAAACCTTGCTGCGCGGTTGAGCAGAATTTACACTCCAGCGCACAGCCTACCTGGGAAGAAACGCACAGCGTAGCGCGGTCGTCCTCCGGAATATAAACCGTTTCCACCAGCTGATCGCCAACGCGAATTGCCCATTTAATCGTGCCATCGGCAGAACGTTTTTCTTCGGCAACTTCCGGCGCGCGGATTTCGGTAAGCTGCTTGAGCTTGTTGCGCAGCACCTTATTGATGTCGGTCATTTCATCGAAATCATCACAGCAGTAGTGATACATCCATTTCATAACCTGATCGGCGCGGAAAGGTTTCTCGCCGAGAGAAAGGAAAAATTCACGCATCTGCTGGCGATTAAGATCGAGCAGATTGATTTTTTCGTTTTTTGGGGAAACAACAACGGGAGATGCGGACGACGGCGTCACAATGTGTTCGGACATAATTTTCTCTGGCCTCGTTATTACACGTTATGGCCCTGGTTAGGGATAAAAAAAGAAGCGCCCTCGCTGAGTAAACTCATGAGGGCGCATTATTGTACAAATAACTATAGCGCGAAGCTATTGCATGACCGGTGAACCTGACAATTAATTTGTAACTGTCATTGTGCGGTCAGGCGCATCCGTTATTAACGGGTGCGCGGGCAAATCTCGTTTTCACCGAAGAAGAACGCGATTTCACGAGCCGCAGACTCTTGAGAGTCAGAACCGTGAGTCGCGTTTTCGGTGAAGCTGTCAGCGTAATCTGCACGCAGCGTACCAGCCAGCGCGTTGGCCGGGTTGGTTGCGCCCATCAGATCGCGGTGACGCTGAACGGCGTTTTCGCCTTCCAGTACGGAAACAACGATCGGGCCGGAGGTCATGAACTCAACCAGACCGTCGAAGAAAGGTTTGCCTTTATGCTCAGCATAAAAACCTTCCGCCTGCTCCTTGGTCAGGTGCAGCATTTTTGCAGCAACAATTTTGAAACCTGCGGCTTCGAAACGGTTATAAATTGCACCAATTACGTTTTTTGCCACCGCGTTCGGTTTTACGATGGAAAAGGTACGTTCTACTGTCATTTTGACCTCTGTCTTAACTTCCAGGTTAAGCCGGTTGTGAATATATTGATACCGGCCTGTGAAAACGGCGCCGATTATAGGGGCGCAGAGCCAGCTTGCCTATCTTAGATTCAGCAATTTAGCGAAAAAGTCTGATCCTTCTCGCATTGCTGCTTCATTAATACTCATTCTGACCCTACCGTAATTTATTCCACGGTGAAAGATGCGGCGGCGACCTGGCCGGCATTATCCAGCACGCTGAGCTGGTAGCGCCCGGCACGATGAAAAACCAACCGCTGTGTCAGCCCGCCGTCGGCAGCGCTCAGCACCTCGCCATCCAGAAACCACCAGCGCGCCTCCCCTTTACCTCCCTGCGCCGTTACGCTAAGCGATAATTCAGATTTTCCCGGCAGGCGATGCAAAATCTGTCCATCCCGTATGCCGGTTAGCAGCAGCGGTGGCGCGTTGCTTTCCATCGCTGGCGGACAAAGCGCCGAAACCGGCGGCAAACGCTGTGCGCGCCGCTCGCCGGGCTGTAGCCATGGCTCCAGCGGCACCGGCCATAACGCTACCCGCTGTGATGTTGCGCCGTCGCAATCTGCGGCCACCCGCTCCCCTTGCGCATTGAGCCAAACGGTTTGCTGCAGGCCGAACATCCCTTCCTGCCCATCAGCAAGCAACGTGGGTGGCGTGGTGCCGTTCAAAACCCAGCTTTGTCGGCGCTGGCGACAGTTGCTGTCGCCCGCAGGCAACGGCTGCCCGCCCGGCCAGCATAACGTTAACGCGTTTACGCTGGCGGGACGCGGATCGGCAGGCAGCATATTCCCACGCAGCTGCGGCGACGCCATCAGCAGATGATGCAATTGATTAAGCACCGGCGTCGCGCTGGCCGCTCCGTACTGCCCTGCCACCGGCGTACCATCGGGACGCCCGACCCACACACCAATCAGATAACGCGCATCAATCCCGATAGCCCAGGCATCGCGATAGCCATAGCTGGTGCCAGTTTTCCAGGCCAGCGGCACCACCGCAGGCAACGCGGCGTCAGGCTGAGGCTGCGCTTCCCCCGCCAGAATGCGCCTTACAATCCATGCCGCGCCGGGCGACAGCAGAGGCCGTTCGACTAACGGATCTTGCGCCAGCAAACGCAGGCGGGCCGCCTGACCGTGCCGGGCGAAAGCGCTGTATGCCGCCACAATCTCATCCATGCGTGCGCCCGTGCCACCAAGGATCAGCGCCAGGTTAGGCTCCGCCGCAGCGGGAAAACGCAGGGTCAGCCCGGCATTACGCAGCGCCGCAGTTAAACGTTTCGGACCGTAGGCCTCCAGCAGCTGCACCGCCGGTAGATTTAGCGAACGCACCAGCGCTTCGCTGGCGCTTACCGGACCATGAAAACCCGTATCAAAGTTGCCGGGCCGATAATCGCCAAAGCGGCGCGGCACGTCCTGTAGCAATGACTCAGCGGCAATCAGTCCATCATCTAACGCCAGCCCGTACAAAAAGGGCTTCAGCACCGATCCCGGCGATCGCACGCTGCCGATCATATCGACATGGCCAAAGCGGCTGTCATCATCAAGATCGACCGAGCCCATCCAGGCACGAACCTGCATGGTGGTATGATCCACCACCAGCACCGCCATTGATGTACGCGGCGGCAAGGATCCTTTCCAGCCCTGCGCTAACGCTTCGATCTGACGTTGTAGCGAGGCGTTAATCGTGGTGGTGATTTTGCTCTGCTTTGAGAGCGACAGCACGCGCCGCGCCAGCAACGGCGCCAGCTGCGGCATCTGCCGCGGCGCCAGCCAAACCGGCTCCTGCAATATTTCATTAACGGCGGCGCGCGGCCAGACGCCATAATCCGCCAGTCGCAACAATACTTTATCGCGAGCTGCCTGCGCCCGCTCTGGCCAGCGGTCCGGCCGTAAACGGCTCGGCGCCTGCGGCAATACTGCCAGCAGCGCCGCTTCGCCGCGCGTAAGCTGCGCGGGCGGCTTGCCCAACCAGCTCCAGCTGGCGGCGCCCACGCCTTCCAGCGTTCCGCCAAAGGGTGCGCGGTTCAGATAGAGCGTTAATATCTCTCGCTTGGAGAGATGCCATTCCAGCTGCAATGCACGCCAGGCCTGATGCAGCTTGCCGATAAAGGTTCGCGGCTGCGGATCGATGAGGCGCGCGACCTGCATGGTAAGGGTACTGCCGCCAGAGATAATTTCTCCGCCGCGTAAATCCTGCCAGGCCGCGCGCAGCAGCGCTAAAGTATTGATGCCGGGATGATGCCAGAACCAGCGATCTTCATATGTTAGCAATGCCTGCAGATACCAGGGCGAGACCTCTTCCGGCGTTACCGGATAACGCCAAATGCCATTCTTATCTGCAAAGCGCCAGAGCGGCGTGCCATCTTCCGCGACCACGACGCGCGCCGGTGTAACCTGCCGCAACGGTAAAGGAAATAAGCGATCCGCCAGCCACAGCAGAGCCAACAGAATAAGTAAGCTCAACAGCAAAACTCTTACGTAACGTACAAAAGGTTTCATAAAAATAACGCCCGGTTTTAGCCGGGCGCTCAGTTAGCGAACCGTCAGACGCGTCGGCGTCTCGCCGATTGCTCGCCATTGCGGAACATACATTGATTCCACCTGCGGTGCCGGAACCTGATAGCTGCCTGGCGTAACCGCGCGCGCTAAATAGAGCAGTTCGGCGGGCCGGTAGCTATCGACATCAATGGCGGCAACAAAACGATCGTCCCGGAACTCCATATGCTTGATGCTGACCTGCTGCATATCATTCAACAGCTCCTGCACGTTCGCCGCACTTTCGCCCAGGCTGGCGCTGGCGTTAGCAAGGTTTTGATTCTCCAGTTCCAGCCCAGCGGGAAGCAGATCGGTAACCAGCGCGTCCGGTACGCGATCGGTAGCGGTAACGGTGAGATGCACCAGCATCAGCTGTCCGCTCTTCAGGCCAGCCAAAGAGAGAGGATGGCCGTTAAGATCGAGATATTCACGGCGCACCGCCAGCTTATGGCTGGAGGCTGGCGGCGGCGTCTGCGGATAACCCACCACATCGAGCCGGCCATAGACCGGCGCTTGCCCAGGATTGTTAACCGTGATGCCAGCGGCAAGCTGAGGCTCGCTTAGCGGCAGGATATGGGTTTTGTTACCGCTTAGCGGCTGCGCCTGCCCGCTAAGGCTGACCTGCCACGTCGCGCTTTCATCCTGTTCCAGCGAATGTCCGGCAAGAAACAGCGCGTTATTTTCCTGCGTTGACAGCCACTGTTTGCCATTCAGCTGCTGTGCCAGGGCAATGATTAATTTGTCCTGTGTTTCCGGCAGCAGCTGATATTCACGCAGTAACGTCAGGATTTGCGCGCTGTCGCGCAATGGACTGCCATAATCCTCCAACCAGTAAAGCTGCGCGGGTCGCTCGCTGTTGACGCCCTGCTTCAGCAGCGTATTGGCTCGCGGCGTGTCGCCCATCAGTTTTAGCGCAATGCCCAGCTGCACCTGCGCCAGGCCCGATTTAGCCTGCGCGCGCTGTTCATATAGCGCACGCAAGGCACCCAGTGGCGCTTTTTGCTGACGCGCCAGCACCAGCGCGGCGTAAGCCTGTACGTTGAAACGCGTCGCGGCGGCGTCGGTGCTGTAATAGACCTCAATCTGGCTGCCATCCTGCAGATAGCGCAGCAGGCGCTGATTGCCTTTATCCAGCACCGCCTTATCGAGGCTATAACCCTGCTCGCCTGCACGCGTCAGGAAATCCATCGCATAGGCGGTAAGCCAGAACTCTTCAGCGCTCTCTTTCCCCCACAAGCCAAAGCCGCCGTTATAGCGCTGCATCTGAATGATACGCGCGATACCGGTATCAATTGCCGCCCGCCGTTCGCTATCGCTACCGCTTTTGATCCCCAGCGCCGTCAACTGAGCATGGTTGGTATAAAGCGAAGGCCACAGGCCGCTGATGGTTTGCTCCAGACAACCGTAAGGCCAGGCGTAAAGCTCACTGATATAACGCGCAATATTTAGCGGCGGACGACCACTCAGCGCCAGCTGGCTCTGTATCGTTGCAGGCACCAGTCCGCTGAACATTTCCGCAGGCATCTGCCACGGCATATCCGGGCGCACAACGCCGTTAAAGCTGCGCGTCTGGGCAGGCCAGGCGGGCCGCACGCCTACCGTCCAGTGGCCTTTACCCGGCGCTACGGTTTCGCCGGGGATCTCGACACCGGTAATCAGCGCATCAATGCTGCCTTCGCCATAGCCCATCGCGGCGCTGACCGGCACATAAAGCGTGGTGCGCTGGCCCGGCTGCAACCTCACCTGACGCGATGAGGTGTCCTCCAGCGTCACAAGCCCGTTGGCCTGCAGGCTGACCATAAGCGTTTGCGGCTTCTCGGTCAGGTTAGTGATATCCAGCGCCAGACGGCTGCTGTCACCGCCCGCCAGAAAACGCGGCGTTGCCAACTGGGTGATTAACGGCGCGGCGACAATCACTTTGCTTTCGCTCTGACCGAAGCGATCGTCGCTCCATGCCTGAGCCATCAACCGCATTTCGCCATTAAATTCCGGTATCGGCAGGGTGAGCGTGCCTTCGCCATTGGCATCCAGCGTCACCGGCTGTAGCTGCGTTGCCAGAATGTTGACGTGGTTAACCGGCGGCTGCCCGCCGCGCGTTAACGGATCGCCCTCATCGCCATCCCCACCGAAGCGCAATGCGGCCAGCCTGCCCTGCCCTTCGATCAGCTGTCCATAGACATCATACTGATCGGCGTTATAGCGCTTACGCCCAAAGAAGGCGGCCCAGGGGTCGGGGGTTTTATAATCCGTGATGCTTAACACGCCGCTATCAACCGCAGAGAGCAGCACATTTATCTGTTTCGGCAGATCGCCGCCTGCGCTTGATGCTTTCACTTCCACCGTAAGGTTTTGGTTCGGGCGAATTTTTTGCGGCGACGACAGCGTCAGGTTTAGTCGACGTGCTTCATCCTGCATGGGTAAATGTAAAATTCCCACGGCACGTTTTGGCGTAGTGCCCTGCGCTTTATCGCCGGGACGGATAACCAACGCGCTGAAGTAAAGATCGTGACGATGCCACGCTTTATCGATGGGCACCGCCACCGTTGTTCCTTCAGCAGGTACATCAATCGTTTGCCACCAGAGCGGGCCGTTGCTCGACTCCACCAGCAAATAACCTTTGCCTGCGGCAGGCGCTTCTATCTGCACCATTGCCCGCTCGCCGGGCTGATAGTTGGCTTTATCCAGCTTCAGCTTCACCTGATCGGGCCGCACCGCACCGGTGCCGTCGGTATTATCCTGCCAGCTATAGCCCGCCCAAAAGCGTATGCTGCTGCGCAGATCGCTGTCGGGCGCTATCGCCTCAATACGATACGAACCCCACTCCACCGGGAAAGCGACTCTGGCTTCTCCCTGTTGATTAAGCGTTATCTGGCGCGTCTCCTCCACCAGATCTTTTTGATCGAAACGTGATTGCCAACCCTCGCCTTCAGCAAAGCTCCAGTAATAGTCACGCCGTTCGCGAATCAGCCGCACCTCAACCTGGCGGTCGGTGATTTTCTCACCGCGAGCATTCGCCAGCACAATACTGAACTCTGCGCTGCTGTTCTCTTCCACTACCGGCTGTGAAAGCGTGGTGTCGTTGCGATAATCGTATATCTCTTTACTGGCGAATAACGGGCGAATGCCCGGCAACACCTCGGCAGGCCAGATAGCCTGACTGACGCGTCGCGTTACCGGACGTCCACCGCTCTCCAACAGGCTCGCCTGCAGAATGAGTCGGGCAGGCGAATGTATTTCTTGCCAGGAAGTGGGCGCAGTAACGGACGTTTCCCCTTGCTTATCCAGCGTCAGGTCAATTTCATCCAGATTACGTTTTAGCCCCTGCTCGTTGATATCGCCAAACTGATAGCCGGGTAAGGTTTTCACTGCCTCGCGATCGGGACGTAAAAACAGCTGCCCCTGCAGTCGATTGCCCGTGGCGGGCGCGCCGTACAGATAGCGTCCGCTGGCGTGAAAACTTACCTCGCTCTCTGGCGAAACAGGCTGCTCGCCAGCCGTCAGGTTAAGCGCCATACGCTCCGGCATAAAATCTTCGACATTGAACGGCCACTGACGCGAGCGGCCATCGCCCACATCCACGCGCAGCATCCAACGTCCGGTCGGCGCATCTTTCGCCAGAGGGTAACGCAGCTGCCACAGCCCGTTTTCCGGCTGCCAGGTCAGCGTACGCGCCGTATCACCGTCCGGCTTCACAATATCCAGTTTCACCGGCTGCGGCGGTAACGGCTTTCCATCCGCATCACGCAGCAGCGCGTTGGCAATCAGCGTCTCGCCGGGGCGATAAAGATCGCGTGGGCCAAAAATAAACAGTTGTTTGTCATACCCTTCCGGGCCAGCAACGGCAAACTCCGCCAGATCCAGCGCCGGACGACTAAGATCGAGCAGCGTGGTTTGATCGTTTTTTGTCGCCAGGATCAATTTTGCTTTGCTCTGCCAGGGCAGCGCCGCATGCCCCTGGGTATCCGTGTTCGCCTGGCTTAACGTATGCCCTTTTTCATCCAGCATGGTCAGCGTCACGCCATCCAGTGCCGCGCCATCTTCCAGTCGCTGGCTAAACAGATCTACCTGCTGTGGGAACTGATGGAGCGAGAGACCAATATCGCTGAGCGTAAACAGCGTGGCGGCATTGTTATAGTTATAGGTTCCCGCCTGCTTCATGACGGCCAGATAGACGCCCGGCTGCGCCAGCGGTTTGATATCGCTCAGCGGCAGCTGGAATTGTTCGCGGGTATTGCGCGCCGGATTAAGATCGAAGCGGCCGGTATAGACCAGATCCGCCTTTTGCAGCAGCGACTCGGACTGCCAGGTTTGCAGGCTGCTGCCATACTGCCAGTCGGCGATAAAGGCAGGTAGAGAGGCATTTTTAATACGAAAGAAATCGACATCCACCTGCTTAACGTTAAGCGCCATTACCGGCAGCCCGGTCGTGATGCGCGTCGGCAGCAGCGAGCCACGGCTGGCGAAGCCCACCATGGGTTGTATATCGCGCGTGGTCAGCGCCTGTTCCGTGCTGGTTTCCAGCACAGCGCCATTCGCGGCTTTGATCCCGCTATCGATGCGTACTTTCAGTTCTCTTGCCGGTTCCAGATGACGGAAACGCAGCTCTTTTCGGTTAGGTGAAAGTTCCCAGCCGCCCTCTAAAGCGCCGCTTTTGCTGTCTGTCACATGCGCATATTGGTTAACGTTCTGCTGCTCATCCAGAGAAACGGAAAAGGTGGCAACCAGCGTGCTGGCGCCGTCGAGCTGCACTTCGGAAACATCGATAACCCGCAGCGGCTTGCCCTGCTCGCGCGCCTGCTGAGCGGCCCGCTGCTCTGCGCTGAGGCCCGGCGCGCGGTTGTTAACCGCCGCCGGTTGGCTGGCAGCTGTTTTTGGCGGCGCGTCCTGCTGGTTATCATCACAGCCGCTCAACAGCATCAGCGACAGCAGCCAGGCGGCGCCTGCTTTATACCTTAACCCGGACATAGTTACTCCATGGCAAAAGTGCCTTGTAAAATCAGAGCGGCATTATCGCCTGAACCGCGGGAAAAATTAACAGCCCTAATTAATTTCCTTCGGGGCACGTTATTGCGCTGCTGCTAAATTTTGGCAAGCGCTTATCACGGTGAAAGGTGGTTATTGCTGTGAGCGCCGCAAAATAAATGCAAATTCCAAACAGGCCGTTGCGCTTTTTGCGGCCGCTTTTCCGAATCTGTAATCAGGGCCGCAGCATCAAAGATTAGGTCTTGAGCTGGCGTGCGAGATCGTCGACACTCACTGCACATCAATGAATATTGAGGTTGTTATGACATCCGCTCTCTTTGTAACCGCACAGTGGTTAGCCGAACATCAAAACGATGCCGATTTGCAGATTATCGACGCGCGCATGGCCCCAGCCGGACAGGAACATCTGCGCGATATGCAGGCTGAATACGCAGCAGGCCATCTGCCCAATGCGCCTTTTTTTGATATTGAGCGGCTTTCCGATCGCAACAGTCCTTATCCGCATATGATGCCGCGCGCGGAAACCTTTGCGGTGGCGATGCGTGAGCTGGGCGTCGACAGTGGAAAACATCTGGTGGTGTATGACGAAGGCAATCTGTTTTCGGCTCCGCGCGCCTGGTGGATGCTGCGCGCGTTCGGCGTTGAGCGGGTTTCCCTGCTGGCGGGCGGCCTTGCGGGCTGGAAACAGGCGGGCTACGCGCTGCAAACCGGTGACGTCGCGCTGCCGGAGGCGGAATTTGACGCACATTACGATCAGCAATGGGTAACAAGCGTAACCGATGTGCTGTTAATCAGCCATGAAGGCTCCGCGCAGATCATTGATGCGCGTCCGGCCAATCGCTTTGCGGGCGAAGTGGACGAGCCGCGTCCGGGCCTGCGGCGCGGGCATATTCCCGGCAGCCTGAATGTGCCGTGGGGCGAGCTGGTGGTTAACGGTCAACTTAAGCCGGACGCGGAGCTGCGCGCCATTTTTCAGCGTCAGGGCGTGGACTTAACTAAACCTATCGTTGCCAGCTGCGGCTCTGGCGTTACGGCGGTGGTGGCTATTCTGGCGTTAACGGCGCTCGGCATCAAAGAGGTGCAGCTTTATGATGGCTCATGGAGCGAATGGGGCAGCCGTGACGATTTACCCATCGCCACCGCGTAGCTGACAGTTTGCCTGGGGCGGGTCGCTACCTCGCCAGGCAATGCCGCTATAAGGCGCGATCTCAGCAGCCTGAAGCCAGTAAAAAAGGGTCGGCAGGCGACCCTTTAATCATTCAGCGGCTTTGCATTATTTCCGCACCGGCGCCTGAGTGAAGCCAGCTTAAATAATACGCTGTCCGCCTTTGAACTCACGCAGGAAGCTTCCCCAGCGGCGCTCATAAAACGGCGTGATATGTGCGATAAAAAAGTGGCTGATGCCCTTTTCGCCTTCAACGATTTGGCAAATATCGACCGGCTCATCTTCCAGCAGCGTATCGGTCGCTACCGCACCGACGGCGCGAATGATCTTATCAATATCGTCATCCGCCTCGATGGCAATCAGCAGATTGGGCCGATCGTCCGCCTGCTCTTTGATATGCGCAACAAATGCCCGACGCACCTGCTTATATTTGCTTAGCAGCTGAGTCAGAGAATCGATCATCTGTGCGGGCGGCTCGGCAATGTCAGATAACAGCAGCGGCGTACCGCCCTCCAGCACCGTTTGCTGGCTTAACGCATCGCCTTCTTCGCCCAGCAGATGAGCAATTTCGCGCGGAGAAAACTCTTTGCCCGTCGGCAGTTTCGGATTCAGGAACAGCACTTCGCCCTGCGTCATCTCAAACAGCGTGCGGACCGGCAACATCACGTAAGGCTGTTCGCCTTCCGTCGCTTCCGCCATCGCCGCTTCAGAGGTGAAAAAAGGAATAACGCTGGTACCATCTTCCTTTTCCCAGTGCTGTAGCTCGACCGGCGTGTTGGCGTCCAGCTGTTCGCTGCTGCTGCTGCCCGGCACCCAGACGCTGGCTTCCATCAGCAGAGTAAAAAATTCCGGCCGATGCGCAGGCTCGGTTGCCGCCAGCTCCAGCACTTTTTCCAGGCGTGCGTTCGCGTTTGTTTCCATGTCATTCATGCTCTTCTGTCTTGTTTAACGGGGCCAGGATTTCCCTGGCCCCAGGCGCTTATTTCAGCAGCAGATTGGCGAGGGTGCGCACGCCAAGCCCGGTCGCGCCAGCCGACCACTGCTCAACCGCGCCTTTGCGATAGGTCGCGGAGCAGTCAATATGCAACCAGCCCTGCTGATAGTTGCTGACAAAGTGCGACAGAAACGCCGCCGCAGTGCTGGCACCGGCGGTATGCGCCGCACCGGCAATATTGTTCAGATCGGCAAAGTTGGATGACAGATGCGTACGATGGAACTCGGCCAGCGGCAGACGCCAGAACGCCTCGTTTTCGCTGGCGGCGCTGCTCAACAGCGCCTGCGCCAGCGCATCGTCGAAGGTGAACAGCGCATGATAATCGTTGCCCAGCGCGGTTTTGGCGGCACCGGTCAGCGTAGCGGCATCAATCAGCAGTTCCGGCTGCTGCTGGCTGGCGTCGATCAGGCCATCCGCCAACACCAGACGCCCTTCGGCATCGGTGTTCATCACCTCAACGGTTTTGCCGTTGCGATAACGAATAATATCGCCCAGACGGAAAGCGTTGCCGCTGACCATGTTGTCTGCACAGCAGAGATAGAGTTTGACGCGTTTTTTCAGGCCGCGCGCAATTGCCAGCCCTAACGCGCCGGTCACGGTGGCCGCACCGCCCATATCGGATTTCATGGAGTCCATAAAGGCGCTTTGCTTCAGGCTGTATCCGCCGGTATCAAAGGTAATGCCTTTGCCTACCAGGCAGGCGTAAACCGGGGTGTTTTCATCACCGCCCGGGTTATAGTCCAGCGCCAGCAGCACCGGGCTGCGCGACGAGCCACGCCCCACGGTATGCAGCCCCATATAGTTCTGCTCGCGCAGATCTTCGCCTTTGGTAATGCGGTAGCTCACTGCATCGCCCGCGTATTTGCTGATCAGATCAACCGCACGTCGCGCCAGCTGCTCCGGTCCCAGCTCCTCGGCCGGTTGGTTAATAACATTACGCACCCAGTCGATGATGTTCAGGCGACGATCCAGCTCTTCGCGATCGCCGTCGCTGAGCGACGCCCACTCGACGCTGCGCTCGCCTTTCGGTCCGCGATAGCCCTGCCAAAAAGCCCAGCTTTTTTCCAGATCCCAGCCGTCGCCGCTTAACGCGACGCGACGAATGCCCTGTCCGTCAATCTTACGCGCCGCACGCTGAATCGTTGCCAGCGCATCGCCACCGGTCAGGTGGATAGTCATCCCGTCTTCATTGCTGCTGAGGATCGCTTTTTCGCCCCAGCGCGCATCCGCTGCCGTGTTCGACAGCGCAATATTCATCTTTTCAGTCGTCATTGATTGTGTCCCTTTATATTTTTCTGAAACGAGAATGGAAGCTGCCGGAGTTACTCGAATTCATCCAGCCAAACCAGCAGTATCGCTTCAAGAATTTTCTCACTGGATGCATCAGGATTATCATCAAACCCTTCCAGCTGACAAATCCATTGATGCATATCGGTGAAGCGTACCGTTTTTGGATCGGTATCCGGATAAGCATCGTATAAGGCTTCGCCGATTTCACGGCTGTCAGTCCATTTTAGACCCACAATTACTCCTTAGAAGAAAACGGGCCGGTTTTCAGGCCGGCCCGCTTCATTAATGTTCGCGTGCGTGATTGATGGTGTAGCGTGGAATTTCCACCACCAGGTCTTCATCGGTGACGCGCGCCTGGCAGCTGAGACGGCTTTCTGGCTCCAGTCCCCAGGCTTTATCCAGCATATCATCCTCATCTTCGCTGCTTTCCGGCAGTGAATCAAAGCCTTCACGCACCACGCAATGGCAGGTGGTGCAGGCACAGGATTTTTCACAGGCATGCTCCAGCTCAATGCCGTTGCGCAGCGCAACGTCAAGAATCGTTTCGCCCTGAGCGGCATCAAATACGCCGCCGTCCGGCAGCAAATCCTTATGGGGTAAAAAGACAATCTTCGGCATTGATCAAACCTCATCCACAGACTGGCCCGCCAGCGCGCGACGGACAGAGTTGTCCATACGACGGGCGGCAAAATCCTGGGTTACTTTATCGAGTTGTTTTACCGCCGCGCTGATGGCATCGGCCTCTTCGGCGCGGAGGGTTTCCTGCAGCTGCTGCTGCGCCTGTTGAATTTTTTGCAGTTCATCCGCGCTCAGCAGCGCGGCATCTTCCGCCAGCGCGCCGGTCAGGCTTTCCAGCACGCGCAGGCCTTCCACCTTTTGCTCGGCCAGTTTACGCGCCATCACATCCTGCTGCGCATAAGCCATGGAATCGGTGATCATGCTGGCAATCTCGTTTTCAGTCAGGCCATAGGAGGGCTTAACCTGAATCGAGGCTTCCACGCCGGTTGATTTTTCCATCGCCGTTACGCTTAGCAAACCATCCGCATCCACCTGAAACGTCACGCGGATATGCGCGCCGCCAGCAGGCATCGCCGGAATGTTACGCAGCGCGAAGCGCGCCAGCGAGCGGCAATCGGACACCAGCTCGCGCTCGCCCTGCAGCACGTGGATGCTCATCGCCGTCTGGCCATCTTTAAAGGTGGTAAAATCCTGCGCGCGCGCCACCGGAATGGTGGTGTTACGCGGGATCACTTTCTCCACCAGACCGCCCATGGTTTCCAGCCCCAGCGAAAGCGGAATCACATCCAGCAGCAGCATATCGCTGTCGGGTTTATTACCCACCAGAATATCAGCCTGAATGGCGGCACCGACAGCGACCACTTTATCCGGATCGATGGTGGTTAACGGCTGACGGCCAAAAAATTCGCCTACCTTTTCGCGCACCAGCGGAACGCGCGTCGAGCCGCCGACCATCACCACTTCCAGCACCTCTTCCGGCGTAACGCCCGCATCTTTCAATGCCCGACGGCAGGAGAGCAGCGTGCGCTTCACCAGCCCGGCGATCAGGTTATCGAAATCGGCGCGTGTTACCGTGCCCTGCCAGTCGCCCAGCGTGACGCTAACGCTATCGCGCTCGCTGAGGGCGATTTTGGCGGCAATGGCTTTGTCCAGCAGCTGACGCTGTACGCTATGATCGCCACGGTCGTGCAGCCCGGCCTGCTCGCGCAGCCAGTCGGCCAACAGATGGTCGAAATCATCACCGCCCAGCGCCGAGTCGCCGCCGGTCGCCAGCACTTCAAACACGCCGCGACTCAGGCGCAGCACGGAAATATCAAAGGTGCCGCCGCCAAGATCGTAAACCGCAATCACCCCTTCCTGACCCGAATCCAGGCCATAGGCGATCGCCGCAGCGGTGGGCTCGTTCAGCAGACGCAACACCTGCAATCCCGCCAGGCGGGCGGCATCTTTGGTGCCCTGCCGCTGCGCATCATCAAAATAGGCGGGCACGGTAATCACCACGCCATCCAGCTCGCCCTGCAAACTTTCGCGCGCGCGAACGGCCAGCGCCTGCAGAATATCGGCAGAGACGCGAACCGGATTAACCTTGCCCGCCGCGGTCTGGATCATCGGCAGACCGTTTTCACTCGGCTGTAGCTGATAAGGCAGGTGCGGATAACGCTGTTGAATATCAGCCAGCGATCGCCCCATCAGACGCTTCACAGAGCTAATGGTGTTAACCGGATCGGCCGCCGCCTGCTGGCGCGCTTCCCATCCCACATAGCTTTGCTGCGCCTGATAGCACACGACCGAAGGTAAAAGATCGCGGCCCTGCGCATCGGGCAGGGTTTCAGCCTGTCCGCTGCGCACGGTGGCGACCAAAGAGTTGGTGGTGCCCAGATCGATGCCCACGGCCAGACGACGCTGGTGCGGGGCGGCACTCAGGCCCGGCTCACTAATTTGTAATAATGCCATGTTAGTTTTCCCGGTTAGAAATCGAGCAGCTTCTCTTCCAGCTGTTCTGTCTGGCTGCGCAGTTTAGCGAGAAAACGCAGCTTGCGCACCGTATCCGCCGCCGCATCCCACTGGGTGGCGGCCAGCTCCTGCTGCATTTGCTGGCTGCGCTGTTGCATCATCGCCTCCAGCCGTTGCATAAAGGCTTGCAGCTTCGCTTCGGCGTCGGGTGCCTGCTCAATGGCGTCCAGCTCTTCGCGCAGCGCCAGCTGCTCCATCAGAAAAGCGGTGTCGCGCATCGTATGCTGTTCATTATTAATATCGAAACCGTGTAGCGACAGCAGATATTCCGCGCGCGGCAGCGGCTGACGCAGCGCCTGATAGCCCTGGTTGATGGTCGCGGCCTGTTGTAAGGCCTGAAGGCGTTCACGCTCCGGCTGTGATGCGAAGCGATCGGGGTGGAACTGACGTTGCAGCTCCTGAAAACGGGCGGTTAGCTGTGCCGCATCAATCTCAAAAGTAGGCGACAAGCCAAAAAGAGTGAAGTAATCCATAGCAGACTCAGTTGATAACAGAGGAACGCATAAAAAGAATCGCTCCGTTCCCGGAGCGATTTATCCTGCTACTGCGCCAACGCTAAACGTTGAAGCTTTCTCCGCAGCCGCATTCATCTTTCATGTTCGGGTTATTGAACTTGAATCCTTCGTTCAGGCCTTCCTTCACGAAATCAAGCTCGGTCCCGTCGAGATAAACCAGGCTTTTTGCGTCGATAACCACGTTAACGCCTTTATCTTCGAAGACGGTATCTTCCGGCTGGGGCGCATCGACAAACTCCAGCACGTAAGCCATGCCGGAACAGCCGGAGGTGCGCACGCCAAGGCGCAAGCCGAAGCCTTTACCGCGATGGTGCAAAAAGCTGTTCACGCGGGAGGCTGCGCTCTCGCTCAGGGTAATAGACATAACTCCCCCTTACTGTGCGTCTTTCTTGCTCTTGTAATCGGCGATGGCGGCCTTGATGGCGTCTTCAGCCAGGATCGAGCAGTGAATCTTCACCGGCGGCAGTTCCAGCTCGTCGGCGATCTGGGTGTTTTTAATCGCGGCGGCTTCATCCAGCGACTTGCCTTTTACCCATTCGGTAATCAGCGAACTGGAGGCGATAGCGGAACCGCAGCCGTAGGTTTTGAAACGCGCATCTTCAATGATGCCGCTTTCGCTAACCTTGATCTGTAGCTTCATCACGTCGCCGCACGCGGGCGCGCCGACCATGCCGCTGCCTACGGAGGCATCGTTGTTGTCAAAAGAGCCGACGTTGCGTGGATTTTCGTAGTGATCGATTACTTTTTCGCTGTAAGCCATGATCTGTTCTCCTGAAACCTGAAATTAGTGATGCGCCCATTCAATGCTGTTCAAATCCACGCCCGCTTTAAACATTTCCCACAGAGGAGAAAGCTCACGCAGTCGGCCGATGGATTTGCGCACCAGCGCAATGGTGTAATCAATCTCTTCTTCGGTGGTGAAGCGGCCCAGCGAGAAACGAATGGAACTGTGTGCCAGTTCATCGCTCATGCCCAGTGCGCGCAGCACGTAAGAGGGTTCCAGGCTGGCGGAAGTACAGGCGGAGCCGGATGAGACCGCCAGATCTTTCAGCGCCATGATCAGCGATTCGCCTTCGACATAGTTGAAGCTGACGTTAAGGATGTTCGGTGCGCCCTGCGCCAGATCGCCGTTAAGATAGACCTCTTCGATATCTTTCAGGCCATCCCACAGACGGTTGCGCAGCGTACGCAGGCGCGCCATCTCGCTTTCCATCTCTTCTTTGGCAATGCGGTAAGCTTCGCCCATGCCAACGATCTGATGCACCGGCAGCGTACCTGAACGCATACCGCGCTCGTGACCGCCGCCGTGGATCTGCGCTTCCAGACGAATACGCGGCTTGCGACGCACATATAGTGCGCCGATGCCTTTCGGTCCGTAGAGTTTGTGCGCGGAGAAGGACATCAGATCCACTTTCAGCTGGCTGAGGTCAATTGGCAGTTTGCCGACGCTTTGCGTGGCATCAACGTGGTAAATGATCCCGCGCGCGCGGCACATTTCACCGATGGTCGCGATATCCTGCACCACGCCGATTTCGTTATTAACATGCATGATGGAAACCAGTACGGTGTCGTCACGCATGGCGGCTTCCAGCGCCTGCAAATCGATAATGCCGTTGCTCTGCGGCGCCAGGTAAGTCACGTCAAAACCTTCGCGCTCTAACTGGCGACAGGTATCCAGCACCGCTTTATGCTCGGTTTTGCTGGTAATGATGTGCTTGCCTTTTTTCTGGTAGAACTGGGCAGCACCTTTGATCGCCAGGTTATCGGATTCCGTCGCGCCGGAGGTGAAGACGATTTCACGTGGGTCAGCGCCTACCAGCTCGGCGATCTGGTTGCGGGCAACATCCACCGCCTCTTCAGATTGCCAACCAAAACGGTGGGACCGGGAAGCCGGGTTACCGAAGGTTCCGTCCAACGTAAGATACTGCATCATTTTTTCCGCCACACGCGGATCGGCCGGCGTGGTGGCGGAATAATCCAGGTAAATCGGTAATTTCATTGCTCTTAAGCTCCGTACATCGCTTCAAATCAAAATGATCAGGCCCGCAGATTTATATTTATGGTTTCCTGCGTGCGGCCATTCGCCATCCGGCGCGTTTCGTTATTCTGACGATCGGCGATATCCAAAATCTCTTTATTATTCACCAGCTCAGCCAGCGTAATGTTATTGAGGAAATCGCTGATACGTACGCTTAAATCGTGCCACAGCACGTGAGTCAGGCAGCGGTCACCGCCCTGGCAGCCTTCTTTGCCCTGGCAGCGCGTTGCGTCAACCGACTCATCGACCGCGGTAATCACTGCGCCAACGGCAATTTCAGCCGCGCTTTTGCCCAGCAGATAACCACCGCCCGGCCCACGTACGCTGGCCACCAGGCCATTTTTACGCAGGCGCGAAAAAAGCTGTTCAAGGTAAGAAAGAGAGATCCCCTGACGCTCTGAAATATCGGCCAGCGGCACCGGCCCTTCGTGTGAGTGCAGTGCAACGTCAAGCATCGCAGTAACGGCGTAACGGCCTTTTGATGTCAGTCTCATAGCTTGGCGACCCTCGGTTATACCCTGTTTTGGCGTGATATATGATGGTCGCAAGTCTGACATTCCTGAGTGTTTTGGTCAACTATTTAACCTGGTAAAACACTCAAGTATTCGCCGCTGCGCTTTGCCTCTGCCGATGCTTAGTTTTCGCCGCGCTTTTTCTCAAAAGAGGAGAGCATGCCGCGCAGGATATTCAGCTCGTCCCGCTCGGGACGGGCACGCGTGTAAAGACGGCGCAGCTTGCTCATTACCTGTCCCGGATTCGCCTGACGGATAAAGCCGCTGTTTACCATCATCTGTTCCATATGCTGGTAAAAGCGTTCCAGGTCGTCGACCAGCGGATAAGGGCTCTCTTCATACTGCGGCGCGGCCACGCGATCGCTTTGCAGGAACGCCATGCGCACTTCGTACGCCAGGATCTGCACTGCCATCGCCAGGTTCAGCGAGCTGTAGTCAGGGTTAGCCGGGATCGCGACGTGATAGTGGCACTTTTGCAGTTCGTCGTTGGTCAGGCCGACGCGCTCGCGGCCAAACACGATGGCGACCGGCGCCTGCGCGCCCTCTTCCACGCATTTTACCCCGCATTCGCGCGCATCCAGCATCGGCCAGGGCAGCGTACGTGAACGGGCGCTGGTGCCTACCACCAGGCTACAGCCCGCGATAGCGTCATCCAGCGAATCGACAATCACCGCATCGCCAATCACATCGCTGGCGCCTGCGGCGAGCGAGATGGCCTGCGAATCAGGTTTAACCAGCGGATTAACCAGGTAAAGGTTAGTCAGCCCCATGGTTTTCATCGCGCGCGCGACGGAGCCCATATTGCCAGTGTGAGAGGTTTCCACCAGCACAATACGAATATTTTGCAGCATATAACTCAAGGAGGTCGGTGAGATAATTTATCGATACTAACATAAATGCAGGACATTTTCCGAACTCCCTGCTATACTCCGCGCCGTTTTCCCGTTCTTTAACATCCAGTGAGAGATACTGATGCATCCGATGCTCAACATCGCCGTGCGCGCTGCGCGCAAGGCTGGCAACTTAATCGCCAAAAACTACGAAACTCCCGACGCCGTTGAAGCTAGCCAGAAAGGCAGCAACGATTTTGTGACCAATGTTGACCGCGACGCCGAGCGCCTGATTATTGAGGTGATTCGCAAATCTTATCCGCAGCACACTATTATCGGTGAAGAGAGTGGTGAACTGACGGCAGAAGATCAGGATGTACAATGGATTATCGATCCGCTGGATGGCACCACCAACTTTATTAAACGCTTACCGCATTTCGCGATCTCTATTGCCGTGCGCATTAAAGGCCGTACTGAAGTCGCGGTGGTTTACGATCCGATGCGTAACGAACTTTTCTCCGCCGTACGCGGCCAGGGCGCTCAGCTGAACGGCTATCGTCTGCGCGGCAGCAATGCACGCGATCTGGACGGCACCATTCTGGCGACCGGCTTCCCGTTTAAACAGAAGCAACACGCAGCAAGCTATATGAAGCTGGTTGGTAAGCTCTTTACCCAGTGCGCGGATTTCCGTCGTACCGGTTCAGCCGCGCTGGATCTGTGCTATGTCGCGGCCGGTCGCGTTGATGGCTATTTTGAGATTGGCCTGAAGCCGTGGGATTTCGCGGGCGGCGAGCTGATTGCACGTGAAGCGGGCGCGCTGGTCACTGACTTTACCGGCGGCCATGGCTTTATGTCCACCGGTAACATCGTAGCCGGTAACCCACGCGTAGTGAAAGCGATGCTTGCTTCAATGCGCGAAGAGCTGAGCGATGCGCTGAAGCGTTAATTCTCTCGCCGATAAAAAAGCCGCACCTCCTCAAGGACGTGCGGCTTTTTTTGCTTTTCAGCGCAGCGCGCGCAGGCCGCCGGAAACAGCAGGTTGCGCGCTTAGCCACAAAACGATGCCGCCGATAATCAACAGTAAACCGCCCGCCAGCGCCAGGCTGTGTAACGCTACCCGCTGCCATGGCGCAGGCGCGGCACGTCGGTTAAGCCTTAGCGCCAACGCGCGTGAACTCTGTACCAGCAACGCCATCATCGACACCGTCAGCGCCGTACCGAGCGCCATTGCCAGCGCGCTCAGGATGCCCCAGGCATAAACGCCGATCACGCGAGAAAACAGCAGCATCATGATCGCTCCAGAGCAGGGGCGTAGCCCCATCGACAATACCACCAGCAACGAGGTTTTCCAGTTGGTCGCGCGCGCCAGTTGCTGCTCATCAGGCAGATGCTGATGACCGCAGCCGCAATGCGCATCGTGCTGGTGATCGAGCGGGCGCAGCTGGTGAATACGCATCGCGCTTTGCTGAACGCGCATCTTGCCGCTACGCCGCAGCTGCCGCAGCGCACGCCAGCAGAGCCAGACGCCGAGCCCGACAACCAGCAGATAACTGCCCTTCTCCAGCCAGTAACTGCTTAAATGCAGCTGGCGCGAAGAGGCTTGCAGCACAATCAACACCACTGTCACCAGCGCTATCGCCACCCCGCCCTGCACAATAGCGGCGGCCAGCGTCAGCCGCAGGCTGGTTTTCAGGCGCACAGGATGGGTCGCGAGAAACGTGGCGATGACCACTTTGCCATGGCCTGGCCCCAACGCATGTAAAATGCCATACGCGAGGCTGAAGCCCAGCAGAGCCAGTCCGGCCTGATGCGGATGCTGCGCCGCGCGCTGCAGCAGGCCAATCATCTGCTGATGCAGGCTTTTTTGCCAGTTCACGCTCTGCCACAGCAGCTGCGGCCAGTACCACCAGGCGGCTAACGCGGCCAGCAGCGCCAGCGCCAGCACGCTCCACAATGGCCACAGGCTGTGCCAGCGTCGTTCATGCTGTTGCATCATCACTGACATGAGAACGTTACCTTTTGCGCAAACTGACGGCCCAGATCCATGCTTTCCGGCGGCGCATCGGCTTTATCCAGCGACAGGGCGAAATCTTTCAACGCCGCATCCGGCTGCGGCGTTTGCAGCGTTAGCTTGCAGCGCGACGCCAGCGTATCGGGCAGGCTCAGCGCCTGCGCATTTTTCCACGACATATCAACAAAATAAGTAGGATCAAACACGCTAAAAGTATAGGTCTGGCCTTGCAGCGGCTGCGGCTGCGCCAGCGGCAACACAAAGGTCAACACGGCCTGCGCCCCGCTGCGCGACAAGGCATAGGAGGGCGGCAGATTAGCAAACTTTACCGCTTTGCCCTGATGCCAGAATTCGGTGAAATAGTGCTGCGCCAGCACGTTAGCCATCACTTCCGCCGCCAGCTTTTTCCACACCGGCGAAGCGGGCGCGGCATCACCCGCATCATAAAGCAGATCGGCTGAGGTGATCTCATCCATGGTCCAGACCATTTTCAGTCCGGTCAGCGCATCACCGCTGACCACCGGCGTGGTTTGCATGGCGATAAAGCTGTGTGGATGAGACCAGGCTAAAGGCGAAAGGAGCAGCGCCAGGCAGCCAATAGCGGCGCGTTTGATCGAATAGGTTGCTGTCATTCATCTTCCCTTACGGCAATTCTGTGACCCAGGTTAACGTCTGGATAAAAAAATGTCGCCGCGCATCTGTTGTTACGTCGGTTGTCTATGCTTATTTTTGGTATGACTGACCGGAAAATTTATGATGAGTTCTGCTACACCCACAGCACCACTCTTCTCCAGTTCCCAGCGTCGTTGTCATCTCCTGCTGATGCTCTACTTGCCTGAGCCGTTACTGACTCTGGATAGCCTGTGCCAACTCAATCATGTCGATCCTTCGCTTGCCCGGCAAGATATAGCGGAGGTCGGTGAAGAGATCCAGCGTTATCACCGCCTTGGCATTTTACAGCAGCAGGATGGCAGCTTTTTGCTGCAGGGCGACGAACTGGACAGGCGTCTCTGCCTGCTGCACTGGCTGCGCCGCGCGCTGCGTGTCTCTCCGGTTTTTATCGAAGGAAATTTTATTCCCGCTTTGCGCCAGCAGCTACGGGCGCGCCAGATAGAAAAGCTGGTCTATAACGAGCGCAATCTGCAAGCGCTGATCGCCCACTGCGCAGGCCGTTTACAGCGCAGCTTTAGCGCGCGCGATCGGCTATTTTTACAGCTGTTTATGCAATATTCGCTATGCCACACGCGGCAGGCGGTTTTCTCCGTCCAGCAGCAGCTCTGGCTGGAGAACAAAGCTGAGCGGCGGGCAGCGCAGGTGGTGATTCAACACTGGCAACGGCGCTGCCGTTTTGCCCCTGCCGCCAGCGAAATTAATTTTTATACGCTGCTGTTTAGCATGATTCATGCCCCTTCGCCCGGTCAGCTATCTCATCACTGCGAACTCGAACTGATGGAGCAAACGCAATGGCTGATGGCGCGTTTTCAGTCGCTTTCAGGTATGCGCTTCAGCAATGAAAAGGGGCTGTGCAGCCAGCTTTATACGCACCTGGCGCAGGCGCTGGATCGCTGCCATTTTGCAGTCGGCATTGATAACAGCCTGTCAGAAGAGGTGATTCGCCTTTACCCGCGCCTGCTGCGCACCACGCAAACCGCTATCGAAAACTTCGAACAGCATTATGGCATTCGCTTTTCAGCAGAAGAGATGGGCCTGATCGCGGTTATTTTCGGCTCATGGCTGATGCAGGAGAGCGCCCTGCAGGAGAAGCAGGTGCTGCTGCTAACCGGCGAGGACGCGACGCTGGAAAAGGCGTTAGAGCAACAGCTGCGGGAGTTAACGCTGTTGCCGTTGAATATTAAATATTTAGCCATGTGCGACTTCCAGCGTCACGGGGCGCCAAAAGGCGTGACGCTGGTGATCTCGCCTTATGCCGCCCCGCTGCCGCTCTATTCGCCGCCGTTGATTCACGCCGAACTGCCGCTAACGCCGCATCAACAACAGCGTATTCGCCTATTGCTGGAGTCCTGATGGCTGCACGCGCGGACGTAAAAACAGCGCCGGCAGCACCAGCAACGCCATTAACCAGAAGATATTGCCCTGCAAATGCTGGAACAGCACGCCGCAAACCATGGTCATCACCGCGATCCCGCCGCCCATCGCCAGCGCTGAATAGATCGATTGCAGGCGAATCACTTCCCCGCCCTGCCGCGCAGCGATAAAACGCATCGCCGCCAGATGACACACGGTAAAACTGCCGCAGTGCAAGATCTGGGCGACAATCAGCCACGGCAGCGCGGTGGTCGAAGCCATCAGGCTCCAGCGCACCAGTGCGCAGATGCCGGAAAGCAGCAGCAGATCGCGCGCGCGCCAGCGGCGAAACAGGCGATTGCTCAGTGCAAAGATAATGATTTCCGCCACCACGCCCAGCGACCACAGATAGCCCACCACGCTGGCGGAGTAGCCCGCCTCCTGCCACCAGATAGCGCTGAAGCCATAATAGGCGGCATGCGCGCCCTGCATCAGCGTTACGCAAAGCAGAAAACGCCAGACGCTGTTTTCCCGCAGCAGCGATCGCCATTCGCCCCAGCCTGCGCTCTGCGCGGCGCGCGTTTCCCCCAGCGGCATCACCGCCGGTCGCAGCAGCATGCCGCCCAGCATCATTACAAGGCCCACGCTTAACAGCGCCAGAATCGCCTGACTGTTCCAGGCGGTAATCAGCACGCCGGTCAGCGCCGAGCTGATCACAAACGCCAGCGATCCCCACAGCCTTACCGGCCCGTAAGGCAGCGCGATTTGACGTGTCCAGGTGGCGGCCAGCGCATCGCTAAGCGGCACCAGCGGCGAGAAAAACAGATTGAAGCCGATCATCACCAACAGCAGCCACAGCCACTGCTGCCCCAGCCAAAAGCCCGCGGCGCATAACAGCGTTAACAACGCCAGCAGACGCAGAGCCAGCACCAGCTGCGACGGATCGCGTACGCGTGAGGCGATCAGCAGGCTGCCGACAAAGCGGGCAATCATCCCCGCGCCCAGCAGCAGGCCGATTTTTTCCGCATCCAGGCCGCTGCCTTTTAGCCATACCGCCCAGAAAGGAAGATAGATGCCATAACAAAAGAAGTAGGTGAAGTAACCGAGTGCTAACCAGTATGTTGAACGGATTGTCATATTTCCCCCGACAATGAGGCGCTTACTTTGGCAAATCGGTGAACGATAAGCAATTAAGGGCGACATTGACCATAAAAAAGCCCCGACCAACGGGCCAGGGCTTGTCAGCAAAAACGAGGGAAGACGATTAAGCGTAAACCGGGAAGCGGGCGCAGACTTCCAGCACTTTCTGCTTCACGCGCTCAATGGTCGCTTCATCATTAATGTTGTCCAGTACGTCGACAATCCAGCCAGCCAGCTCGCGCACTTCATCTTCCTTAAAGCCGCGACGGGTTACCGCTGGCGTACCGATACGGATACCAGAGGTGACAAACGGGCTTTTGGGATCGTTCGGCACGCTGTTTTTGTTAACGGTGATGTTAGCGCGGCCCAGTGCGGCATCCGCTTCTTTACCGGTAAGGCCTTTATCAACCAGATCCAGCAGGAACAGATGGTTGTGCGTACCGCCGGAAACCACGTTATAGCCACGCGCCAGGAACACTTCAACCATCGCCTTGGCGTTCTTAGCTACCTGCTGCTGATAAACGCGGAACTCTGGCTCCATCGCTTCTTTCAGCGCCACCGCTTTACCGGCGATCACGTGCATCAGCGGGCCGCCCTGGCCGCCAGGGAACACGGCAGAGTTCAGTTTCTTATACAGATCTTCGTCGCCGCCCTTCGCCAGGATCAGGCCGCCGCGCGGACCCGCCAGCGTTTTGTGGGTAGTGGTGGTAACGATATGTGCATGCGGAACCGGGTTCGGATAAACATCGGCGGCGATCAGGCCAGCCACGTGCGCCATATCGACAAACAGGTAAGCGCCAACGCTGTCGGCGATTTCACGCATTTTTGCCCAGTCGCACACGCCAGAATAGGCCGAGAAGCCGCCGATAATCATTTTCGGCTTGTGCTGCTGCGCCAGCGAAGCCAGCTCGTCATAATCGATTTTGCCCGTCTCGTCGATGCCGTAAGGCACAACGTTGTACAGTTTACCGGAAAGGTTAACCGGAGAACCGTGCGTCAGGTGGCCGCCGTGCGCGAGATTCATACCTAAAATGGTATCGCCCGGCTGCAGCAGTGCGGTATAGACCGCGAAGTTTGCCTGAGAACCAGAATGCGGCTGGACGTTGGCATAGTCGGCGCCGAACAGTTCCTTAGCACGATCGATCGCCAGCTGCTCAACAATATCAACATATTCACAACCGCCGTAGTAGCGCTTGCCCGGATAGCCTTCGGCATATTTATTGGTCAGCTGTGAACCTTGCGCCTGCATTACGCGCGGGCTGGTGTAGTTTTCGGAAGCAATCAGTTCAATATGCTCTTCCTGACGCACGTTTTCTTGCTCCATTGCTTGCCATAACTCGGCATCGTAATCGGCAATGTTCATATCTCGCTTTAACATCCGCATCTCCTGACTCAGCTAACTTTAAACGGCACTATACGGCCCTGACGGGCGAAGGCCAACAGTGTAAACCGTTTTACCGGTGGAAGCATAGCCTCACGACCCGCTTTTTACGCAAACGATTGGCTTGAGCGCTGGCAAGGCCTCCAGCCTGATTCCCTTCCCACTTTTATCACGATAGTTCTTCAGCTATCGCTTGCATATTTTTCATTATTGTTAACCGCAGCGTCCTTTATTTTTTCAGGGTTATTTACAAATCCCGACAAAACCATTTAACATGCATTTAAAATGCAACTTATAAATTTCACTGGAGAACCACCATGCTTGATGCCCAAACTATCGCTACCGTTAAATCCACGCTGCCTGCTGTGGCAGCAACTGGACCTGCGCTGACCGCTTACTTTTATGACCGGATGTTTACCCATAATCCGGAGCTGAAAGATGTGTTTAACATGAGCAATCAGCGCAATGGCGATCAGCGTCAGGCTTTATTTGACGCCATCTGCGCTTATGGTGCCAACCTCGAGAATCTGGCGGCCTTGCTGCCCGCCGTTGAACGTATCGCGCAGAAACACACCAGCTTTTCCATTAAGCCAGAGCAGTATCAGATTGTCGGTAAGCATCTGCTGGCGACCATTGATGAGATGCTCAACCCAGGTGCGGAGGTGCTGGATGCCTGGGCCAAAGCTTATGGCGTGTTGGCCAATGTGTTTATTCAGCGCGAAGAAGAGATTTACCATGAACATGAGGAAAAACAGGGCGGCTGGCGTGGCACCCGCGCGTTCCGCATCAGCGCGATTCAGCCGCAGAGCGAGGTCATTAAAAGCTTTACCCTGACGCCGGTAGATGGCAAACCGGTAGCGGATTTTAACCCTGGCCAGTACCTGGGCGTGCATGTGCAGGATCCTGACTTCGCGAATCATGAAATCCGTCAATATTCCCTGACCCATGCGCCAAACGGCCGCGATTATCGCATCGCCGTAAAATGTGAGGCGCTTGGCACCGTCTCCGGCTGGCTGCATGCGAAGGCGAAAGTTGGCGACGTGGTTAACCTGGCGGCGCCGGCCGGTGATTTTTTCCTGCAGGTCGATACGGCCACGCCGGTTACCCTGATTTCCGCTGGCGTCGGCTTAACGCCCATGCTGGCGATGCTGCATGCCCTCGCGCAACAGCAGCATCAGGCGTCGGTAAGCTGGCTGCACGCGGCAGAAAATGGCGCGCGTCATGCGTTTGCCGATGAGGTGGCGCAAACCGGCGCACAGCTTGCCCACTTCAGCAGCCATGTCTGGTATAACACGCCGCGTGCCGAGGATGCCGGGCGCTTTGATGCGCAGGGCGTCATGAACCTGGCCGCTGTCGCCGATCTGATCACTACCGATCGCCACTACTATCTTTGCGGCCCGGTGAGCTTTATGCAGTTTGTTGCGCGTCAGCTGCTGGATGCGGGCGTAGCGAATGATCATATTCATTATGAGGTTTTTGGCCCGCACAAAGTGGTTTAAGCTGATTGCTGATTCTGTTTTTTACGCAGGTGAAGCATGAAAACAATCGGTTTGCTGGGCGGGATGAGCTGGGAGTCCACGGCGCTCTATTACAAAATTATCAACGAAGGCGTTAATGCGCAGCTTGGCGGTTTGCACTCCGCCAGGCTGGTGCTGTACAGCGTCGATTTTTATGAAATAGAGCAGCTGCAGGCAGCGGGAAACTGGCAGGAGGCCGGAGAAAAGCTGGCGGCGGCGGGCCGTGCGTTGCAGGCGGCGGGCGCGGATTTTATCGTGCTCTGCACTAACACCATGCATAAAGTCGCGCCAGCCATCACTTCGGCGACGTCGCTTCCGCTGCTGCATATTGCCGACGCCACCGCCGAAGCGATTAAAACCGCCGGACTGGGCAAAGTCGGTCTGTTAGGTACCCGCTTTACCATGGAGCAGGCGTTTTATAAACAGCGGCTGCAACATGAATATGGCATTGAGGTGCTCATTCCTGACGAGGCGGGACGCGAAACCGTGCATCAGGTGATCTATCAGGAGCTGTGCCTTGGCCACATTAATGCCGCTTCGCGCGAAAAGTATCGTGCCGTCATCGAAGAGTTGGTGGCGCAGGGAGCGGAGGCGATAATTATGGGCTGTACGGAAATCACGCTGCTTATCGATCAACAGGACGCGACGGTTCCGCTGTTTGACACCACGCAAATCCATGCTGAAGCCGCCGTTGCGCTGGCGTTGGCCTGACAGCAAGCGCGGGTTCAACACCGGATCTCTAAGCGATAAAGCCCGGCGACCAACGCCTGGGCTTTTGTTGCGTGCAGGATTAGATCGCCTCTTCATCCTCTTCGCCGGTACGGATACGTACCACGCGCGCGACATCGTAAACAAAGATTTTACCGTCGCCGATTTTGCCGGTTTGCGCCGTCTGCATAATGGTATCGACGCAGGTATCAACGATATCGTCAGCCACCACGATTTCAATTTTTACTTTCGGCAGAAAATCCACCATATATTCAGCGCCGCGATAAAGTTCCGTATGCCCTTTCTGGCGTCCAAAACCCTTTACTTCCGTGACGGTCATCCCGGTGATACCCACCTCAGCCAGCGCTTCGCGCACATCGTCGAGCTTGAACGGTTTGATAATTGCGTCAATCTTTTTCATAACGGACCCTTTTTCTCTCCCTCCGTGGCCGGACGGGTAATCATTCTATTTGCGGTAGATACGCCCTCTGTTTTCGCAGGCTAAGCTACCATATCTCACCGCGTGAAAGGCACTAAAAACTATGGCTCTTTGAAGTCGTTGGCGTCCAGCTCGTGGCGTGACAGCAGCTTATAAAACTCTGTGCGATTACGTCCAGCCAGCCTGGCGGCGTTAGTGACGTTGCCTTTGGTCATCTGCAACAATTTACGCAGATAGTTCAGTTCGAACTGGTTACGCGCCTCGACAAAGGTTGGCAACGCGGTATTTTCGCCCGCCAGCGCCTGCTCCACCAGCGCCTCGCTAATCACCGGCGCGGAGCTCAGGGCTACGCACTGTTCAATCACGTTCACCAGCTGGCGCACATTGCCGGGCCAGCTGGCGCTCATCAGACGCTTCATGGCATCGGTTGAGAAACTGCGTACAAACGGCTTATGCCGTTCTGCCGCCTGGCGCAGCAGATGGTTAGCCAGCAGCGGAATATCTTCAGCACGCTCATGCAGCGCCGGAATTTTCAGGCTCACCACATTCAGACGATAAAACAGATCTTCCCGGAACTCCTGCTTTTCCATCGCTTTCGGCAGGTCACGATGGGTGGCGGAAAGGATGCGCACATTGATATCCACATCGCGGTTACTGCCCAAAGGCCGTACTTTGCGCTCCTGCAATACACGCAGCAGCTTAACCTGCAACGTTGGCGGCATATCGCCAATTTCATCTAAAAACAGCGTGCCGCCTTCGGCCGCCTGGAACAACCCTTCCCGTGCGCTCACCGCGCCGGTAAAGGCGCCGCGCGCATGGCCAAACAGCTCAGATTCCAGCAGCTGCTCCGGCAAGGCACCGCAGTTGATGGCAATAAAAGGCCTGGCGGCGCGCGGGCTGGCGGCATGAATCGCCTTTGCCAGCACCTCTTTGCCAGTGCCGCTCTGCCCGTTAATTAACACGCTGACGTCAGATTGCGCCACCATATGCGCCTGTTCCAACAGGCGCTGCATTAGCGGGCTGCGGGTCACGATCGCTTCACGCCAGGCATCATTGCTGGCTGGCGCGCTGTGCGTCATCGCCTCATCAATCGCCTTGTAGAGCGCATCGCGATCCACCGGTTTGGTGAGAAAGCTAAACACCCCTTGCCGCGTGGCGGAAACCGCTTCAGGTATCGAGCCGTGCGCCGTCAGGATAATCACCGGCAGGCCGGGATGAAGTTTCTGAATCTCACCAAACAGCGCCAGGCCATCCATCTCATCCATACGCAGATCGCTGATGACCAGATCGACTTTCTCTTTATTAAGCTGACGCAGCGCGTCTGGCCCGCTGCTGGCCGTCGTGACCTGAAAACCTTCGCTGGTTAAACGCATCCCCAATAGCTTCAACAGCGCGGGATCGTCATCAACCAGCAGCAAACGGGCGGAGTTACGTGGCATTATTGCGCCTCTTTTTCATGACTGTTTTCACCTGACGACGCGGGTGCTCCATTGATGCCGCTCTCATCAGCATGACTATTATCAGAGACATCCGGCGACTTACGTGAAGAGAGCTGGCGCTCAATATCGGTCAGTGTCTCCAGCTTACGACGCGTCTCTGTCAGTTCGCGACTCAGGCTAAGCTGCTTTTGCCGCAGCGCATCAAGCTGACTGTCGCTGCTTTGCTGCAGATGGTGATAGCGCGTGCGGCTTTCCGAAAGATCCAGCAGTGCCGCCTGATGGTTACGCCATAGCTGAAGCAGCGGACGTACAGAGCCGGGATACGCCACGCTAAAACTGTCCAGCTGTTCCACATACTGACGCCGCTCAACCGGCGTGACGTTGCCATTATCCAGCAGGATCCCCTGCTTAAAGCTATTTTGCCAGTTGGTAGCTGGCCAGCCGTGCGCCTCGGCTCGCGCCTGGATCGGCGAGAGCCGTGCGGCGCAATCGATCGCGCGCATCCAGTAGAGCGGATTTTTTACGCTGTTGCTGTCGTCGATATGCCAGACGCGAGCGCAATCGACGGCCAGATAATCGACAATATTGATTTTTGGCTCAGGCGGCGCTTCAACCTGACGCGATAACACGCTGTGTGTCGGCTGCTGACAGGCAGCAACCAGTAAGGCCGACAAGAGCAACAGACGGCGGCCAAAATGTTGTGCGGCAGAGAATGTAAATATGGTCATTAGCTATCATTTCCCGACGCTCAAATTAAGTTCGATACGGAAGCAAACATCAGCCTGATCCGTGGTGATAAGTTGCAGATCGCCCTGCATACGCCGCAGGCAATCTTTGGCGATGCTCAGCCCCAGCCCGCTGCCTTTTACGGCGCCTTTACGCTGCTGGCTTCCCTGGAAAAAAGGCTCGAAAATCATCGCCTGCTCTGCTTCCGGGATCGGCGTGCCGGTATTTGCCACATCAATCCATACCCGCTCGCCCTGTTTCTGACTGCGCAACCAAATGGTACCGGATTCATTGCCGTAATACACAGCGTTGGAATAGAGATTATCGATCACCCGCATCAGCAGCATCGGTTCAGCGCGGCAGGCGGTGACCTGCAGATCCAGTTCGGTTTGCATTGCTTTGCTGCGTGCGGGAAGCGCATGCGCCGCCACAACGCTGTGAACGATCTCCGCCAGGTTCACCGTCTCCAGCGATTGCGGGCTATCGGCCAGCTTGCGGTTGTAGTCAAGCAGCTGCTCAATCAGACGCTGCAAATGACGGCTGCTGCCATCCAGAATAGTGACAACCTCTTTTTGATCGGCGGTTAACGGGCCAGCTACTTCATCCGCCAACAGCTCGGTGCCTTCACGCATGCTGGCCAGCGGCGTTTTCAGTTCATGGGAGATATGCCGTAAAAACTCATGACGCTGCGATTCCAGCCACGCCAGCCGTTCGCTCAGCCACAGGATTCGCTGGCCCAGCGCCCGAATTTCACGTGGGCCTTTAAAGCTAACCGTGTTGCCCAGCGGCCGCCCTTCGCCCAGCCGGTTGATCATCCGCTCGACGCCTTTGACCGGCCCGATAATCATGCGGGTAAACAGCAGCACCAGCCCCAGCGTTACCATAAACAGCAGCAGCGCCTGCCAGCCAAAGAACTGCCCACGTTCGGCAATCTCCCGCTGTAGCTGTAAGCCGCGTGAAAAGGCGGTTTCACGCGTGGCCTGCACCATCTGCGTATTGGCGCTGGAAAACCGTGCCAGGTTTTCCGCCGCGGCGCTGACCGGATTACTGTTCAGGCAGTGCAGCTGTTCCAGCTGCGTCAGCGCCTGACGTAGGCTTTGCCAGGCGCGCAGATCGGGCAACACCTGCGCGTGCGCATCCAGCATCTGGGAATAGCGCGTACGTTGGGTTTGATAGAGACGCGCCAGCATGGGATCGCCCAGTACGCAATACTGACGATAGCTGCGCTCCAGCTCCAGCGCCGTGCGCGCCATCGCTTCGCTGCGGCGAACGTCCGTTAAGGTGGTGCGATTGGTATCGGCAGCCTGCTGGCTCAGCGCTGAAAGGCTTTCCCACGCCTGCCAGGCCAGCACCAACAGTGGCAGTAACACCAGCAAAAACGCCATCAGCACCAGCTGACGCAGGGAACGGGGGAAAAATCGCCAGCTTTTCACATGCATTATCCTTATTGAAGTGAGGATGATGCTAGCGAACAACGCGACGGGAGGAAAGTCTGAAACCATTAAGGCGAGCGGAAACGCGGCAAAGGCCGCAGAAATAAAAACGGCAGAGCCGAAGCTCTGCCGTTTCTGATGCGATGAAGCGTCACCGCATACTAATAGGTGGTGCCTAACTCAACGTTGCGCCCGGTGTTTGATAAAGTCGCAAGCGATCTATTATCGGTACGTGGACGGCAGGCACCGTATTGTGCGTCATTCGGCGTTTTATGAAGCGCTTGACCGCGTTAGCAGGGCTGTCATAAGGAGGTGAATGAGCCACTGCTGATATATTAGCAAAGAGTGTGCCAACTTTAAAACATTTATCTAACAGATTAATTAATAAAGATTAATACCATTAGAATTCTCCTGACCCTGACTAAAGTTAAATTTCCCCTGCTGCTGCTGTCGCTTATTAGCAACAGCTGACGCCCATTATAAAAAAAACAATAAATATCAATAGTTTAAATGTCTCCATTTAGAGACACATAAAACCCGCAACTGTCGTATTTTGGCAACGCATAAAAAAAACCGCACCGGAAGCCGATGCGGTTTTTAGCAGCCAGAATATTAACCTAACTGTTTACGCGCGTTACGGAAAATGCGCATCCATGGGCCATCTTCGCCCCACTCGGCGGGATGCCAGGAGTTGCTCACGGTACGGAACACGCGCTCCGGGTGCGGCATCATAATGGTGACGCGACCATTTTCACTGGTTACCGCCGTAATCCCGTTTGGCGAGCCGTTCGGGTTAGCCGGATAATTTTCAGTGACCTTGCCGTAATTATCGACAAAACGCAGCGCCACGATGCCTTTTGCTTCCAGCGCGGCAAGATGCGCGCCGTCGCGTACCTCAACAAACCCTTCGCCGTGCGAGACGGCAATCGGGATACGTGAACCAGCCATGCCGTCCAGCAGCAGTGACGGGCTGGCTGCAACCTCAACCAGGCTGAAGCGCGCTTCAAAACGCTCGGACTGGTTGCGTACAAAGCGCGGCCACATCTCGCTGCCGGGGATCAGCTCACGCAGGTTAGACATCATCTGGCAACCGTTACAGACGCCCAGCGCCAGGGTTTGCGGACGATGGAAAAAGGTCTCGAACTGATCGCGTACGCGACTGTTGAACAAAATTGATTTCGCCCAGCCTTCGCCTGCGCCCAGCACGTCGCCATACGAGAAGCCGCCACAGGCGACCAGTGCCTGAACCTCTTCCAGCGTGCTGCGCCCCGCCAGCAGATCGCTCATATGCACATCAACCGCATCAAAACCGGCGCGATGGAAAGCCGCCGCCATTTCAACGTGCGAGTTAACGCCCTGCTCACGCAGCACCGCCACTTTTGGCCGTGCGCCGCGGGCAATAAAGGGAGCGGCGATATCCTCCTGCGGCTTAAAGGTCAGATCAACATTCAGCCCCGGATCGTTGTCATCTTTTTTCGCTTCATGTTCCTGATCGGCACACGCCGGGTTATCACGCAGGCGCTGCATCTGCCAGGTGGTTTCTGCCCACCAGATGCGCAGCGTGGAGCGGCTTTCGCTGTAGATGGCGCGCTCGCCCGCGCGGATCACGAAGCGATCGCCAGGCAACGCCTTACCAAGGTAGTGAACGCAGTCGCTCAGGCCATGCTCGCCCAGCAGCGCTTCCACCGCAGCGCGGTCCTGCGCACGAACCTGAATCACCGCGCCCAGCTCTTCATTAAACAGCGCGGCCAGCGCATCCGCACCCAGCGTGGCGATATCCGCCTCGATCCCGCAGTGACCGGCAAACGCCATTTCCGCCAGCGTAACCAGCAGGCCGCCGTCGGAGCGGTCATGATAGGCCAGCAGCTTTCCGGCCTGCACCAGCGCCTGCATGGCGCTGAAGAAGCCTGCCAGCTGCTGCACATCGCGTACATCGGCGGGCTTATCGCCCAGCTGACGGAACACCTGCGCCAGCGCGGTAGCGCCTAATGCGTTCTGACCTTCCCCTAAGTCGATCAGCAGCAGTGCGTTATCCTCTGCCGCCTGTAGCTGCGGCGTTACCGTACGACGTACATCTTCAACGCGGGCAAATGCCGTGATCACCAGCGACAGCGGCGCGGTAACTTCACGCTGCTCGTTACCTTGCTGCCAGCGGGTTTTCATCGACATCGAATCTTTACCCACCGGAATGGTCAGTTCCAGCGCCGGGCACAGCTCTTCACCAATCGCTTTTACCGCATCGTACAGGCCGGCATCTTCGCCCGGGTGTCCGGCGGCGGCCATCCAGTTAGCCGAAAGCTTCACGCGTTTCAGCGCGCCGATATCGGTTGCCGCCAGGTTAGTTAATGCCTCGCCTACCGCCAGACGCGCCGAGGCGGCAAAGTCCAGCAGCGCCACCGGCGCACGCTCGCCGATAGAGAACGCTTCGCCATGATAGCTATCGAGACTGGCGGTAGTGACCGCACAGTTCGCCACCGGAATCTGCCATGGGCCGACCATCTGGTCACGCGCCACCATCCCGGTTACGCTGCGGTCGCCAATGGTGATCAGGAAGGTTTTCTCCGCCACGGTCGGCAGATGCATCACGCGTTTGACCGCCTCTTCCAGCGTAATACCGTCACGGACCAGCGCTTCGCCCTGCGCCTGCTGGCGGCTGACGTCACGCGTCATCTTCGGCGTTTTGCCTAACAGTACATCCAGCGGCATATCAATCGGCTGATTGTCGAAGTGGCTATCGGATAGCGTTAAATGCTGCTCTTCCGTGGCTTCACCAATCACCGCATAAGGCGCGCGCTCACGCTGGCACAGCTGGTCAAACAGCGCCAGTTTGTCTGGCGCCACCGCCAGCACATAGCGCTCCTGCGATTCGTTACACCAAACTTCAAGCGGGCTCATGCCCGGCTCATCATTCAGAATATCGCGCAGGTTGAAACGACCGCCGCGCCCGCCGTCGCTGACCAACTCCGGCATCGCGTTCGACAGGCCGCCCGCGCCAACATCATGGATAAACAGAATCGGGTTTTGCTCGCCCAGCTGCCAGCAGCGGTCGATAACTTCCTGACAGCGGCGTTCCATTTCCGGGTTATCGCGCTGCACCGACGCAAAATCGAGATCGGCATCAGACTGACCAGAGGTCATGGAGGAGGCCGCGCCGCCGCCAAGGCCAATATTCATCGCCGGACCGCCCAGCACAATCAGCTGCGCGCCCACGGTGATTTCGCCTTTCTGCACATGGTCGGCGCGAATATTGCCGATCCCGCCCGCCAGCATAATCGGCTTATGGTAGCCGCGCACTTCGCTGCCGTTATGGCTGTTTACCCGCTCTTCATAGGTACGGAAATAGCCGTTCAGCGCCGGACGGCCAAATTCATTATTGAATGCCGCGCCGCCCAGCGGGCCGTCGGTCATGATATCCAGCGCGCTGACGATACGATCCGGCTTGCCGAAATCCTCTTCCCATGGCTGTTCGAAGCCAGGAATACGCAGGTTAGACACCGAGAAGCCCACCAGCCCCGCTTTTGGCTTCGCGCCGCGTCCGGTGGCGCCTTCGTCACGAATTTCGCCGCCGGAACCGGTCGCCGCGCCCGGCCACGGTGAGATCGCCGTCGGGTGGTTATGGGTTTCTACTTTCATCAGGATATGAGTCGGTTCCTGATGGAAATCGTAAATGCCCTGCTGCGTATCGGCATAGAAGCGCCCCACCGCCGAGCCTTCCATCACTGCGGCGTTATCTTTATAGGCCGACAGCACATAGTCCGGCGTCTGGGCGAAGGTGTTTTTGATCATTTTGAACAGGGATTTCGGCTGCGATACGCCGTCGATTACCCAGTCCGCATTAAAAATTTTATGGCGGCAATGCTCAGAGTTCGCCTGAGCAAACATATACAGCTCAATATCGTTCGGGTTGCGCCCCAGTTTTTCAAACGCCGCCAGCAGATAGTCGATCTCATCATCGGCTAACGCCAGGCCCAGCTTCTGATTCGCCGCCTCCAGTGCGCTACGCCCCTGCGCCAGAATATCCACGCTCTGCAGCGGCTGCGGCTGTTGCTGCACGAAAAGTTTTTCCGCTTCCTGTAACTCGCTAAACACCGTTTCCATCATGCGATCGTGCAGCAGCGCCGCCAGCTGCGACCATTGCGCTTCGGTTAGCTGCGGCGCCTGCACATAAAAGGCCAGCCCGCGCTCAAGGCGACGCACCTGCGGCAAATCACAGTTATGAGCGATATCAGTGGCTTTAGAAGACCAGGGTGAAAGCGTACCCGGACGCGGCGTGACCAGCAGTAAACGCCCTTGTGGCGCATGTTCGGCGAGAGAGGGACCGTATTTCAGCAGACGTTGCAGGCGGGATTTTTCTTCTGCGGTCAGCGGTGCGCTGACATCAGCAAAATGGACATACTCGGCGTAAATATCACTCACCGGCAGGTGAGCATCCTGAAAGCGGGTCAGCAGTTTGTTTACACGAAATGCCGACAGAGCGGGCGAACCACGCAGAATTTCCATCATTAAGATCTCTCGTCAGAGCGCCGGAGGACGCTTCTTTGGGCGCAACAGGGAAAACGGGCGGTATTATAAAGAAACGACGCCGGTAACGAAACCGTTTGCGTGGAAATTTCCACCCTGAGAAATAGCCTGAAAATTACACGATTCCTGCTATTAAAGTTGCTCTACGCCGCTTTGTTGCGCAAAATGCTCCACGCTCTGGGATTTAATAGATAACAAACGCTGCCCGAAGAGACAGAGGCCTGAGAGCCACCGAGAGATAACTATTTGAAACGCCTGAAAATTAATTATCTGCTTATCGGGTTGATCACCGTGCTGCTGGCAGTAGCGCTTTGGCCAACCATCCCGTGGTACGGCGGGACACAGGATAAAATTGCGCAGATAAAATCACGGGGAGTGCTACGAATCAGTACCATTAATTCCCCGTTGACTTACTACACCGTCAATAACGCACCGGCTGGAATGGATTACGAGCTGGCGAAGCGCTTCGCCGATTATCTGGGCGTCACGTTGCAGGTTACTGTGCGCCAGAATCTCAATGACCTGTTTGACGACCTGGATGATAATGATGCCGATCTGCTGGCTGCCGGGCTGATTTATAACAGCGAGCGGCTGGCGCGTTTTCGTACCGGCCCCAGTTATTATTCCGTTTCGCAGCAGCTGGTTTATCGCATCGGCACCCCGCGACCAAAGAACCTCGGCAACCTGAAAGGACGGCTGACGGTGGCTTCCGGCTCCGCCTATATGTCTACGCTGCGTAATATCAAAGAGAATCAGTACCCCGATCTGGACTGGGCTATCTCGACCGACCAAGGGCCAAAAGCGTTGCTGGAAGCGGTTGCGGACGGCGAGCTGGATTACACCGTTGGAGATTCCATTACCATCGGGCTGCTGCAGCGTATTCATCCGCAGCTGGCGGTGGCGTTTGATATCACCGAGGAAGAGCCGGTCACCTGGTATACGCAGCGCGATGAGGATGACAGCCTCTCTGCGGCGATGCTTGATTTCTTTAGCCAGATGGAAGAGGAAGGCGCGATGGCGCGACTGGAGGAGAAATACCTTGGTCATGTCGGCGCCTTTGACTATGTCGATACCCGCACCTTTCTGCGTGCGATCGATGATACGCTGCCCGGCATCCGCCCGCTGTTTGAGCGCTATGCGACGGAAATAGACTGGCGACTGCTGGCGGCAATCTCTTATCAGGAGTCGCACTGGAATCCTCAGGCGACGTCGCCAACCGGCGTACGCGGTCTGATGATGCTGACGCGCAATACCGCCGAAAGCCTGAACGTCAGCGATCGTCTTGATCCTGAGCAGAGCGTGCGCGGCGGCACCGAATATTTGCTGCGCATGATGGATAAATTCCCCTCCTCGGTGCCGGAAGATGAACGTATCTGGTTTGCGCTGGCAGCCTATAACATGGGTTACGCGCATATGCTGGATGTGCGCAAGCTGACCGAAAAACAGGGTGGCGATCCCGATAGCTGGGCAGACGTTAAGCTACGTTTGCCGATGCTGAGCCAGAAGCGCTATTACAGCCAGACCACCTATGGCTATGCGCGCGGGCACGAGGCCTATAATTATGTGGAGAATATTCGCAAGTATCAGCTCAGCCTGGTGGGTTACCTGCAAGAGCAGGAGAAAAAGCTGGCCCAGCGCAAGGCGCTGGAGGCCGCTTTAGGCGAAGGTTATCCGGCGGTTGCGCCTGATATCGCCATGAACTGATTCGGTTTCAGGAAGGATCGGCCTGCTGCTGCGCCAGGCGCTGCGCGCGCTTTTGTTCGCGGCGCATACGAAAAAAATCACTGAGTATCGCGGAACATTCATCTGCCAGCACGCCATGCACCACCTTGACCTGGTGGTTCATGCCCGGATGTCCCAAAATATCCATCAGCGAACCGGCCGCGCCGGTTTTTCCATCTCTGGCGCCAAACACCAGCCGATCAATGCGGCTATGAACAATCGCGCCCGCGCACATCACACACGGCTCCAGCGTGACATAAAGCGTGGTATTGAGCAGGCGATAGTTCCCCAGCGCCTGGCCTCCCTGACGCAGCGCCATCATCTCGGCGTGCGCCGTGGGATCGTGCTGACCGATGGGCCCGTTCCACCCTTCGCCAATCATCTGTTCGCCCTGTACCAGCACTGCTCCCACCGGAACTTCGCCCTGCTCACGCGCCCGCTGCGCCAGCTGTAACGCATAGCGCATCCAGTATTCATCACTTGTTTCGCCCACAGTACTCTCCAGCGGAAAAAATGCGGCTGGCATTATAACCAAACCAGTTAATAGACCCAATTATTCCAGTTGTTGCAGTTTCCCATGAGGCGTAACGCGCCAGCGATGCTGGCAAAAGTAGAGCAACGGGTTATCCTGTTTGCTGTCGCTGTAGCCGCTGTAGAGCTGTAACGGCGTACCGATTTTCTCTTCCAGCTGCACGACTTTCTCATGACCAAGGCAGCGCAGGCTAAGAACACGCCCGCCCCAGCCTCGCGCCATCTGGCTGGCGATAAGCTTCACGCGCGGCAGAAAAGCGGAATCGAAATAGACCTGCTCCACCAGCGGCTGCGGCGAACCGGTGATTAACCAGACATCAGCATCCTCGCTGCTGAGATAATCGGTCAGGCGCTGCTGCACCACGGGAAACGCCACCACGCGCTGCCGGAACCAGCGGGCAAAGTTCGCCTCACGGCGCTGCAATGTCGCTTCGCTGTGCCCAAAGGTGATCGACCACAGCAGCAGGCTCATGGGCCAGCGCGCCGCGCGCCCCTTGATCAACAACCCTGCGCCCACCACCGGCAACAGCGGTATCACCAACAGCAAATTAAGCGGTTGTCGCCACAGCAGATAGCGCATAAAGGTGCCAAACATATCCTGTTGATGTAAGGTACCGTCCAGATCGAAAAATACCACTCGTCGTTGCGAGTCCGCCATTAAACCGCTCTCCTTCAATAAGCCTTTTGCTTCAGCATTCATTAGTGTAGACAGTAGCAGCCATCACTGGCTAACGGCAGCCTGTTTGCAATGTGATTTGGCTTCCGTTTTGATCCGCGTTATAACATCACTTCAACAATGCTTTATGCTTATTCTTCAGTGGGTAAGTTGCTAAAGTGGCGTTCACGTCCGCTTTTAGCTGGCAATATCAATCTGAAGGAGTCCGCCATGAGTGCCTTGTTACGCATCCGCCAACTCTATTCGGGGCTGGCGCTGAACGAGCGTCGGCTGGCCGATTATCTTCTGGCGCAGCCCGCTCATGCCTGCCAGCTTAGCTCACCGCGCCTGGCGCAGGAAGCGGGCGTGAGTCAGTCCAGCGTGGTTAAATTTGCCCAAAAGCTGGGCTATAAGGGTTTTCCGGCGCTAAAGCTGGCGCTGAATGAATCGTTGCAGGCTAAAGAGTCGATTACGGTACATAACCATATTTTAAGCGGCGATCCGCTAAAGGTGGTGGGCGAAAAGCTGTTTACGGAAAAGGTCTCGGCGATCCGCGCCACGCTGGATATCAACAGCGAAGAAAAGCTGCTGGAGACGCTGGCGCTGATAAAACGCGCCGATCGTATTGTGCTGGTCGGTATGGGCGCATCGGGGCTGGTGGCGAAAGATTTTTCATGGAAGCTGATGAAAATCGGCATCAGCGCGGTGGCGGAACAGGATATGCACGCGTTGCTGGCCAGCGTACAGGCGCTACGCGCCGGGGATCTGCTGCTGGCTATCTCCTACAGCGGCGAACGACGTGAGATCAATCTTGCCGCTCAGGAGGCGGTGCGCGTTGGCGCTTATGTGCTGGCCTTTACCGGTTTTACGCCAAACACACTGCAGCAGTGTGCGACGCATTGCCTCTATACCGTGGCGGAAGAACAGAGCACGCGCAGCGCGGCGATCTCCTCGACTTCGGCTCAGCTGGCGCTGACCGACTTACTGTTTATGGCGCTGGTGCAGCAGGATGCCGAGCGCGCTTCCGACTATATTCGCCACAGCGAGTCGCTGGTAAAAAAACTGGTATGATCTGTTAGCGCGCGTATAATGACCGCGCTTTAGGTTATTCAGGCGGGACCGGGAACATCATGGCGTTACTGATCACTAAAAAATGCATTAATTGCGATATGTGCGAACCGGAATGCCCAAACCAGGCGATTTCCATGGGCGATGAAATTTACGTTATCGACCCCTGGCTTTGTACTGAGTGCGTAGGACATTACGATACGCCGACCTGCATGAGCGTTTGCCCAATCGATAACACCATTGTTACCGATCCGGCGCATCAGGAAAATCGTGATCAGCTGTGGGAAAAGTTTGTGCTTATCCAGCAGGCAGTATGAGGCGTTTCCGCCTCAGCTTTCAATAATCACCGTGGCGCACGCGTAGTGACGCTCATCAGCCAGCGTAACATGCACGTTTTGCACCCCCAGTTTGGTTGCCAGCTCGGCCGCCTGCTGAAAAAAGCGTAGCTCCGGCTTACCAAGCGCATCGTTATAGACTTCAAACTGATTAAACGCCAGGCCACCGCGGATCCCGGTGCCGAATGCTTTCGCCGCCGCTTCTTTTACCGCGAAACGCTTGGCGAGAAAACGCACCGGCTGCTGATGCTTTTGATATTGTTGCCACTCGTTTTCACTTAGCACGCGGCGCGCCAGGCGATCGCCTGAACGGCTGATCACCCCTTCGATACGCTCGATTTCAACGATATCGGTGCCCAGTCCGAGAATAGCCATTAGCGACGCGCTTCCCGCATCAGCTGCTTCATCTCTTTTACCGCATCCGCCAGCCCGCTCATCAGCGCGCGGCCAATAATGGCGTGCCCGATATTCAGCTCGTGCATTTCCGGCAGCGCGGCAATCGGCAGGACGTTATGATAGGTTAAGCCGTGCCCGGCGTTGACTTTCAGCCCTTTTGCGGCCGCGTAGCTCGCCGCCTGACGAATACGCGCCAGCTCAGCGTCACGCGCGCTGCCCTCTTCCGCTTCGGCATAAGCGCCGGTGTGGATTTCAATATAGGGCGCGCCTGCGGCAACGGCCGCATCAATCTGCCGCACATCGGCATCAATAAACAGGGAAACCAGAATGCCCGCCGCGCTCAGACGCGCTACCGCCGCGCTGATGTTCGCCTGCTGGCCCGCCACATCCAGGCCGCCTTCGGTGGTGACTTCCTGACGCTTTTCCGGCACCAGGCAGCAGAAATGCGGTTTCAGCTCACAGGCGATGGCTAACATCTCTTCCGTGACCGCCATCTCCAGATTCATGCGCGTTTCAATGGTCTGCCGCAGCAGACGCACGTCGCGATCGGTGATATGACGACGATCTTCACGCAGATGCACGGTAATGCCGTCCGCGCCCGCCTGCTCGGCAACAAAAGCCGCCTGCACTGGATCGGGATAGTGGGTGCCGCGCGCGTTACGCACGGTAGCGATATGATCGATATTGACGCCTAATAACAACTCAGCCATGACAATCCTCAGAATGTTGCAGTTATTCAGGCAGCGAAACGCCTCGGCGCTCGCTGTATTTACGCCTGGCTATCCGGCGTATCAGCGCGCTTTTTAGGGATAAACTGACGGAACAGCTCCTGGCTTTTTAGCGGCTTGCCGCCCAGCCACGGTTTTAACGCCATACGAGTAAAGCGTTTTGCCGCCCGCAGCGTATCGCCATCAGGAAAATCGCGCTCCGCCAGCGCCCGCAGATGCCGTCCGGTAAAGCTGCGCTGGTTTATCACCAAGCTGGCGATAAAACCTTTTTCTTCACGATAGCTGTAGGTCATGCCATCTTCAATCTCTTCGCCGGTTCCGGCGCAGTGCAGAAAATCGACGCCATAACCTAAGTGACCGAGCAGCGCCAGCTCAAACCGCCGCAGCGCCGGTTCCGGGCTGCCGTTGGCCTGCGCCAGAGACTGAATGCAGTGAAGGTAATCAAAGAAGAGTTCAGGGAAAGGGGTTTCATGCTCCAGCACGCGCGCCACCAGCTCGTTGACATACAGGCCGCAGTAGAGCGTGGTGCCGCTTAAGGGCAAAGCCAGCGAGACCGCCTCGACATTGCGCAGCGTTTTGACTTCGCCACGGCCGCCCCAGCGCACCAGCAGCGGCGTGAAAGGCTGCAGCGCCCCCTTGAGATGGGAGCGCTTAGCGCGCGCCCCTTTGGAGATCACGCGCACCCGACCATGATTTTCGGTAAAGAGATCCAGCATCAGGCTGGTTTCGCTCCAGGGCCGCCCATGCAAGACAAACGCGCGCTGCCAGCCTTCCATTCAGCAATCAGAGATCGTCAACATAGCCCAGGCTACGCAGCGCACGCTCGTCATCCGCCCAGCCCGACTTCACTTTAACCCACAGTTCAAGATGCACTTTCATCTCAAACAGCTCTTCCATATCCTTACGGGCTTCAATACCGATGGTTTTGATTTTGGCGCCTTTGTTGCCAATCACCATCTTCTTCTGGCCTTCACGCTCAACCAGAATCAGGCCGTTGATATCATAACCGCCGCGCTCATTGGTGATAAAGCGTTCGATCTCAACCGTGACCGAATAGGGCAGCTCAGCGCCGAGAAAACGCATCAGTTTTTCACGGATAATTTCCGACGCCATAAAACGCTGCGAGCGATCGGTGATGTAATCTTCCGGGAAGTGATGATCGGCTTGCGGCAGGCGCTTGCGCACGATGCTGGCAATGGTATCGACATTTTTCCCGCTTTCTGCGGAGATCGGCACCATATCCATAAATTCCATCTGCTGGCTCAGGAACTGCAGGTGCGGCAGCAGAATCGATTTATCGGTGATGTTGTCGACTTTGTTGATCGCCAGCAGCACCGGCACTTTGTTCTCTTTCAGCTTGTTGAGCACCATCTCATCATCGGCGGTCCAGCGCGTGCCTTCCACCACAAAAATGATCAGCTCTACGTCGCCGATGGAGCTACTGGCGGCACGGTTCATCAGACGGTTAATCGCCCGCTTCTCTTCGATGTGCAGGCCGGGGGTATCCACGTAAATCGCCTGATAAGCGCCTTCGGTATGGATGCCCATAATGCGATGGCGCGTGGTTTGCGGTTTACGCGAGGTGATGGAAACCTTCTGCCCCAGTAACTGGTTCAGCAGCGTGGATTTGCCAACGTTGGGGCGGCCGACAATCGCAATAAAGCCGCAGTGCATCTGTTGTTCGCTCATTCGAGTCCTAACTTAATCAGCGCCTGTTCGGCCGCTGCCTGTTCAGCTTTACGACGGCTTGAACCGGTGCCCACCACCGGCTCTGCCATGCCGCTCACCTGACAGTGAATGGTAAATTCCTGATCGTGCGCTTCGCCACGTACCTGCACCACCAGATAGGAGGGTAGCGGTAGATGACGACCCTGCAGATACTCCTGCAGACGCGTTTTTGGATCTTTCTGTTTGTCGCCGGGGCTGATCTCATCCAGACGGCTTTGATACCAGTTAAGGATCAGCTGCTCGACGGTTTGAATGTCGCTGTCGAGAAACACGCCGCCGATTAAGGCTTCAACGGTATCGGCCAGGATCGATTCACGACGGAAACCGCCGCTTTTCAGCTCGCCAGGCCCCAGGCGCAGGCATTCGCCCAAATCAAATTCGCGCGCCATCTCCGCCAGGGTATTTCCCCTTACCAGCGTCGCGCGCATGCGGCTCATATCGCCCTCGTCCACGCGGGGAAAGCGGTGATAAAGCGCATTAGCAATAACAAAGCTCAGGATAGAATCGCCAAGAAACTCAAGACGTTCGTTATGTTTACTGCTGGCACTCCGGTGGGTTAATGCCTGTTGCAGCAGATCCTGATGAGTAAAAGTGTAGCCCAGCTTTCGCTGGAGCTTATTAATGAGGATGGGATTCATGCGATACCAATTTCAATAATGCGTCAATTATGCTGCATACGAAACAGGGCTGACGATAATCAACGCTAAACAGTTTCGTTTGCAGTGGCTTCCCGCAGACGGGAAGCCATCCGTTTTACTCACGACAACCTTAGTGGATGCCGCCAATACGACTCAGACGAACGCCGGTTGGCCACTCGCCTTCCTGTTTTTCAAAGCTCATCCAGATAGCGGTCGCTTTGCCAACCAGGTTTCTCTCTGGTACGAATCCCCAGTAACGGCTGTCAGCGCTGTTATCACGGTTATCGCCCATCATAAAATAGTGTCCTGCGGGTACTACCCAGCTCGCCTGCGGCTGTCCCGGCTGCTGATAATACATGCTGGCCTGACTTCGCGCTTCTGTTACCAGTAAAATATTGTGAGTAACATCACCCAACGTCTCTTTACGGCCCGCCAGGCGCAGACCGCCAGGCATGGTTTCGCCCGGCGGAACCTGCCAGAAACCGTTGCCGGATTCATTGCCGTCAAAGCCGCTGAACGTCTGGATAAAGTTGCTGGGCGCCACATCTGAATAAGTGATCGGCAGCGCTTTATCACAGGATTTACCGCTGTCACAAGCCGGATTAACCGTCAGCGTTTTATTAAGCGCATCATAGGTCACGCGGTCGCCCGGCAGGCCGATAACGCGCTTGATATAGTCCAGGCTGGGATCTTTAGGATATTTAAACACGGCGATGTCGCCGCGCTTTGGATGTCCGGTCGGGATCAGCGTCGTCTGGGTAATGGGATCTTTGATGCCGTAGGCAAATTTCTCTACCACGATAAAATCGCCAATCAGCAGCGTCGGCATCATGGAGCCGGATGGGATCTGAAAAGGCTCATAAATAAATGAGCGCACCACAAACACCACCGCCAGCACCGGAAACACCGATGCCGTGGTTTCGACCCAGCCGGGCTGCTTCGCCACTTTCGCCAGCGTTTTATCATCCAGCGAATTGCCGGTTTGCGCCTGAGCCTGAGCCTGCTGCGCACGGCGGGCCGGTGCCCACTTGAATCGGTCAATACACCAGATAATGCCGGTGACCAGCGTGGCGATCGCTAGAATCAGGGCAAACATATTAGCCATCAGATATCCTTATTTACTGTCTTTGCCCACGTGCAGAATGGCGAGGAACGCTTCCTGCGGCAGCTCAACGTTGCCGACCTGCTTCATGCGCTTCTTACCTTCTTTCTGCTTCTGCAACAGCTTTTTCTTACGGCTGACGTCGCCGCCGTAACATTTGGCGATAACGTTTTTACGCAGCTGTTTTACCGTCGAACGGGCGATAATGTGGTTACCGATCGCCGCCTGAATCGCAATATCAAACTGCTGGCGCGGGATCAGTTCTTTCATTTTTTCCACCAGTTCGCGACCACGATACTGCGAGTTGTCACGGTGGGTAATCAGCGCCAGCGCATCAACGCGCTCGGCGTTGATCAATACGTCGACGCGCACCATGTCGGACGCCTGGAAGCGCTTGAAGTTATAATCCAGCGAGGCGTAACCGCGCGAAGTGGATTTCAGACGATCAAAGAAGTCCAGCACCACTTCCGCCATCGGAATTTCATAGGTCAACGCAACCTGATTGCCGTGATAAACCATGTTGGTCTGAACGCCGCGTTTTTCAACGCACAGCGTGATCACGTTGCCCAGGTACTCCTGCGGCATCAGCATATGACATTCTGCGATCGGCTCACGCAGTTCGTTAATGTTGTTTAACGGCGGCAGCTTAGAGGGGCTGTCGACATACACGGTTTCACCGCCGGTGGTTTCCACTTCGTATACCACGGTCGGCGCGGTGGTAATCAGGTCGAGATCGTATTCACGCTCCAGACGCTCCTGAATGATCTCCATATGCAGCAGACCCAGGAAGCCACAGCGGAAACCAAAGCCCAGCGCCGTTGAGCTTTCCGGCTCATAGAACAGCGAGGCATCGTTCAGGCTCAGCTTGCCCAGCGCATCACGGAAGGCTTCATAGTCGTCGGAGCTGATCGGGAACAGACCGGCATACACCTGCGGCTTCACTTTCTTAAAGCCCGGCAGCGCTTTATCTGCGCTGTGTTTGGAACCGGTTAAAGTATCGCCTACCGGTGCGCCAAGGATATCTTTGATCGCACAAACCAGCCAGCCTACTTCGCCGCAGTTCAACACGTCGCGATCGACCTGTTTCGGCGTGAAGATACCCAGGCGATCGGCGTTATAGACCTGACCGGTGCTCATCACTTTGATCTTTTCGCCTTTGCGCAGGGTGCCGTTTTTGATACGCACCAGCGACACTACGCCCAGATAGTTATCAAACCATGAGTCGATGATCAGCGCCTGCAGCGGCGCGTTCGGGTCGCCTTCCGGCGGCGGGATATCACGCACCAGGCGCTCCAGCACTTCCGGTACGCCAACGCCGGTTTTGGCCGAGCAACGCACCGCATCCGTGGCGTCGATGCCGACGATATCTTCAATTTCCTGCGCCGCACGATCGGGATCGGCCGCTGGCAGGTCAATTTTGTTCAGTACCGGCACCACTTCCAGATCCATTTCAATGGCGGTATAGCAGTTAGCCAATGTTTGCGCTTCCACGCCCTGCCCTGCGTCTACCACCAGCAGCGCACCTTCACAGGCGGCAAGAGAACGCGAGACCTCATAGGAAAAGTCAACGTGGCCTGGAGTGTCGATAAAATTGAGCTGGTAAGTTTCACCGCTTTGCGCTTTGTAATCGAGCGTCACGCTCTGCGCTTTGATAGTGATGCCACGCTCACGCTCCAGATCCATTGAGTCCAGAACCTGCGCAGCCATTTCACGATCGGTTAAGCCGCCGCAAATCTGGATCAAACGATCTGATAAGGTCGATTTGCCGTGGTCGATGTGCGCGATGATCGAAAAGTTTCTTATATGCTTCATTATGGAGGTTTTTCTGCCTTACAAATGCTGAAACTCTCGCGATGCAACCTCAGGAGAGCGTGGAATATCACAGGCGGAGAGCGCCCGAATGGCGCATTGTACACGACATATCAGGGTGGTGGAATCATCGCGCCGGGAGATAAAGCAAGGAAAACGGGATGATAGCGTATTTGCCGTAAGTGAAGTGCAAAAAAGCGTAAAACATTAGCCGGACGAAATGAACCGTCCGGCTGATATTTAGTGGGATTCTTGCTCAACCCGCAACACATCGGGCGGCAGCATGACATTGAGAATCACCGGCTGGAAGGCTTCGCCTTCGCCAAAACGCATCGAAACGCCTTTCGCGACAATAAAGCCACCGATGCCGCCCAACAAGGCGCCGCAGGCGGCAGCCAGGTCGGTATGAAACAGCATCTGAAACAGCCCGGCCAGCAGGAACAGCCCCAGCAGCGGCGTCATATAGACCAGCAGCGCAGAGCTTAACAGGCTGCTTTCACGAATCCCCAGTTCAACCCGTTGACCGGGCTGCAGCGGCTTTTCGCTGGCAATCTGCATCACATGCGCGTTTTTCGGCCCCAGCTTGTTGAGCATCGCGCTGCCGCAGCCTTTACGCGCTGAACAGCTGTTACAGGTGGTTTTCACTTCCGAGTGGAGCGTGGCGATGCCATCCTGCCACGCAACCACGGTGGCCCATTCTCTCATCATCGTTGTGTACCTACGTTAATACTGTTGGCGATACGCTTCGCCGTAGAGGGCGGTAATTCGCCCACGATGGTAATGTCACTGTTGTTGCGGGTGGCAGTTTGCACCGTACGGCGGCCGGTACGCAACAGCTGCGTAGTGCTATTTTTATCCGCCGGGCTCACGTTAATGGAAAAACTAAACAGCCCGTCGGAATAGAACCTTGATTCCACAGACTTATTCAGCGCCGGCAGGTTACGTCGGCTTTGTGCCACCTCTTTCATACCGGCGGGCAGCCACGTTGGCTGCCAGTTAAAAGCCACCTTTTGCGCCTGCGGCACCGAGAGCGACGGCGGCAAATTCGCCTTTTCCAGCCCCTGCATTAAATTGCGTACGCCTTCGTCAACGGCAAAGCTGACGACCCGATACTGCTCCAGCGTTTCGCCGTCGCGATCCAGCAGATCGATACGCAGCGGCAGCTTGGTTTCGCTATCCAGCCAGACAATGTAGCTGTAACGCGTTCCGTCACGCGCCACGATACGCACCACTTCGCACAGCTGATCGGCAATACGCGTGCGTCCAACAGGCACGAAATCGTAGCTGGCGGTTAAATGTTTAAAATCGGCATAAACCAGGGAGGGCAACGCATCAACGATATGCGAACCGGGCAGAGAAAAAGGCTCCAGCCCAGGCTCAAAGTAGCTGATATCGTTGCCGCGTTGAATCACTTCCCGACGCGGTCCATCCATCTGCAACAGCTGTGCGTAAACCTTGTTATCAATTATCGCATGGCGATAGCGTAACGATTCAATACCCAGCCGGGAGACGTTGATGTAGGCGAGTTCATAATTGAGAGACTGACTAGCCTGTTCCATCTGTTGCAACAACGCCCCGGATGCAGTTTCCTGCGCCGGGGCGATGGACGAATAAAACAGGCCGCCAGCCAACAGGCTAACGGCACACCAGAGCTGCTTCATTACTGCTGCTGTATTCCTAACGACTGATTTCCTGGAACCTGAACCTGCGCCTGCTGTGGGCCATGCGCATCAAACTGCATCTGTTCAGTATGTAAACGACGCTGCAGCTCGTAATCCTGTAGCATCGCGTTCACCCGACGACGCTGCTCCTGCACCTGCTGGCTGGCGCTGTTGGTGTCAAAGCTGTCAGACGGCACGCCGAGGCTGACCGGAGACGCTTTGCCCATCATCGGCAGCGTATTGAAAACCGGCGCTTCTGAAGCCTGACCCGCATCCTGCGGCTGGTTATAGTGCTGCACGCCGACAATCACCGCCAGAGAGACGCAGGCGGCAACACCGACCTGGGTAATCTGCGCCGCCCAGGGACGCATTTTTTTCCAGAACGGCATTTTTTCAAAGCGAGCGGGCTCTGGCTGCGCTTCCGGAATAAACGTTGCTACATTGCGCGCCGGTTCCTGTTCGATAGCGGCGGCAACACGCGCGGCGATATCAAAATGCACCGTTTCGCCCACGTCGCCACGCAACGTATCGCGGATAAGATGATAGCTTTCCCATCTTTGTTGCAGTGTAGCGTCTTTAGACAATGCGGAAATCACTTCGTTGTCCAAAGTTTCGCCATCCATTAAAGCGGAAAGTTTTTCTTTCTGCATGCCTCAGTACCCTTCCTGTATCCGTTATTTCTAACGTTGGATAAGTGGTTGAACTTTGTTATCGATGGCCTCTCGTGCGCGAAAAATACGCGAGCGGACGGTGCCGACCGGACAATCCATGATGGCTGCTATCTCTTCATAGCTTAAACCATCCAGCTCCCGCAGCGTGATCGCCATACGTAAATCTTCCGGGAGCGATTCAATGGTACGGAACACTACCTGTTTCAATTCATCAGACAACATTAAGTTCTCAGGGTTCGATATTTCTTTCAGCGCCCCGGCGCTTTCGAAATTCTCGGCCTCCATCGCATCCACATCGCTGGACGGCGGACGCCTTCCCTGAGCAACCAGGTAGTTTTTCGCGGTGTTAACGGCAATACGGTATAACCAGGTATAAAATGCGCTATCGCCGCGGAATGAGTCCAGCGCACGATAAGCTTTAATAAAGGATTCCTGTACCACATCGGGTACGTCGCCTGACGGTACGTAGCGCGAAACCAGGCTCGCCACTTTATGCTGGTAACGTACAACCAGTAAATTGAATGACTTCTGATCTCCTTTCTGTACCCGCTCAACGAGAATTTGATCCGTTAATTGCTCGCTCATCCGAGGTAATATCTCCTCAAATCATTCTCCACGCGTAATTGAACCAGCAGCGATCACTCAACTTTATGAGCAAGCCCCCGTTAGAGCCGGTCATAAGACAATAGTTCAGTTAAGCCACTTTTTTGTTACGTCACCGGATACTTTTCTTTGACAAAATAGTAATTGTGTCCAGAAAACCACCGGCACCGACCTGTTTTTCATCATTAACCGGCTATCTGACGTAAGCCGCAGAGTACCCGATGCGCACGATATTTTCATCTTTAACGCGTAATTATTGCGTCGTGTTCGCCATAATAAACAGTTTGCGTTAAAAACGCGCTTTTCCGACGCTTTTCAACGCAAACAGAGCCATTGTCAGCGCAAAAGAGGCGCACGCGTTGTCGCAGATTGTGCCTGAGCGTGCATTTAACGCTTTTTAAGCGGACGCTTTGCGCTTATGCTCAGCTGACCACTTGTTTAGTATAATAAACACCATGAGCGATATATCCGATTATCAGTGCGATGTTTTGATTATTGGCAGCGGCGCGGCAGGCTTATCACTGGCTTTGCGGCTGGCAGAGACACAACAGGTTACCGTATTAAGCAAAGGCGCGGTGAGCGAAGGCTCAAGCCTGTATGCGCAAGGCGGTATCGCCGCCGTTTTTGATGAGATGGACAGCATCGAATCGCATGTGGAAGATACGCTGATTGCCGGTGCCGGGCTGTGCGAGCGTGACGCGGTGGATTTTATCGCCCGCAACGCGCGTCACTGCGTGGAGTGGCTGATAAAACATGGCGTCGCCTTTGATAAGGAAACCCAGCCCGACGGCGCAGAGCGCTATCACTTAACGCGCGAGGGCGGCCACAGTCACCGACGCATCTTACACAGCGCGGATGCCACCGGACGCGAAGTGGTCACCACGCTGGTCAGCCAGGCGCTAAGCCATCCTAATATTCGCATTCTTGAACGCACCAACGCCGTTGATCTTATCCTCTCTGACCGATTAGGCGTGCCCGGCCCTCGCCGTGTGCTGGGTGCCTGGATCTGGAACCGTAACCGCGAGCAGGTGGAAACCTGTAGCGCACGCGCCGTGGTGCTGGCGACCGGTGGCGCAGCGAAAGTTTATCAATACACCACGAACCCTGACGTCGCTTCCGGCGATGGCGTCGCTATGGCCTGGCGTGCGGGTTGTCGCGTCGCCAATATGGAATTTAATCAGTTCCATCCCACCTGCCTCTATCATCCTCAGGCGCGCAATTTTTTATTAACCGAAGCGTTGCGCGGTGAAGGCGCTTATTTACGCCGCCCTGACGGCAGCCGCTTTATGCCCGATTTTGACGAACGCGCCGAGCTGGCACCGCGCGATATCGTGGCGCGCGCTATCGATCATGAGATGAAACGGCTGGGCGTTGAATGCATGTATCTGGATATCAGCCACCGGCCCGCTGAGTTTATTCGCGCGCATTTTCCAATGATCGACGAGAAGCTGCGCTCGCTGGGTTTCGATTTAACCCGCGAGCCGATACCGATTGTACCGGCGGCGCATTACACCTGCGGCGGCGTGATGGTTGATCAGCATGGCCGCAGCGATCTCGCGGGGCTGTATGCCATTGGTGAAGTGAGCTATACCGGTTTGCATGGGGCGAATCGTATGGCATCCAACTCGCTGCTGGAGTGTCTGGTGTATGGCTGGTCTGCCGCAGAAGAGATGGCGCGCACGCTGCCGCAGGTTAACCGTGTCGATACTTTACCGGCCTGGGACGAAAGCCAGGTGGATGATTCGGATGAGCGCGTGGTGATTCAACATAACTGGCATGAGCTGCGGCTGTTTATGTGGGATTACGTCGGCATTGTGCGCACCACGAAGCGTCTGGAGCGCGCCAGCCGCCGCATTGCGCTGCTCCAGCAGGAGATCGAAGAATATTACCGCCATTTCCGCATCTCTAACAATCTGCTGGAGTTACGTAATCTGGCGCAGGTCGCCGAACTGATTATCCAGAGTGCGATGCAGCGTAAAGAGAGCCGTGGCCTGCACTTTACGCTCGATTATCCCACCGCGCTGCCGCAATCCGGCCCCACGATTTTGCTGCCGCCTGGCTACATAAACAGATAAAAATCCTGGGTCAGGCTGCAAAACGCGGGCGAGTAGCGCTGGTCAGGCCCACGAATCACCATGCGCTCCTGTAGCAGCTCGCCCGCTGCCGGGGAAAAGCCCAGCAGCACGCGATGCGGTAAGCGCGTGCTGTTTTCCGCCACATCATTACGAAAACGCAGATGCCAGCCGCGCGCCAGCGCCAGGCTGACAAACTGCTTCCCCTCTTCTTCCGGCAGCACCAGGCAAAAGAAACCCTCTTCGCCAATCAGTATTTCCGCACAGCGCAGTAAACTTTCATGGTTAAGGGTATGCGTGGCGCGCGCCATATCGCGCGCCGATGAGGCGCAGGCGGGGCCTGGCGTAAAATAGGGCGGATTGCTGACAATCAGCGAATAACGTTGTGCCTGACGTGGCGCCCATTCAAGGATATCGGCCTGATGAATATGGATACGCTGTGCCCAGGGCGACTGCGCGACGTTTTCCTGCGCCTGGCAGGCCGCATCTTCATCCAGCTCGACGGCATCGATCGCGACGGTGGATGCCGTACGCTGCGCCAGCATTAACGCCAGCAGACCGCTGCCGCTGCCAATATCCAGAATACGCGTCGCCCGGGCAACCGGTGCCCAGGCGCCAAGCAAAATACTGTCGGTGCCCACTTTCATCGCACAGCGGTCGTGCGCGATAAAAAAGCGTTTAAAAGTAAAGCCGTTGCCACGTAACGGGCGTTTTGATTGCGACATAATCAGGACCAAAGACAAAATCGGTGCCAGCATAGGGGAAATAAGAGAGGGTTAAAAGCGATAAACTGCCGACAAACAGATGAAGATCGCCGCTAATCTGTCTATAATCAGCGCCCCAAACTGAGGTAGAACATGACCGCAACCACATTCTCCGAACTCGAACTTGATGAAAGCCTGCTGGAAGCCCTGCAGGACAAAGGCTTTTCCCGCCCTACCGCTATCCAGGCAGAAGCGATTCCCCCCGCGCTGGATGGTCGCGACGTGTTGGGTTCAGCACCAACCGGGACCGGGAAAACGGCGGCTTATCTTTTGCCCGCGCTGCAACACTTGCTGGACTTCCCGCGTAAAAAATCGGGCCCGCCACGGGTATTGATCCTGACGCCGACGCGTGAGCTGGCGATGCAGGTTGCCGATCAGGCGCAGGAACTGGCTAAGCATACTCAGCTGGACATCGCCACGATTACCGGCGGCGTGGCCTATATGAACCACGCTGAAGTGTTCAGTGAAAACCAGGATGTTGTGGTCGCCACCACGGGCCGCCTGCTGCAATACATTAAAGAAGAAAACTTCGACTGTCGCGCCGTAGAGATTTTGATCCTGGATGAAGCGGACCGCATGCTGGACATGGGTTTTGCGCAGGATATCGAAACGATCGCGGCGGAAACCCGCTGGCGTAAGCAGACCATGCTGTTCTCTGCGACGCTGGAAGGCAACAGCGTGAAAGATTTTGCCGAGCGTCTGCTGAACGAGCCGGTGGAGCTGGATTCCGATCCTTCACGTCGCGAACGTAAAAAGATCCAACAGTGGTACTACCGCGCTGACGACGTCGCGCATAAGACCAAACTGCTGGTGCATCTGTTGAAACAGCCTGAGGCGACCCGCTCGATCGTTTTTGTCCGTAAGCGCGATCGCGTGCATGAGCTGGTTAGCTGGCTGCACGAAGCGGGTATTCAAACCAGCTATCTTGAAGGCGAGATGGTGCAGGCAAAGCGTAATGAAGCGCTGAAGCGTCTGATGGATGGCCGGGTTAATGTGCTGGTTGCCACCGACGTCGCCGCACGCGGCATTGACGTGGATGACGTCAGCCACGTGATTAACTTTGATCTGCCGCGTACTGCCGATGTCTATCTGCACCGTATTGGTCGTACCGGTCGCGCGGGTCGTAAAGGCACCGCGCTATCGCTGGTAGAAGCGCACGATTATCTGCTGCTCGATAAAATCAGCCGCTATATCAGCGAACCGCTGAAAGCGCGCACTATTGATGAGCTGCGTCCGACCACGCGCACGCCGAACCAGAAGCTCAAAGGCAAACCGTCGAAGAAAGTGCTGGCGAAGCGTAAAGAACAAGATAAGAAGAAAGAAGAAGAGAACAAGCCACGCGTTAAGCTGCGCCACCGCGATCGCAAAAACATCGGTAAGCGCCGCAAGCCTGCCGCCGCTACCGGTAGCGAAAGCAAAAAAGACGGTGCTGAATAATTGCACCGCGCAACAAAAAACCGCCGTTTATCGGCGGTTTTTTTTCAGGCTGAGTTCGTAAAGCGTGGTTTGTAACATGTTTTTGACGCTAAGCCGCCAAAAAAATTATTCTCTTCATCCTGTCAGGTTTAACAACCTTGCACCTGACTGTTTTTTCATATGTTTTTCTGGAAACAGGCATGTTGCTTTTTTCAACGCGCCTGGAGCGTAATCAACCTTTTTTGCTTACAGACTTTCAGTAAACGTACGCGTAATAACATCACGCTGCTGTTCCGGCGTCAGCGAGTTAAAACGTACGGCATAGCCTGATACGCGAATGGTCAGCTGCGGGTATTTTTCCGGATGCTTAACCGCATCTTCCAGCGTTTCACGACGCAGCACGTTAACGTTCAGATGCTGGCCGCCTTCTACGCGCACCTGCGGTTTCATTTCCAGCGGGACTTCGCGATATTCAAACTGCCCCAGATCGCTCACCGGAACGATTTGATCTTCGGTGTAATCGCCTTTAGCGCAAACGCAGCGCGCCTCGGCTTTTTCATCATCCAGCAGCCAGAAAGAGTTAAGCAGCGCGCTGTTATCAGTTTTTGTAATTTGAATACCTGTAATCATATTTGCCTCCCAGGCGTAGTGACGCCAACGCTGTTGACAGCGTCAGGTTTGCGTTTAAAAAACATCCGTTGTTTATATACCAACGCATAGCGTGACTAACTTTGACCCAGGTCAATTAAATCCCTGGAGCAATTCCTGATGCAAAGCTAAATTTTTGTTTTGAATCAAATTTCACCAGTAAATTAATTTTGTAAATTTTCAATTTATTTTGGGGGTTGCTCACAGGCGCAGAGTCGTTACTCTGATGTTTTATTGTAAGAAGGAAGAGCGTCATGGATAAAGCGACAACCTGGCATGATGTGCTGGCGACGGAAAAAGAGCAGCCTTATTTTATCGAAACGTTAAAAATGGTGGCGCAAGAGCGTGCGGCAGGCGTCACGGTTTATCCACCGAAAGAAGATGTGTTTAACGCCTTTCGCCTCACGGAATTAGGCGATGTGAAAGTGGTGATTTTGGGGCAGGATCCCTACCACGGCCCTAATCAGGCGCATGGGCTGGCGTTTAGCGTCAGGCCTGGGGTTGCGGTTCCGCCTTCGCTATTGAACATGTATAAAGAGCTGGAGCAGGATATTCCCGGCTTTACCCGTCCGAACCACGGCTTTTTAGAGAGCTGGGCAAAGCAAGGCGTGCTGCTGTTGAATACGGTATTAACCGTCGAGGCGGGCAAAGCGCACTCCCATGCGCGTTTTGGCTGGGAAACCTTTACCGATCGGGTGATCGCCGTGATTAATGAGCAGCGTGAAAACGTGGTGTTTTTGCTCTGGGGATCGCATGCGCAGAAAAAAGGCAGCATTATCGATGCGCAGCGGCATCACGTGCTGAAAGCGCCGCACCCTTCCCCGCTCTCCGCCCATCGCGGGTTCTTTGGCTGCAAACACTTTTCGCGTACCAATGAGATCCTCGCGCAGCAGGGCGAGACGCCGATTGACTGGACGCCACAGCTTCCCTGATATCATCGCGCCGTGACCTTAAGCCACGGCGCGTGCAGCATTAGCCTTTGGCTTTCGCGACGGCAACCATCGCCGGGCGCAGCAGGCGACCGTTCAGCGTATAACCGCGCTGCATCACCATCATGACGTGATTCGGCGCGACCTCTTCCGATTCCATCATCGACATCGCCTGATGCACGTCAGGATTAAACGGCACGTTGGTTTCGCCTACCACTTCCACGCCAAATTTGCGTACCGCAGCCAGCAGGGATTTCAGCGTCAGCTCGATACCTTCGATCATCGCGCTCAGTTCCGGGTTGGACTTATCCGCCACTTCCAGCGCACGTTCCAGGCTGTCGATCACCGGCAGCAGCTCATTGGCGAATTTTTCTAACGCAAATTTATGCGCTTTTTCAATATCCAGCTCGGTACGACGGCGAATATTTTCAATCTCTGCCTGCGCACGCAGCTGAGCGTCACGTACGCCGGTCTGTAATCCGGCCAGCTGCTCTTCAAGCTGAGCAATACGTTCATCACGCGGATCCACCACTTCTGCTTCAGACTGTACCGTCTCCGCGTTGTCGTTTTGCTGCTGTTCCATTTCCATCTCGTCTGAGACTTGCTCGTTTGGTGCTTTCTGATCTTTACTACTCATGAATTTCTCCGCGTTTTGCACATTCATCTCGCTGGTTCGCTTATTATGGGGATCAGATTAATGGTTTCAAGGGAACCAGTCACAATGTCAGGGCAGATTTGCCCTATAAGGGATACCAGCATAATGAACAAACATTTCCAGTGCATCGGCATCGTCGGACATCCTCGCCATCCTACCGCCCTGACCACTCACGAAATGCTCTGGCGCTGGCTGAGTGAGCAAGGCTACGAAGTGATTGTTGAACAACAGATTGCGCGTGAGCTTGCGCTGGAACATGTGCAAACCGGCACGCTGGCGGAAATTGGACAACGCGCCGATCTGGCGGTGGTGGTCGGCGGCGACGGCAATATGCTGGGCGCGGCGCGCGTGCTGGCGCGTTACGATATCAAAGTGATCGGCATTAACCGCGGCAATTTAGGCTTTCTCACCGATCTGGATCCTGACAACGCTCAGCAGCAGCTGGATGATGTGCTGCGCGGCGACTACATCACGGAAAAACGTTTTCTGCTGGAAGCGCGCGTGTGTCGTGGCGAGGGCGATCCGCGTATTGGCACCGCCATCAACGAAGTGGTGCTGCATCCCGGCAAAGTAGCGCATATGATTGAGTTTGAAGTTTATATTGATGAGAACTTCGCTTTTTCGCAGCGCTCCGATGGGCTGATTATCTCCACGCCGACCGGTTCTACCGCTTATTCGCTTTCCGCGGGCGGCCCTATTTTAACCCCTTCGCTGGATGCGATTGCGCTGGTGCCAATGTTCCCGCATACGCTCTCTGCCCGACCTTTAGTCATCAACAGCAGCAGCACAATTCGCCTGCGTTTTTCCGACTTGCGCAACGATTTAGAGATCAGCTGCGACAGCCAAATCGCGCTGCCGATCCAGGAGGGCGAGGATGTGCTGGTACGCCGTAGCGACTATCACCTCAACCTGATCCACCCTAAAAACTATAGCTATTTCAATACCCTAAGTTCAAAGCTTGGCTGGTCGAAAAAATTATTTTAAAAAGCGCAACGTGCCACTTTACTGTATATAAAACCAGATTATACTGTACGAAAAACCATGTCTGTGTTTATGTACAGGAAGGCACGTATGCTGGCCCAACTCACTATCAGTAATTTTGCCATTGTTCGCGAGCTGGAAATTGATTTTCAACGTGGCATGACCGCGATTACCGGTGAGACCGGCGCGGGCAAATCCATTGCTATTGATGCGCTGGGCCTCTGCCTTGGCGGCCGTGCGGAAGTGGATATGGTGCGCCAGGGCGCAAACCGTGCCGACCTCTGCGCCCGTTTTAACCTGAAAGATACCCCTTCTGCCCTGCGCTGGCTGGAAGAGAACCAGTTGGACGACGGTCAGGAGTGTCTGCTGCGCCGCGTAATCAGCAGCGATGGCCGCTCCCGTGGTTTTATTAACGGCACGGCGGTCCCGCTTTCTCAGCTGCGCGACCTCGGTCAGCACTTGATTCAGATTCATGGTCAACACGCGCATCAACTGCTGTTAAAACCGGAACATCAAAAATCCCTGTTGGACGCCTATGCCGATCAGCCGCTGCTGATGCAAAGCATGGCGGCTAACTATCGTCAGTGGCATCAGAGCTGCCGCGCGCTAGCGCAGCATCAACAACAGATGCAGGAGCGCGAAGCCAGACGCGAGCTGTTGCAGTATCAGTTAAAAGAGCTCAACGAGTTTGCCCCGGTCGCCGGTGAGTTCGAGCAAATCGACGAAGAGTATAAACGCCTCGCCAACAGCGGACAGCTGCTTTCTACCAGTCAGCAGGCGCTCCACCTGCTGGCCGATGGCGATGACAGCAATTTGCAGAGCCTGCTCTACAGCGCACGTCAGATGATGGGTGAACTGGTCACCATGGATGAGAAGCTGGGCGGCGTGCTGAACATGCTGGATGAAGCCTCTATCCAGATCAGCGAAGCAAGCGATGAACTGCGTCTCTACTGCGACCGCCTCGATCTCGATCCTAACCGGCTGTATGAGCTGGAGCAGCGACTCTCCCGGCAGATAAGCCTGGCGCGCAAGCATCACGTTGCGCCGGAAGCGTTGCCAGCCTTCCATCAGCAGTTGCTGGATGAAGAGCAGCTGCTGTCGCAGCAGGAGAGCGATCAGGAAGCGCTGAGCCTGGCGGTGACCCAGCATCATCAGGCGGCGCTAAGCAGCGCGCAGAAGCTGCATGAGCAACGCGCGCATTATGCGCAGGAGTTAACGCAGCTGATTACTGAAAGCATGCATGCGCTCTCCATGCCGCACGGCCAGTTCACTATTGCCGTCCAGTTTAACCCGGAGCAGCTTACCGCTGAGGGCGCGGATCGCATCGATTTCCGCGTCAGCACCAACCCAGGCCAACCGTTGCAGCCGCTGGCTAAAGTGGCCTCCGGCGGCGAACTGTCGCGTATCGCGCTGGCGATTCAGGTGATTACCGCCCGTAAGATGGATACCCCGGCGCTGATTTTCGATGAGGTGGATGTGGGTATCAGCGGACCGACGGCGGCGGTGGTTGGCAAGCTGCTGCGCCAGCTGGGCGAGTCTACGCAGGTCATGTGCGTAACGCACCTGCCGCAGGTGGCGGGCTGTGGTCATCATCATTTCTTTGTCAGCAAAGAGACCGACGGCGCAATGACCGAAACTCATATGCAGCCGCTGGATAAGCGTGCGCGCCTGCAGGAACTGGCGCGTTTGCTGGGCGGCAGCGAAGTCACGCGCAACACGCTGGCGAATGCGAAAGAGCTTTTAGCGGCCTGATATGCACTTTTTTACATTCCTGCGGTCATATGCTTGCTCTGTAAAGGTTTCCAACTGCGGTCAGGTTTATTATCATCGACAGCTTGTCGCCTGAATGAAACACGATGATCGCAGGCTGTGTTCAGACCGTGCTGGCACCAAACTCGCCTGTTTAAAAGGCGTTGAGCCCAAAAAAGGAATGTATAAATGCGCTGTAAAACGCTGACTGCTGCTGCAGTGTTACTTCTCATGATGACTGCTGGCTGTTCCACTCTGGAGCGCGTGGTTTACCGTCCTGATATTAATCAGGGTAACTATCTCACTACCACCGACGTTGCCAAGCTACGCGTAGGCATGAACAAACAGCAGGTTGCCTATACGCTGGGTACGCCGATGATGAGCGATCCATTCAGCAACAATACCTGGTATTATGTATTCCGCCAGCAGCCCGGCCATGAAAAAGTCACCCAGCAGACGCTGACGCTGACTTTTGACAGCAGCGGCGTGCTGACCAATATCGATAATAAACCGAACCTCAGCGGCAAAAATAACGCCAGCAACTAATGGGTGTCGGATATAAAAAAAGGCGCTAAGGCGCCTTTATTTTTTTGCTGAACGCTCAGCCCGCTGTCGACGTAGCTCTTTAGGATCGGCGATGAGCGGACGATAAATTTCCACGCGATCACCATCGTTCACCTCATCCTGCAGTTTTACTGGCCGACTGTAGATGCCGATTTTATTCTGCGTCAGGTCAATATCATGACGCAGCTCCAGTAAGCCCGACGCGCGGATCACTTCTTCCACGCTGCTGCCTTCCGCCAGCGTTACCTGACGCACGTACTGTTTTTCCGGCAGCGCATAAACCACCTCAACAGTAATATCAGGCACGGTAAACCTCTTTTGCACGCTGGGTAAAAGCCTGCACCATACTGTTTGCCAGCTCTTTAAAGATACGACCGAACGCCAGCTCAACCAGCATGTTGGTAAATTCGAACTCCAGATTGAGCTCAACTTTACAGGCGTCATCGCCCAGCGAGGTAAAGGTCCAGCCACCGGTTAGCTTACGGAACGGGCCGTCTACCAGCTGCATGCGGATGCTTTGATTATCGGTGAGCGTATTATGCGTCACGAACGTTTTACTGATGCCCGCTTTGGACACATCGACCGAGGCCGTCATCTCCTGTCCGGAAGCGGACAGCACGCGACTTCCCGAACAGCCAGGCAAAAACTCCGGATAGGCATCGACATCGTTCACTAACTGGTACATTTGTTCAGCACTGTAGGGCACGAGTGCGGAGCGGCTAATCTGGGCCATATTGTTTCCTGTGATTCCTAAAACGTACAAATAATAGCATTTTCAATAGTCAAACAGAAATTCTCTACGTCGCAAGGCGTGCTAGAATAGCTTTTTTTCCCGGTGAGTTTGGGGCCGGGGATGCGATTAACCCTGGTCTGATGTAAACTAAGTTGCACTATGACAAAGAAAAAAGCACATAAACCCGGTTCTGCCACTATTGCCCTTAACAAACGCGCCCGCCATGAATACTTCATTGAAGAGGAGTTCGAAGCGGGAATGGCGCTACAAGGATGGGAAGTTAAATCGCTACGAGCCGGTAAGGCCAACATCAGCGACAGCTATATTCTGCTGCGCGATGGTGAAGCTTATCTGTTCGGTGCCACCTTTCAGCCGCTGCTGGTCGCATCCAGCCACGTTGTCTGCGATCCTACGCGTAACCGTAAGCTGTTGCTGAACCAGCGCGAGCTGGACAGCCTCTACGGTCGCGTTAACCGCGAAGGCTATACGATTGTTGCGCTGTCGCTTTACTGGAAGAATGCCTGGTGCAAGCTGAAAATTGGCGTTGCGCGCGGCAAGAAGCAGCATGACAAGCGTGAGGATGTGAAAAACCGCGAATGGCAGCTGGATAAAGCACGCATTATGAAGAATGCCCATCGCTAAGCGCTGGATTGACCAAACGTTTTTTGTTATACTCTTTAACTCTTGGGGCTGATTCTGGATTCGACGGGATTCGCGAAACCCAAGGTGCATGCCGAGGGGCGGTTGGCCTCGTTAAAAGCCGCAAAAAAATAGTCGCAAACGACGAAAACTACGCACTAGCAGCTTAATAACCTGCTTAGAGCCCTCTCTCCCTAGCCTCCGCTCTTAGGACGGGGATCAAGAGAGGTCAAACCCAAAAGAGATCGCGTGGATGCCCTGCCTGGGGTTGAAGCGTTAAAACTAATCAGGCTAGTTTGTTAGTGGCGTGTCCGTTCGCAGCTGACAAGCGAATGTAAAGACTGGACTAAGCATGTAGTACCGAGGACGTAGGAATTTCGGACGCGGGTTCAACTCCCGCCAGCTCCACCAAATGTTGATCCGGATACGTCCGGTGAAGTACGGAAAGCCCGCATGGCATAAGCCTTCGCGGGCTTTTTTGTGTCTGTAATAGTCCGTAGCGTTCCGGCTAAATCCAGTGATTATTGGTATACGTATTGGTATACGGTAAGATGTATCCTAAAAACGTATACCAATTCACGAAGGAACGCCCCACATGGCAAGGACTACGCGTCCTCTTACCAACACCGAAGTTCTTCGCTCCAAAGCCGTTGATAAAGATTTGACGCTGCATGATGGCGATGGGCTTTTCTTGATCGTAAAAACCAGCGGTAAGAAGCTCTGGCGTTTTCGCTATCAACGCCCAGTAACAAAACAAAGAACTATGATGGGCCTCGGTGTCTACCCTGCCCTTTCACTGGCAGATGCCAGACGCATGCGCGCTGATTACCTCTCCTTAATCGCTAACGGCATTGACCCACAAACGCAGGCCGAACAGGCCACAGAACAGCAACAGATTGCATTAGACAGTATCTTCTCAACCGTGGCCGCCAACTGGTTTGCATTGAAACAGGCCAGCGTTACACCGGATTACGCGAAGGATATTTGGCGCTCTCTTGAGAGAGACGTTTTTCCTGCCATTGGCGAGATTCCCGTGCAGGAAATCAAAGCTCGTAAGCTGGTTGAGGCGTTAGAACCCATCAAAGCCCGTGGTGCTCTTGAAACCGTTCGCCGTCTGGTACAGCGTATAAACGAGATTATGATTTATGCCGTTAATACCGGGCTGATTGAAGCTAACCCTGCATCTGGTATCGGAATGGCGTTTGAGAAGCCCAAAAAGCAGCATATGCCGACACTACGGCCGGAAGAGCTGCCAAAATTGATGCAATCACTTGGAATGTCGAATCTTACTATACCAACGCGGTGCCTCATTGAGTGGCAGCTACTGACACTTGCCCGACCTTCTGAAGCTGCCGGCTCTAGGTGGATAGAAATTGATTTAGATGCAAAATTATGGACTATACCTGCGGAGCGTATGAAAGCTAAACGTGAACATATTGTTCCCCTTTCAAGTCAGGCTATTGAATTGTTAATGACATTATCTCCTATTAGCCGTCACCGAGAGTATATATTCCCCAGCAGGAATGACCCAAAAAAACCTATGAATAGCCAAACTGCGAATGCAGCCTTAAAAAGGATTGGTTATAGTAAAAGGTTAGTAGCTCATGGATTACGCTCTATCGCCAGCACAGCGATGAATGAAATGGGATTCAATGCCGATGTTATTGAGGCAGCCTTATCGCACGTTGATAAAAACGAAGTAAGGAGAGCATACAACCGCTCTCTCTACTTGGAAAAAAGGGCTGAGCTTATGCAGTGGTGGGGGGATTTTATTTACCACTCTAAATAAGAAATTAAAAAAAACTAAGAGATGCGTGCCTCACCCCATGCATCTATTTTATCACACCCTTCATATATTCCAGTATGTGTGCCAGCCTCAATATCATTTAGACTATTTCGTAAAGCACGATACTTTTCATTTTCATAATAATCCTCAGCAGATAAATGGCAAAATATATTATATGGCTTATCTTTTTTGGGCTTTTCTTTTAGATAGTGCCCTTCAAAGTCAGGGAGGTGTGCAACAGTTATGACATTCCCATAGGAAAGATCGGCCGCCTCCCTGATCTTTTTGTTGATTGTCCACATAGCATTAATCTTCCCACCATCTATAAATTTATTATCTAGATCATGGATTGCAACGGCTTTACTTCCAAACTGATTTAATATTTTTATAAATGTTGGGATGTTAGCTTTACCTCTGCAATTAATAACGCAGTATTCATGCTCTTTGCTATTAGTATGTATAATGTGATTGTAAGCCAAAAACTCAGTGTCACCTTCAACCAAAATTGATTTCTCATAAAAGAAGAACTCATTGACAGTTGGACAACACCTATTCAATGTTTTTAAATTTTCTTTCTCGTTATCAGTAAATGCCACCTTCTCTGTTTGATAATATCTTACACTCTTTTTGACGTTAGAAACTTTGATTAGAGTTGTATGAGCCCTCGTGAGATCTATAAAAACAGGTGAGTGAGTAGTACATATCACTTGCCACCCCTCTAACCCAGCAAGAGTATAAATAGCATCTCGTACAGAACGTACGACAGAAGGATGCATGTTTATTTCTGGTTCATCAACGAGTAGTATTTTCGCTTTTTGATTATTTATTATTTTTCGACCTTTTTTTAAAAGCCCTGCATTGCATAAAGTTTTAATGGCTGCCCATAAGAATGCTCGCTGCACACCAGAACCTTGGTGTGAAAGTGGAGAGCTACAGCCGTTTGTATCAAATATGAAGCGGCTGCCTTCCTTGATAGCTTTTTCAGGTTCAAATTTACCAACTCCTGTCTCAAACCTTACCTTCACACCCTTAAACATAGCATCTACGTTTTCTTCGATTCCAGCACTTATATCTTGTATGCTTTCTAGCAGTTCACCTTCAATCTCTTTTGCTAAAGATTGGATTTCCGATATAATTCCAGCTGCTTTTGATTTATCAGATTTTATTTTTTCAACAGCATTACTTGCTATCAAATCTTTAACTATTGCCTCTAAAGTCACATGAGAGTCATTGGGATTAATTCTTATGGGCGTCGGCAACCTGCTTGAAAGTATTGAGTTCCATCCCCCAGCCCCACCATCTTTCCAGTCATTAGTTTCATTACTAAAGCTGAGTTTCCTTCCGTCATTGTCAGCGTTATCCCAAATTATTTTAAATTTAGAGCATTTTTTAAAACTATCAAGTTCTTCATGAAACCACTCTTGCCCTATCTGCTTAATATCGTGATCATTTACATCGGTAAACAACCCAGTTATTTCAATTGGTAAAGAATCATCGCGATTATGAAAATCATCTAAACTTCGACTTCCTGTGCCTAGAGTACAATATGCTTCATATGCATCTAAGACTGTAGATTTACAGCTGTTATTTTTCCCAATCAACACAACGACATTATCTATCAGTATTCTTATTTCCTCGTTGACACCTTTGAAATTTTTAATGTACAGCGCTGCAAGTTTCATAAAAACTCCATTTTAGGATTTTTCCTAAAAACATAAGAGCACTTAATTAATCACAACCTAAAAGAAAATAAAAGATGGTTTTTTAACCAGTAGGCCACATTCGATAGCAAATGAATTATTAGCTTTAAAATAATCATTTCAAAAAACATTTATGATGAATAATACCTTTGCGCGCACTCATACCCCCGCCTCGCCTGCCCGCTTTATGCATCGTTTTTTATGCAATTGCATGAACCGGACAAAGCCGCGCCGGGCATAGACTGAAGGGGTATGTGTAGTCCCTCAGTTTACATGCAAATCCATGCACCGTATGCATGCATTGCTATTTACAAACCGGGCTGGCCAGAAAAAGGGCGTTGAAAGGATGAAAAACGGACACAAAAAAGCCGCTGGTTTCAGCGGCCGTTGTGGTCAGTGAAGAATGCGGAAAGATGAGCCGTAGCGCCCGATTGTCTGGCGTTCTTTTACCGGCTCCGGGGTGGCTGCGTGAACCGGTTCGGGCTGAGGCGGTGCGGTGATGACTTTCATGATACTCTCGCTGGTTTTGAACGTGCAGGAGCAGTCGAGGCTGGTGCACTGGTGATAGCGCTCCTTCACCTGTTCGGACATATAGCGGCTCGATTTGGCGTGCGCGGGGCTTTTGCAGTACGGACAGTGCATCATTTCTTTTTACCTTCCTTTATCCACGGACGGTGTACATGGATGGCGTCCCACAGCTTGTTGCGCTTACCCGGACTGGCATACAGCGCCATATCCACCCCGGTGAGTGCCGGGCGCCACAGGCCGATATTCTCCAGCACTGGGGCTTCCGTGAGCGCTTTCTCGGGCAGCGCGGCGGCCACACGGGTCAGCGCATTGCCGATAAGCTCCGCCACGACCTGTACGTCGCTGCGCTCGCCGTCGTCACGGGGATTCACCTTCTCACGCTGAAGGCGCAGGCGGATGGCCCACAGCAGGGACGGGCTGACGTTGCGCAGCGCCGATTGCCAGGCCGCATCGGCAAACTCGTTAAAAGCCAGCTTGTGCGCGTAGACATATTCCTTACCCGTGCCGCAAGCATTCAGCATGGAGACCTGCTTATCCAGCTCCAGCTCGGCAATCAGGCCGGTAAACTCGTCGGCCAGCTCGCGGCTGGCAATGCGCTGGCTGTGTTCCGCCTTCAGCTCGTCGGTCAGATTGCCGCGCAGGCTGCGAAAGCGGGTGCGCCAGTTCGTTTCAGCTTCTTTTCCGGCCTCAATGGCCGCTTCACGCTCTTTCGTGCAGCGGGTAATGTCGGCACAGATGGCGTTGTACTCTTTCATCTTCTCAAGGTGTGCGGTACGGGCCTGCTCAAAGGCTGCCAAGGTGCCGCTGTTTTCCGGGGTGCTCATAGCTTTTCTCTCTGTCTGTAAAGTATGTCGCTATTCTGTCGTTCACCACCGGACAAATCATTTCATTGCTGTCTGCCTGTCGCTCAGCAAACATGGTTATATTCTGACCAAGTATCCCTGCTGAGCTTTTAGTTTTATAAAAAACTGTTCACTACTCTTCACCTTAAGGAACAATATAATAAATACAGTTAGTAAAGGGGTGAACACTTCAGAATTAACTGTTCACCGAGTATTCACCACTGTTCACCCGGTTTTAAACCGACCTTTTTCTGGCTAGCATTCTTTCAGAGTTTTTAACTATTAATGAATCTGAGTTTCCGGTCAGTTCTTTATAAATGGCACTCTCTGGCACTCTTTGGCATACAGTGGCAAACAGGGTGTAACAGAACGCGATTTTGCTCATTTACCACAGGAAGGCGGCTTGTTTACACAGGAAAAAATATTCTCACAATAGGGGGTTACCAGCACAACACGACCGGAAACGGCCAGCGCCGCCTGGATACAATATGAGGTAACATCATGCTCTCCACTGCTTCACCATCCGCTCCGGCCACGCCGTCCGTGAACGACCTGCACTACCCCCGCGACCGCTTTATGCGCCTGCCGGAAGTTATCAGCACCTGCGGTCTGTCCCGCTCCACCATTTACGACTTAATCTGCCGCGAGCAGTTTCCGTCGCAGATTTCTCTCGGCGGCAAGAACGTCGCCTGGCTGGCGTCGGAGATTGACGACTGGATGCAGGCCCGCATCGCGCAGCGTGCCGGAGGTGCGGCATGATTAAGCTTAACTTCGGCACCCGCAGCTATCCGCTCAGCCAGGAAGAGGCCGTGTACGTGGCAGAAAGTCTGCTTTCTGCCATCGCAGGCAAAAAATCCACGCTGCCTGCATTCAACAGCGGCCGCCACGGCCATATTTCCGTGCTTACCGAAAAGCAGAAGCCCGCAAAGGGGAGCAAGGGGGATAAAAGCGAAAACTTCCGATCAAATCCGCCGCAATCCGATCACGTCCTGACCGATTGCTGAGGAAAAAGGCCCGATGTGTAAAAAAAGGCTTTTTTCTGGCGAGCTACCGGTATACAGTTTTTCCGCTGCCGCAAAATCGGCAGCCGGGCGTGAGAACCCGGGTTACTCAATGGCGACACAACACGCGCCACGCGTGTTTTTTTACGTCGTAGCCTTTGTGCACCCATTTTTCGGGCAACGGTTCTTGAGCCGCTGTGCCGTCTTCATAATGGTGGCCCGGGCGGGGCAGCCTTCGGGCTGGCCGGTATCCATTGAGGCCGGTTTCTCACCCCCGTCCGGGCTGCCACCCGAGTGTGAGAACTCCGGTGGTGGCGTTAACCGCTACTCAATGGAGTCTGCCACTATGGCCGCAACCCTTATTTCTGCACGCATGCAGTTCACCTTTCTTTTTGCCGCCGTGCGCCGTGCCGATACCGCCGCCCGTCCCTGCATGCTGCGTACCACTGCCGAAACCGAATCCGCCGCCCGCCGCCTGCTGGCCCGCGATTACGTGCTTTTCTTTGCCGGTCGCCTGCCGCTCTGTGAGGTGGCCGCATGAATACCCTGTCAGCCCGACTTAACAACCACGACAGCTACCCCATTCCGTACGCCGATTTCCTGCGCCTTCAGCATGCCCACAGCGTGGGCGTGACCGTGCTCGATATGCTCGACGTTATCGAATGTTCCGGCAACCGTAAGAATGGCCCCGACGGTAACGCGCTCGCGTCCGTGGTGGCGCTGCTTACCGACCAGCTGGGGAAAGTTGGTCAGCACCTGCGAATCCGTCATGCTTAACGATATGGAGGTCTCCCGTGACAACTAATAACTCTAATAATCAGTCCTGCCTGCCCGTTGAGGTGCGCACTGCCGTTTACCGCCGCGCCGTTGCCCAGGGCTACCTTTCCGCCTGCGAGCATTACGGCCTTGACGTCTCCGCCTCGCTGGACGAGGTGCAGATGACCATCGCACTGGAGCTGGAAGGCTATTACGTGCGTAAGTACGGCCCGGAAAACGGCATGGACATGGCCTGCACCATGCTTAGCGAAATGGTACAGCCCGACGTGCTGGTCGCCGCGCCGCGCCTGACGCGCATGGGTGAAACCATGATGGATGAACTGCTGTGCGGCCGCCTGGCCGCTTCAAAAGCCACACTGCATTAAGGAGGCCGCATGAAACATATCGTCACCGACACCGTGCGCGCCGCCGCCGGTCACTGGCCTCAGCTGCTGCCCGCGCTGGGTATCAGCATCAACGCCGCCGGGCAGCACTCACCGTGCCCGGTCTGCGGCGGCAAAGACCGCTTCCGCTTCGACAATCAGGCCGGACGCGGGACGTGGGTCTGCAACCAGTGCGGCGCGGGCGACGGGCTGGCGCTGGTTGAAAAGGCGCTGGACGTGAACACAAAGGAGGCCGCCTGCCGGGTGGCTGACCTGATTGGCACCCTGCCGGTAAAGCTGGTTACCTCCCAGGAGAAAACCGACGAGGAAAAGGCGCGTGCGCGCCTTAACGCCGCAAAAGAGGCTGCACGGCTTGTCGCCGGTGCGAAAGCACAGACCGGTAACGCCTACCTGACAGACAAGGGCCTGGCTGAAACGCCCGTTCTGACGCTGACCACTTTAAAGCGCATCAGCGACACAACATACCAGCCCGGCGACCTGCTGGTGCCACTGACGGACTTTACCGGCGACACGGTCAACGCCCAGCTGATTAATGCTGACGGCACCAAACGTACCCTTGCGGGCGGCCAGGTGAAGGAGGCGTTCCACTGCCTGGGCGAACCCGGCGACACGCTCTGGCTGACCGAAGGCTACGCCACCGGCCTGACCGTGCACCAGCTCACAGGCCAGGCGGTTTTTGTGGCATTAAGCGCCAACAACCTGCCCGCGCTGGCGGAGCGACTGCACGCGGAGCATCCGGAGGCGCTGATACTGATTGCCGCTGATAACGATGAGAACGGCACCGGCCAGCTCAGGGCTGAAGCGGCGGCAAAGCGCTGTAACGGCAAACCGGCCCTGCCACCTGTTACCGGCGACTGGAACGACGTCTTTCAGGCGCAGGGTGAAGTCGCTACTCTGGCGATGCTGACCGCTTTTACCCAGCCGAAAGCGCTCAGCCCGTTTGAGTCGGTGAGCGAGGCCGACCTGAAGGCCATGAGCGCCAGCCAGAAGGCCGAGCTGCTGGCCGCGCACTACCTCAACACCCTGGCCGTGCCGGTGGTGGGTGAAGACCTGTGCCGCTACGAGGGCGGCGCGTGGCAGGTGCTGCCGTATCGCGTGCTCAGTCGGGAAATCGCAGCGCTATTTCAGAAGGTGCGCGCGCCGTTCTCGGCAACCGGTATCGGCGGCATCGTGGACACGCTCAAGCTGATGGTGCCGCAGATGGGCGCACCGGCCCGGAGGCTGATTGGCTTTCGTAACGGCGTGTTTGACACCGCAACCGGCACCTTCAGCCCGCATAAAAAAGAGAACTGGCTCAGAACCATCAACAGCGTGGACTACACCACCCCGAAGGCGGGCGAGAATCTGGCGGACGATGCCCCGCACTTCTGGCAGTGGCTGACGCGGGCGGCCGGACGTAATGAGACGAAACAGGAGCGTATCCTCGCGGCGTTATTTATGGTGCTGGCGAACCGCTACGACTGGCAGCTGTTCCTCGAAGTGACCGGCCCCGGCGGCAGCGGCAAAAGTGTGATGGCCTCCATTGCCCGTCTGCTGGCAGGCGAGGACAACACCACGGCGGCCACCATCGACACGCTGGAGTCATCACGGGAACGCGCCTCGGTCGTGGGATACTCCTTAATTATCCTGCCGGACCAGGAGAAGTGGAGCGGCGACGGTGCGGGCATCAAAGCGATTACCGGCGGTGACGCCGTGGCGATTGACCCGAAGTATCGTGACGCCTACTCAACCCATATCCCGGCGGTAATACTGGCGGTGAACAACAACCCGATGCGCTTCAGCGACCGCAGCGGCGGCGTGTCGCGTCGGCGGGTAATCCTGCCGTTCCCGGACGTGATACCGGCAAACGAGCGTGACCCGCAGCTGCTGGAGAAGATTGCCGGTGAGCTGGCGGTTATCGTGCGCCACCTTATGGAGCGCTTCACCCGTCCTGACGACGCCCGCGACCTGTTGCAGGCGCAGCAGTCGTCAGAAGAAGCACTGGAAATCAAGCGCAGTGCCGATCCGCTGGTCGACTTCTGCGGCTACCTGACGTCGCTCAGCACGCCGACCGGACTGTTTATCGGCAACGCCAATATCCGGCCGATGAACCCACGCCGCTACCTGTATCACGCCTACCTCTCCTTTATGGAGGCCAGAGGCCATCAGCACCCCATGAGCCTGACGGCGTTCGGGCAGGCGGTGCCGCAGACGCTGAAGGAGTACGAGATAGAGTTGCTGAAGCGCAAGACAAAGAACGGCATACAGACCAGCCTGGAGCTGAGCAAAGACTGCGAGGCCGACTGGCTGCCCCGCTGCGATGGCTAATAAATTGCAATATCAAACCGGCTTAGGCCGGTTTGTGCCAAGTGCATACATTCAAGAGTCTGGAATAGCACTGTCACAGACACTCTTTAACGAACGATTTAAATCCATAGTTATTACTGTAATTACTGGTGCAGAATTCACCCACATAACTCTGGATGCTTTTTAGAATTAATTTTTTATGATTTGAATATTTTGCAACGGAAAAGTTCAAGTGAGGTTGTGGTGAATATTTTAGAATGATGTGCACCTTGGTATTTTTCAATCAAAGTGGCGATATCTATTAAATACCACCACTCTGATGATAATGCTCTAGCTGATCAGGTTGGATATTTTGTAATTATACTCATCATCATTGCCCTTAGAAAGAAAAGTATTGAGGATGGAAAATGTTTTGTTATAAATCTTAATATTTATATTTTCATCGTTTATTATATGCAAGTGATTGGCGTGGTTTTTTGCCCTAGGGTAAACTCGCCAAGAAACGAATTCACTCGATATATCTTTAACTTCATGCTCCGAAAGCATGAATAGCCTACCATCTTTGGATTCTATAATAGTTCCGCAGCCTGAAGTTCGAACTTTAATTAACCCCGAAGAACGGCCCTCAATTGAAATATCCTTTTTCTCACCAGATATATTATTTTGAGCTAATATCCTATCATCTTTATTTAATATAAAGTCGCAATCACCACTAGACCAGCCATATTTATAACTTTCCTTTAACTGCATAGTTTCAGGAGGCTTATTTAAGATTGCATCAACGTATTTCCTGTAGGCTTTTTTAGTCAGCTCTCCAGAATTAACATGTTCTTCTTCATGTTCTTTTGATATTCCGCTTTTTATTGCCACAAATAAATCATTAGACTCAACATTATTTTTATTCTCAATCTTACAAAACTGTTCAACAACGAGAGTATCTGAGTTAATGAAAAGATTATCATTCATCCAATCTATATCAATACAACTGCTACCGGATACTTTAGATTCTGCAGGTACTTTAATTCCATATTTTAAAGTTGAAGTAAAAACACCTTCACGGCCAACAGCTAAAGCAATTCTATTGTTTGTATTAGGAGATATAGAGAAACTTTTCATGCCGAAAACTTTTTGCATTTTTCTCTTATCAAATTCAGCAGTTGTATGGTCTGTATTTATAAAATAAACACCATCATCACCAGAGAAATATAATTTATTTGAAAATAAGTTTATATCTGATGGCCAAGTATTAATATTGATAGAATCTTTTTTCAGCGAAAGAAGCTCATTCACACTAATATTGGTGTCTATTGTATGCGCTGAACCATTATCATTTCTATTATCTTTTGAGTATCTTAAGATACAGCTAGCATCGCTAAATTTGAATCCATTTCTTTTTAAGATAAAATCACATAAAGAGTTCCAAGAATATGATGTGAACCTAAATTCAGAATCAAGGAGGTATAAAACCCCAGAGTAAATAAAAGAATCTATGAAGTCTCCTTCTATTTTAAGGTCAAGCGCAAGATTTGACATAACCTCTCCCCTTTTTGAGGTCTGAAACCTCTTTTTTTGAAAAAAACTTAAGCCTCTTCCACTCATCCAAAATAGTGGTATGCGGAACATCATGTGGCGACCTTTCCGCTGTCACTGGATAGCCATGCCATTCATTATTATGATCTGATTTAAACTTTGCGATGTATGCATAATTCACATCGGTTCTTCCGATTATGTTTTTTTCACTCGTCGCTGGTGTAACATTCACCCACCAATAACAATTTTTATCGCATACATACTTTTCATCAACTGATTCCCAAAAGAAAGTTTCTTCTTGAGCTTCATTTACTAACCATATAGTTTTGTCTGATTCTGGTTTTGTATTCCTATGTTTCGGGTTACATTTATATTTCTTTTCATTAGAAGTTGATGCCTGAATCTTTGTATTTTCACTCATTCTCAACACCAAAAAATGTAAAATGTTTTTATAACAATAAAATAAACTTTTAGCAAAAAATTTATTGCCTTAAATTTCAAGCCTTCGCGCAGGTGTAAGCAATAAGCGGTATCCTCAGGGCAATACCGATACCCATGTCCGCTGTTCGCTCAAAGCCTACTTACAACGTAGGCGAAAGGTTCCTATCACCCAAGCAGTGACACCGGCCATCTTCCGCAGTGCGACGAAAATTTAAACTTGCCATCATACTTTTACGTCTGAATGTGAATGGTGTTCACCTCGGGTGAAGAGTGGTGAAGAGTACCCGTCTAAGTGATCACCAGATAACATTATGATTATTAATCATAAAAATTAAAAGTGAACAGGGTGAACACTTTTTCGAAGAATCTTTTTTTCTGAAGATAATATGTGCATTTAGTTTTATAAATTCTTAACTTATCAGCTGTCGTAAAGCCACAGACTAAACGCCATTGGTATACGCTTAGGTATACCAATCAAAGTTGAACTCATAAAAATCACTTAAAAACATAAAGTTGTGGGTAAAATTCAGACTCCGCCAGCCCACCAAAATTCTCCATCGGTGATTACCAGAGTCATCCGATGAAGTCCTAAGAGCCCGCACGGCACAAGCCCTGCGGGCTTTTTTGTGCCCTCAATTTGTCCCGCGAAGTCCGAACTGAACTAATTAAATCCGAACCTTTTAGGCACCTTGTTAGGCGCCAATGGAGTAACGCATGCGAGTCGCTTAGTAATACTGCAATAGCTGTTGGCAGAGTCTTCGAGAGACCATGCGCGGTGAAAGACCAAGCCCCTTGAGCTTCAGCTGAAGTATCCGTTCGATTTTCCCAGCCCAACCCAAGCTCATTAACTGTGCATGCTAAACCGGGGCAAGCTTCAGGCGCTGGACGCCGACCAAAAACCGATAGCGCTTACAGAATTTTGATCAAAAAACACTTAAGGAAGTGCAGAGCCACTTATTAACCCGTAATGTCCGCTGTTCGCTTATAGCAAACAATATCCAGTACGCGCTTCTAAGCGATTGGCTTAATATCAGCGAAGCTAGCGTGCAATTCACTGTAAAAAATGCAGACTCGCATTCATTGACAACCGGCTCTTACTCTCTGCAAATGCGCTTCTATCAGCGGCGCCGTCAAACAAAATGCTGATCACAAGGTGCTTGAGTGCCTGGCAATAAATTCCCTGAACCATACCTGAGCTGGATAGTTGTCGCTGCGTCGATGCCATATCAGATGAAACACGATCTCTGGCAGCGCAAGAGGCGGCGAAAATAGCATCAGTCGATGGCTGACCTGCGAATGAAGTGCCACACGTTTGAGTATCGTAGCGGCCATCTTGGTGCGCGCGACGACCGCAGGCACGGCAAATATTTGTGGGATGGTTAATACGAGTTTGCGCTGCTTGCCATGTTGCGCGAGAGTTTGATCGACGAGGCCGTGCAACTGTCCTTCAGGTGACACAAGCACATGCTGTAGATCCAGGTAAGTGTTCAAATTCATCGGCTCCCTTGCAGCCTGATGTTCGCTCGATACGATGGTGACGAATTCATCATGCAGCAGCGGCCGCGTCAAAATACGCGCATCCATATTCGTCGGTGGCACACCGATGGCCGCATCGATCACACCGGCATCGAGCAGATCGACAGCAGCATTGCGGTCATTAAATGTAATCACATTCAAGGAAACGCCCGGCGAGTTCTGTTCCAGCGCTTCCATAAGCGCTGGAAGCAAAACCACGGTCGGGTAATCTTGCAGGCCCAATTTAAACGTCACTTGCGCCGTTTCAGGCTGAAAAGCAGGCGGGGTAACCATGGCCAGCTCGATTTGGCGCAAAGCCGCAGCGACAGGAGACGCCAGATCCCGTGCGCGTGGGGTGGGAATTAAACCAGCATTGCTGCGCTGAAACAGGGGATCCCCCAGCAAGTTACGTAACCGGGACAAGGCTGCGCTCATCGCCGGCTGGCTTACGCCTATCTGGGTTGCGGCGCGCGTGACATTGCGTTCGTTCATGAGCGCATTGAAAGCAACTAACAAGTTCAGATCAACACCGTGAAAATCCATATTTCAAATAATGGCTTATACAGGTTATTTGTTGGATTGATTATAACGCAAGTTTTATTCTGCCACTTCCTTTACCGCAGAGTAGATCTTTTTATGAACATCCCATCAATAGAATTGACCCAGCAATTACGCACCGAACTGGCCGCCGTAGAGACGCTGTATCGCGCTTTCAGCGAACAGCGTCCCGATCTTGTGGATGCGGTACTTGCTCCGGAATGGGATGACATCCCACCGGCCCCTGGTCAGGTTCCCGGTCCGGCAGGCATCAAACCTATCATTAATATGGTCGTCGCCGCCTTTCCGGACGTGCTCATTACCATCCATGACACCATCCAGGAGCCTGGCAAGGTCGGTGTGCGCGCCGAGATCAGCGGGACCCACTTGGGTGAGCTGTTCGGCATCGCGCCAACCGGTAAGAAGGTGAATTTCAGGCTGCACGAGTTTCATACGCTCAGCAACGGTCTGATAACCACCACCTGGCACATGGAAGATTGGTTTGGCCTGTTTCTGCAGCTTGGCCAGTTCCCGTCACAAGGTTGAACCTTTTTCACAGACGCGAGGATTTAATGAAAACATTGATCTGATCAAAAATCTGGGTGCTGATGAAGTTATCGATTATCGGAATGATGATTTCACGCGACTGCGAGAGGTGGACCTGGTACTCAATACCATAGGAGGCAACATACTTGAGCAATCCGGGTCTGTACTGACGCCGGGCGGACGGATTGCCAGCCTGGTCGCATTCGATCTCACACCGAAGAGCAGCCATACGGGCGCATTCGTTTTCTTTGCCGAGGCTACATCTGTCCAGCCGGAAGCGATCAGGTTATTCCTTGACGGCCAACTCCAGATCATTATCGATACAATCTTCACGCTGGACCATACGCGCGCCGCGTTTGAAAAACTATCCACGGGACACGCATGCGGCAAGGTGCTTATCTAAACCAGTCACTGATAAAGCGGCAATCATGGAACAAGACTAACAAGTCGTTCTCGTAACTGGCGCCTCTTCCGGCATCGGTCACGCCATTTCATTAGCGCTGGTACGCAAAGGCCTGGTCGTCTATGCCAGCATGCGTGAGACTACGGGGAGAAATGCCCAGTGCGTTGCGGAACTGAGGGAACTTGCCCGGTGCGAAAACGTTACCCTTGCAACCGCGCACGCATGTACATAGAACAAACACACCGCTCTATGAAAAGGAGTCTTATCTACGCGGTGTTAAGCGAATATCAGACCTAAGAATTTACATAACTATCATGACAGAACCTATAGCAGCAGCATCAAAATAAAGGTAACGCGTTACGTTAGGCTGCTTCCATTTTCCTCGTAATACCACAGCCCAGACCATAACCCAGCATGGTTCCAAACATAATATAACCCAGCCAAATGACTAGAATATGTACTCTATCTGTTTTTTCTGTAGTGCTGGTAGTAGATCCACCAACAACCAATTGCTACCAAAGATCCCGCAAAAGATGCAGCTTTTGCATACCTCAACATATCCGCCCAGGATAGCTCAAACGATAT